>CAVFUK010000105.1:0-50124 GCA_963625535.1 Anaerovoracaceae bacterium | reverse complement strand
CCTTCGTCATCGTCACCCACGATGAGGGGTTGGCATCTATGACCGACCGCACCATCCATCTGGTGGACGGCACCATACAGGCCGAGGCTAGCAATCCGGCCAATTCGAACCGCACGGCTGAGGCGGACAATGAACCAACAAACGAATAGTAACGATACAACGATATGCACGTAAAACTAGGAAAATATAACCAACTAAAAGTGGTGAAGAACGTGGACTTTGGTGTCTACCTCGATGGCGACGAAGACGGAGAGATATTGCTCCCCACCCGCTATGTACCAGAGAACTGCAAGCCCGGCGACCTGCTGAATGTTTTCATCTACCTCGATAACGAAGAGCGGCTGATAGCGACCACCCTCACCCCTTACGTACAGGTGGGTGAGTTCGCCTCCCTCGAGGTGGCTTGGACCAATCAGTTCGGTGCCTTCCTCAACTGGGGACTGATGAAGGACCTCTTCGTCCCCTTTCGCGAGCAGAAGCTGAAGATGGTGGTGGGCCATCGCTACCTGGTCTATGTCTACATCGACGAGGAGAGTTACCGCATCATGGCCTCTGCCAAGGTGGAGCATTTCCTCTCCAAGGAGATGCCTCGTTACCGCGAAGGTCAGGTGGTCGACGCCCTGGTGTGGCAACATACCGACTTGGGCTACAAGGTGATTGTCGACAACCGCTACAGCGGCTTGATTTACCAGTCCGAGATATTCCAGCCGATAAAGATGGGCAATCACCTGTCCGCTTTCGTCAAGCAGGTGCGTCCCGATGGCAAGATTGACCTGGAGCTCCAGAGGGGCGGTCCCCGCAAGGTGGACGACTTTGCCGAATCACTCCTACATTATATAAAGTCGCACCAAGGGTTCATCCCCTTCCACGACAAGAGTGATGCCGAGGAAATATACGCTGAGTTTGAGGTCAGTAAGAAGACCTTCAAGAAGGCTGTGGGCGAGCTCTACAAGAAACATCTCATCCTGTTGGAGGAGAATGGCATCCGTCTGGTGGATAATCCCGAATAACATTTAGGGAAATTCCTATCGACATTTAGGCTAATTCTGTCGTCGGGAGGGAAAATGTTCGCTTATCTTTGCGTCAGAACAAACATAAAACAGTACGATTATGAAACGATTGATTATTTCTTTAGTCAGCATCTTCTGCTTGACGCTGAACATGTCGGGATACACAAGGATGAGTCTTTCCGAGCTTCGTCAGAACGCACGTCTCTTGTCCGATCGTATGGCTTACGAGCTAAACCTTAGTAACGCTCAGTACCAGGATGTCTACGAGATAAACTACGACTTCTTCTCCGAGGTCAACCGCGTGATGGACGGTGTGGTGTATGGTTATGAGAGCGATGTGGACTACTACTACGAGTGCCTCGACTACCGCAATGAGGACCTGAGTTACGTGCTCACCCGTTCGCAATACCTCGCTTTCGCTAACAAGGACTATTTCTATCGCCCCTTCTACACGAATGGTGGAAACCTGTTGCTGCGCATCCTCAATGTCTATTCGGACCTGACGCACTTCTACTACTCCCTGCCGAATGTTTACTTCACCTACTGCGGCGGTCACAACCGATCGCACTATGCAGGAGGTTTCTATACGGGCCGCTATCGTCAGCCGCACTACTCCGGTCCGTTGTGCAACATCCGTGGACATCACGATTACAACACGCACCGTTGGAACGATTTCCATTTCAATCCCAACAGCGACCGCAATGGTTCACGCTACGGCAATAACCACCGCCAAGAGTCTTATAACTCAAAGCCGGCTAAGCCCAATAATGGCAATCGTTCGTTCCACTTCGAGATGGGCTCGCAACGTGACTCGCAGCCGGGTAGACCGATGGACCGCGACAATGGCAACAGCCGCTCATCGTTCAGCCTTGGTGGTCGCGACAATAGTCAGTCTGGACACGGCCAGCGTCGGGAGATTCAGCAGAACAACAACACGCGCAACAATAGTTTCTCCGGTCAGCGTAGCAACAACGTGTCTGGTCAACGCGACAATGGTCAACCGAGCCAGAGCAACAATGTGCAATCGGGCAGTAGCAATACCCGTAATAATATAAAGGTACAGTCCGGGCACAGCCAGCGCTACGAGAGCAACGGCTCCTCACAGAGTCGCCAGAGTATGCAGACCCGCTCGTCCAATTCTAACCGCAACGAGTCCGTGAGACAGTCCTCTTCGTCGCACAGCACCTCAGGTACGGTTCGGCAGAACGCTACCAAGCAAAGTGGTTCTTCCAACAGCCGCTCACGCAGATAACGGTTGATTATCATCGCAAACAAAAATATCCGCACATCCATCAGAGAACGTGCGGATATTTTTGTTTGTATTGAAGCCTGTGCGGAGCCATCGTTTCGCTGCAAGTGGCTTAAGTCTCCGTCGTAGGGACCGTTATACCGCTGCAGGGAATTTCGCCTTATTCCCGGGGACTGTCATCTCGCATGGGGACTTTTGTCTTGTCGCAGGAATCTGTTATCCCGCATGGAACTGTTGTCTCGCTGCAGGAACTTTCATCTTATTGCAGGAAACTTAAATCCCCGTCGCAGTAGGGCCTTACTTCAGCTCTGCTAGAGCAACCTTCATGCGGCGCATAGCCTCCACGATGTTCTCATCGGAGGTGGCGTAGCTCATGCGGATGCACTCAGGGGCACCGAAGGCGGCACCGCCTACGCAGGCCACATGGCCCACCTCCAATAGGTACATTGCCAAGTCGTTGGAGTCGTTGATCTTGCGGTCGCCGGCCGACTTGCCATAGTACTGGTCGCACTTGGGGAAGAGGTAGAAGGCACCCTGCGGCACGTTCACCTCGAAGCCCGGAATCTCCTTTGCCAGCTTCACTATCAGGTCGCGACGGCGCTCGAAGGCTTGACGCATCTGCTCCACAGGAGCTTGTGTGCCACGGTAAGCGGCCTCGGCAGCTTTCTGTGATACGGAGCAGGGGCCTGAGGTGTACTGTCCCTGCAGTTTGTTGCAGGCCTTGATGACCCAATCCGGTCCGGCAGCGAAACCGATACGCCAACCGGTCATGGCATAAGCCTTGGAGACACCGTTGATGATGACAACCTGGTCCTTCACCTCAGCGAACTGTGCGATGCTCTCGTGCTTGCCCACGTAGTTGATGTGCTCGTAAATCTCGTCGGCCACAACCATCACCTGTGGATGCTTTGCCAGCACGGCGGCCAGTCCGGCCAGCTCCTGCTTGCTGTAAACCGAACCCGTCGGGTTGGACGGTGAGCAGAGGATGAGAGCACGTGTCTTCGGTGTGATGGCGGCCTCCAGTTGGGCAGGCGTAATCTTGAAGTCCTGGTCGATGCCTGCGCTGACGATGACGGGTGTGCCGTCGGCCAGCTTCACCATTTCGGGGTAGCTAACCCAATAGGGGGCGGGCACGATTACCTCGTCGCCGTCGCCTACTAAAGTCATGATGACATTGCAGACACACTGTTTTGCTCCGTTGGACACGCTGATCTGGGCTGCCGTATAGTCCACGCCATTCTCGTTTTTCAACTTGGCTACGATAGCTTCCCGCAGTGCCGGGTATCCGGGGACGGGAGAGTATTTCGAGAAGTTGTCATCGATAGCCTGCTTGGCTGCCTCTTTGATGTGGTCGGGCGTGTTGAAGTCCGGTTCGCCTACACTCAGGTTGATGACGTCCACTCCCTGTGCTTTGAGCTCGTTGCTTCTTTGCGACATGGCAAGAGTAGCCGACGGAGAGAGTCTGTTTAAACGGTCTGATAGATTGTTCATAACTTTATTCCTTTATTTCGTTGTTTGTTAAATCTTTTGTTTGAATGAGTATTGCCGTGAGGACTTAGTTGTTGAAGTGCAGCGTGTGTCCCATGCGCTCCTTCTTCGTCTTCAAGTAACGCTCGTTGTACTTGTTGGGCGTGATCTCGATGGGCACGTTCTCCACTATCTTCAATCCGTATGCCTCCAAGCCGATGCGCTTCACCGGGTTGTTGGTGAGCAGACGCATGTTGTGCACACCCAGTTCACGCAGGATTTGTGCTCCTACGCCATAATCTCGCTCATCGGCTAGGTGACCCAGACAGATGTTGGCGTCCACGGTGTCCATGCCGTCCTCCTGTAGTTTGTAGGCTTTCATCTTCTCCATGAGTCCGATGCCGCGACCCTCCTGTTTCAGGTACACCAGCACGCCTTTGCCCTCTTTCTCAATCATCTGCATGGCTTTGTGCAGTTGCTCGCCGCAGTCGCAACGCAGCGATCCGAAGATGTCGCCGGTGGCGCAAGAGGAGTGTACGCGAACGAGTATCGACTCGTCCTCCTTCCACTCACCCTTGAAGAGGGCGATGTGCTCCAGTCCGTTGGATTTCTGGCGGAAGGGTATCAGGTGGAACTGTCCGTACTCGGTGGGCATGCTCACCTCTACACCTTTCTCCACCATCGACTCTTCTTTCAGTCGGTAGGCTATCATGTCGTGGATGGAGATGAGCTTCAGGTTGTGCTCGTCGGCGAAGGCGCGCAACTGAGGGAGTCGGGCCATGGTACCGTCTTCGTTCATGATTTCCATCAGCGCACCGGCAGGGTAGAGTCCCGCCATGCGAGCCAGGTCGATGGCTGCCTCGGTGTGTCCGGCGCGGCGGAGTACGCCTTTATCTTGTGCGTAGAGTGGATTGACATGTCCCGGACGGCCGAAGGTCTGCGGGGTCGACTGCGGGTCGGCCAGCGCGCGGATGGTGTTGGCACGGTCGGCGGCTGACACGCCCGTGGTGCATCCGTCAATCTTGTCGACGGTGACGGTGAACGGTGTGCCCAGCAGCGAGGTGTTGTCGTCCACCTGGTGAGCCAGTTCCAACTCCTTGCAACGGGAGATGGTGATGGGCGCACAGAGTACGCCACGCGCATATTTCAGCATGAAGTTTACGTCGTCGGCGGTAATCTTCTCGGCGGCGATAATCAAATCGCCCTCATTCTCACGGTCTTCATCATCGACCACGATGACGAACTTTCCTTGGCGGAAGTCCTCGACAGCTTCGTCGATGGTGTTTAACTTAACCTGTCCCATATTCTTAGTCTTTATTGTTTTCGTTCTTGATTTGTTCTATGTAAGTCTCTATAGCCCGGTTGGTCTCAACAATCTGCTTCAGGTCCTTGTTCAGCCGCAGGCTAAAGCGCCACACGCGGAAGTAGAGGACGAGGCCCACGGGGAACAATATCCCTGCCACGAAGCTCATCCACGGCTTGCTGAACGGATTCTTGTGCGCTGCGATGAAGATTATCGGGTAATCGTTGAGTGCCAGTATGATGCGGTTGTTGCGGCTGTTGGAGAGGTCCTCTATGATGGCCTCCAGCTGCGTGTTGATTTCCGCCACGGTGTTGTCTGGCCGACAGTGGAAGAAGAGACTGAGGTAATTCGGAGCCTTGCCGAGCTGACGCTCGTTGGCGTAGGCTTGGCACGTGTCGCTCAGTTGGCGCAGTTGCTCGGCTACTATGTCGTAGTTCGGGTCGTTTATTATCACCTCTTTCTTGGTATAGTGACGTTTCGTGCGCAGTCCCAGCAGCTGTGTGAACAGCGCCTTGTAAGCATCGATGTTGAACACCACGGAGTCGTTGTTTGACTTGTAGGTGAAGAAGACACCCATCGGCACCAGCACGAAGGTGCTGATCCAGGCACCGAACCAAATCTCCCACGTTCCGTCGCGCGCCATCTTCTTACCCATGGTGTCTACTATATAATATATAAGGAAGATGACGACCGACACGATGACCGGCATTCCCAGTCCGCCCTTGCGGATGATGGCTCCCAGGGGGACACCGATGAAGAGGAATATCATGCAGGCCAGCGAGAGGGCGATTTTGTTGTTCCACTCCAACTGGTGACGGCGCAGCGAGCGGTCGGAGTCCTTCATCATGGAGCCTCGGAACGTGAAGTCGCTCTTCATGTTGTTCACACGGGTGGTGGCCGACTGCAGCAGCCGCTTCTGGTCCGCTTTGCTCTTCATGCGGAAGATGCTGTCCATATTCAGCGTTTTCTCGGCGGACTTCTCCAGGAGCAGCGAGTCGTGGTGGTTGAGCGAGGCGACCACGTTGATGCGCGTCTTGGCATCGGTGTAGTAGCTGCGGCCGATGCTGTCGAAGCGGGTGGACATGGAGTCGATGCTGTGTTTCAGCTCGTTCATGTTCTTCGACTGCGACTGTGAACTCATGAAGCTCTCGTCCATCATGTTGAAGTTGGAGTCGAACTCTATGAGGCTGTGCTTTTCGCTGAACGATTCGCGCCGGTAGGGCACGTTGCGCGATTGCGCGGTCTGCTGGCGCAGGTTCTCGAACTGCTCGCCGTTGTAGAGGTGCAGCTGCAGGTGTTCCTTGTCCGCCGTCACCTCCATGCGGCCCGAGTCCGCCTGTATGATGTGTGCGTTCTCGAATCCGTCCGAGAAGTTGTATATCATCACTCCGTAGAGCATACCTGTGTCCGGGTCTTTCTTCTTCACGTAGATGTTGTAGTCGCTGATGCGGTAGAACGCTCCTTCGGGGATGTCTAGCTCCGGCGACTTCTGTTTCATGGAGAAGAGCAGTGTCCATAGTTTCGTCTGCGATTCGGGTACCGTCACATTCTGGAAATAGAACGACATGCCGCAGACACAGCCGATGAAGATAATCAGTGGGCGCATGATGCGCATCAGTGGGATGCCGGCGGCTTTCATGGAGAGCAGCTCGAACCGTTCGCCGAAGTTGCCGAATGTGATGAGCGAAGCCAGCAGGATGGCCAGTGGCAGCGACACGGGTACCAGTGAGAGTGCTGAGTAATAGAAGAATTGGATGAGGGTGCCGATGCTAAGTCCTTTACCTACCATATCGTCCACGTGCATCCAGAGGAACTGCATCATAAAGATGAACAGGCAGATGAAGAATGTGCCTATCAGCAAGAATACGAAACTCTTGATGATGAATATATCTAATTTCTTTATGCGAAACATGCTCTATGTTCTATCTCTTTGCAATCGAACTGCAAAGGTAGCATAAAAACCGCAATACACCTATTATTTCAAGATTTTTATGAACTTACACTCCGCTCGTGCGGCGAAGGTCTTCTATTTGGGAGTCCCATAGGTCTCTCAGGTCCTCCTCTTCGCCCGGTTCGGCGAAGTCGGTCACCTCTATCACGTAGTCGTTGGTGAGCTCGTTGGCAGAGATCTTAATCTCGAAATAGGCCTTGGGGTCTTCCTCGTCCATCCAATGGAAACGGATGAACGACCCTGTCCGGATGTTGGTGACCTTCGCTTGTCGGATTTCGGTCTTTCCCCACTGGAAGGTGAAGATGTCCTCTTTGGCCGTTACCTTGTGGGCAAACCATCCCTCCAGCCCCGCTGGGGTGGAGATGGTGTTCCATAAGATAGTCCCCGATACAGCGCTTAGCATGTATTCAATGTGTACTTTATTCTTTTCCATAGGCGTAGCTGACGACGATGAGTCAATCAGACGGTCGCAAAATACACATATTATTTGAGATTCAAGTGAAAACGGACAATTATTTTAGAGAAATTAGATAATTCAACTTAGGCGAGTCCTTATGCACTTGGCCGTGTAGGAATTTAATATGAATAGGAACCACCTCAGTATGAGCCACTAAGCGCACACCACGAAAACTTTCTTTGAAAAAAGTGAGGCTAAGTATTGCACGGGTGAAAAATAGTGCATACCTTTGCAGCCGGATTTGAAAATCAATGGCGGGATAGCTCAGCTGGTTAGAGCGCATGATTCATAATCATGAGGTCCCCGGTTCAATCCCGGGTCCCGCTACATATTTATAAATGTTTAGAAATAAAAGGCTGTCGAAAACGTGATGTTTGCGACAGCCTGATTTGTTATTGTATAGGTCCGTCCCTGGGCGACCGTCGAGCAGGTTCCGTTCTCGATAGAGAGTGCTTCCGAACAGCGGTCAGCTCGCACTTGGAAATGACCGAAGGGTCGTCATTAAACGAGTCTAGGCTCATTGGACATTGACCCAAGGCTTGATGGCACTTGACCCTAGGTTTATCGGCACTTGAGCCTAGGCTCATTTTTCATCCCGCCCGGCTATAGTCTGCGGCAAAGCATTGTCTATTTCCCCAACATACGTTAATATTAACCCTTACACTACTTAATTCGGATTAAATCCACTACTTTTGCGACAAAATTCGCGAATGCGGGGTGGGCGGTACGCCGCTCGGCCCCGAGAACTTTTCAGATATAGAACAGTGATTTCAGTTGAAGGATTACAAGTAGAGTTTGGCGCAACGCCTTTGTTCGAGGATGTCTCCTACGTCATCAACAAGAAAGACCGCATCGCTCTGGTCGGTAAGAACGGCGCGGGCAAGTCCACCATGTTGAAGATTCTCGCAGGCATCCAGCAGCCCACTGCCGGACAGGTGGCCGTGCCCAAAGATACTACGATAGGCTATCTGCCTCAGGTGATGATACTGAGCGATACGCACACGGTGATGGAGGAGGCCGAGAAAGCCTTCGAACACATTGCCAAGATGCAGGCGGACATCCAACGCATGAACCAGGAGTTGGCCGACCGCACGGACTATGAGTCGGAGGATTATCAGAAACTGATAGAGCGATTCTCGCACGAGAACGAGCGGTTTCAGATGATGGGTGGCACCAACTACCAGGCGGAGATAGAACGCACGCTGATAGGCTTGGGCTTTCAGCGGTCGGACTTCGACCGCCCCACCTCGGAGTTCAGCGGCGGCTGGCGCATGCGCATCGAGCTGGCCAAGCTCTTGCTGCAACACCCCGACGTGTTGCTTCTCGACGAGCCTACCAACCACCTCGACATAGAGAGCATCCAGTGGCTGGAGAACTTCCTCGCCAACCGGTGTAACGCTGTGGTGCTGGTGAGCCACGACCGCGCGTTCATCAACAACGTCACCACCCGCACCATCGAAATCTCGTGCGGACGAATCTACGACTACAAGGTGCCCTACGACCAATATGTGGTGCTGCGACGCGAACGGCGCGAGCAACAGCTGCGGGCGTACGAGAACCAACAGAAACAGATACAGGACACCGAGGCCTTCATCGAACGGTTTCGCTACAAGGCTACCAAGGCCGTGCAGGTGCAGAGCCGCATCAAGCAGTTGGAGAAGATTGTCCCCATAGAGATTGACGAGGAGGACAACTCCGCTCTGCACCTGAAGTTCCCCGCAGCCATACGCAGCGGCAACTATCCTGTCATAGCCGACGAGGTGCGCAAGGCGTATGGCGACCATGTGGTGTTCGACCACGTGAATCTCACCATCAGCCGGGGCGAAAAGGTGGCCTTCGTGGGCAAGAACGGCGAAGGTAAATCCACCCTGGTGAAGTGCATCATGGGCGAGATTCCCTTCGACGGCAAACTCACCATCGGCCACAACGTGCAGATAGGTTACTTCGCGCAGAACCAGGCACAGATGCTCGACGAGAACCTGACCGTGTTCGACACCATCGACCGTGTGGCCGTGGGCGACATCCGGCTGAAGATACGCGACATACTGGGCGCTTTCATGTTCGGCGGCGAGGCCTCGGACAAGAAGGTGAAGGTGCTCTCCGGCGGTGAGCGTAGCCGACTGGCGATGATTCGTCTGCTGCTGGAGCCTGTCAACCTGCTGATTCTCGATGAGCCTACCAACCACCTCGACATGCGGTCGAAGGATGTGCTGAAGGACGCCATCCGCGACTTCGACGGAACCGTCATCGTGGTGAGCCACGACCGCGAGTTCCTCGACGGGCTCGTGACGAAGGTCTACGAGTTCGGTGGCGGTCGGGTGAAGGAACACCTGGGAGGCATCTACGACTTCCTGCAAAAGAAGAAGATAGAGAGTCTGAACGAACTGCAGCCCACCCTGTCGCGCCAGGAGGCTGGTGCCCCTAAGGGCGAAGCCGCTGCCGCCGCGTCGGACACGAAGCTCGACTACGAGGCCCAAAAGGAGCTGACCAAGAAGATCCGTAAGGCCGAGAAGCACGTGGCCGACTGCGAGAGCCGCATCGAGAAGCTGGAGGCGGACATCCGTGCTCTGGAGGATCAAATGGCCACCCCCGAGGGAGCGTCGGACATGGCCCTCTACGAGAAGCACACCGCCAAGAAGAAAGAGTTGGACGAGGTGGTGGAAGAGTGGGAGCAGGCTTCCACCGAACTGGAGACACTGAATTCATAAACCATACATATATTAATTATGAAAACAAGTCACTATTTACCATTGGCTACCGCTGCGCTGCTCACCCTGGCATCCTGCGGAGCGAAAAAAGGAGAAACTATGACTGTAGGCATCAAGTACGAAAACATGGACACGACGGCACTGCCGGGCACCGATTTCTATCAGTATGCCTGCGGCGGATGGATTAAGAACCATCCGTTGACGGCTGAGTATGCACGCTTCGGCAGCTTCGACGAGCTGGCGGAGAACAACCGCAAGCAGATGCGCGATCTCATCACCGGCTTGGCTGCCGAGAAGCACCAGCAGGGCAGCATCGAGCAGAAGATTGGCGACCTCTACAACATCGTGATGGACAGCGTGAAGCTGAACGCCGACGGAATGACTCCTATAAAAGAGGAGTTGGCTGCCATCGAAGCAGTGAAGGACCGCAGCGAGATTTTCCCGCTGATGACCAAGCTGGGCATGAACGGCGTGTCGGGCTACTTCGGTGAGTACATCGACGCCGACATGAAAGAGAGCAGCAAGAACATCTTCCAACTGTCGCAGGGCGGACTCAGCCTCGGACAGAAGGACTACTACACCGAGGACGATGAGGCCACCAAGCAGATTCGTACCAAATACATGGAGCACATCGTCAAGATGTTCCAGCTGGCAGGCTACGACGAGGCTACGGCACAGAAGAAAATGAACGCCGTGCTTGCCATCGAGACCCGCATCGCCAAGGCTTCGCTGGGCAAGATCGAACTGCGTGTGCCCGAGAACAGCTACCACAAGATGACCGTTGCCGACTTCAAGAAAGAGTATGCGGGCATCGACTGGGACGGATACTTCACTACCCTTGGCATTGCCGGTGTGCAGGAGATTAACGTGGGTCAACCCACTCAGCTGAAGGAGGTTATCGCCATCCTGAACGAAGTTCCCGTGGATGGCCAGAAGGCCTACATGGAGTGGAAACTGATTGACAGCGCCGCCAGCTTCCTGAGCGACGACTTCGTGGCCCAGAACTTCGACTTCTACGGACGCACCCTCTCCGGCCGTCAGGAGCAGAGCCCCCGCTGGAAACGTGCCGTCAGCACCCTGAACAGCCTGCTGGGCGAGGCCGTGGGACACATGTACGTACAGAAGTACTTCCCCGCTGCTGCTAAGGAGCGCATGGAGGCTCTCGTGAAGAACCTGCAGATTGCCTTGAAGGAACGCATCATGGCACAGGAGTGGATGAGCGACACCACCAAGGCCAAGGCTGTGGAGAAACTCGACGCCTTCTACGTGAAGGTGGGCTATCCCAATAAGTGGCGCGACTACACCGACCTGGAAGTCACCAACGACTCCTATTGGGCCAACGTGAAGCGTGCCAACCTCTTCACTTGGAACAAGATGGTGGAGGAGAAGTTCAACAAGCCCGTGGACAAGGATGAGTGGTACATGACTCCGCAGACCGTGAACGCTTACTATAACCCGACGACCAACGAAATCTGCTTCCCCGCCGGCATCCTGCAGTATCCCTTCTTCGACATGAATGCCGACGATGCCTTCAACTACGGAGCCATCGGCGTGGTGATTGGTCACGAGATGACCCACGGATTCGACGACCAAGGCCGTCAGTTCGACCTCAACGGCAACTTGGCCGACTGGTGGACCGCTACGGATGCCGAGAACTTCAAGGCTCGCACGCAGGTGATGGTGGACTTCTTCAACAACATCAGTGTACTGCCCGACCTGAAGGCCAATGGTGACCTCACCCTGGGTGAGAACATCGCCGACCACGGTGGCTTGAACGTAGCCTTCCAAGCATTCAAGAACGCTACCAAGGACGCTCCTCTGGGCAACGACAACGGCTTCACCCCCGAGCAACGCTTCTTCCTCTCGTACGCCCTGCTGTGGGCCGGCAATATCCGCGACGAGGAGATTCGCAACCTCACCCGCATGGATCCCCACTCACTCGGCCGCTGGCGTGTGAACGGTGCTCTGCCGCACATCGACGCTTGGTACGAGGCATTCGGAATCACCGAGAACGACCCAATGTTCGTTCCGAAGGAGAACCGCGTGACTATCTGGTAACACACTGCTGAACAGTACTCCAATATCGTGCGGGCTAGGAGTGGTCAATGGCGACCGTTCCTAGCCCGCACTGCTTTTCCCGCTCTCCCTCAAGCCCCATATTTCCTCCCTAACTAGGAAAAATTATTTCCCTAACTAGGAAAATATATTTCTCTGACCAGGAAAATAAAACCGCACGCTTTGGGTGCATCGTCTGGATGCCTTCTCCCGTAAATAAGAAGGCATTTCATGGAAATAGCTCGGCATCTGGCGAGGCTTAACTCGGCATGCGGCGGAAGCCAAGTTCGGAGTTATTTCGACCGCATTTCTTGTTTGGTACAAAAGAACTTCCTAACTTTGCGGCCGTGCTGAGTGAACCTATAATCTCATGAGAAAGGAACAAGGAATAGCCTACATGTTGCTTGGCGTCTGCTTCGTTATGCTTGTCGCCACGGCTTTCCCGCATCATCATCATCATGCGGGCGGCATCTGTATGCTCAACGATGTTCCCGCCTTTTGCTCGGTTTGCAACGGCCATAGCCACGGTTGCGATGGAAGTTGCGCCGAGGAGAGTTGCTCTCACCAGACTTGTGGTTCCCATCACACGGGCGACGCTACGCACCACCACGCTTGCGACGGCGGTTGTCCGGCGGACGGATGTCTGCACCAAGGCTGTGCCTGCGGTTGTCACCGCTCCCAACCGTTGGGTTGCGACGACGATTGTGTGACCAAGTTCATCAGCTCCACACCCGCGCCTACGCACCACGTGTCGCCCGACTTCGCATTCATTACCCTCATCTATTTCGCTGCCGACCTGCTGGCGCAGGAACCGCTCGGCGAATCCTCAGAATCCTACGCCCCTTACGTGGAGTCGCTCCACAGCGTCGCCTTGGTGACGAGCGGAGGACTACGTGCACCTCCGTGTGCCTGACCCTCTCGGCCTGCCGGGTGGAAGAATGCCCCTAGCGGACCAACATCGAATTAACTTTATTCAAGTTTCGCAAGACCGAATACGATAGGTTTTGTGGGTATTGGCTCACCGATTAACGAGTATATACCTCGATGGCCGTTGAGTATATAGCTCGTTGGAAGTCGACTCCATACTGTGTTTTGGTCGTTGACCATCTGCCACGCGAATCTTGAATAGACTTTAGTAATGGACACAAACGAATAAATCTTAATCGACAATATGAAGAAAATCTATTTATTGGCGGCCCTTGCCGGCGGATTGCTCATCTCGGTATCCTGCAGCGGCAGCCATTCGCATGAGGATCATGCGCACGAAGAACAGGCAGAACATGAACACGAACACAGTGAGGACGAGCACGACCACGACGAGCACGAGGACCACGAAGGTCATTCCCATGAGCACGGCGAGCACGCCCATTCCGATGAGATTATCCTGAAGCCCGAGAAGGCTCAGACGCTCGGCGTGAAGGTGGAGGCCATTCAGCCCAAACCGTTCCGCCAAGTGATTGTCGCCTCCGGACAGGTGCAGGCGGCGCAAGGCGACGAGGCCACTGTGGTGGCGAACGTCGATGGTATGGTCTCCTTCGGCCGCTCCGTGACGGAGGGCATGAGCGTGGCCCGTGGCGCTTCGCTGATAACCATCGTCACCGGAAGGACCGTGGACGGCGACCCTGCCGAGCGGGCAAGGGTGGCTTACGAGACGGCCAAGGAGGAATACGAGCGTGCCTCCAAGCTGGTGGAGAGTCAGATTGTCTCCGCCAAAGAGTTCGCCACCATCAAGCAAAACTATACTAACGCGAAGCTGAGCTACGAGGCCCTCTCCGCTGGGGCGAAGGGCAACGGTCGTCAGAGCATTGTGGCCCCCATAGGCGGTTACGTGAAGAGTTGCCTGGTGAAGGAGGGCGACTATGTGACTGTGGGACAGCCCCTGATGAGCATCACGCAGAACCACCGCCTCTTCCTCCGTGCCGAGGTGTCCGAGAAATACTACAAATACCTCAGCCGCATCCAGAGCGCCAACTTCAAGACTCCCTACGACGACACCGTCTACCAGCTGGACCAGCTCCATGGCAAGGTGCTCTCCTACGGCAAGACCACGGACCAGTCCTCCTTCTTCGTGCCCATCACCTTCGAGTTCGACAATAGGGGAGAAGTGGTGCCCGGCTCCTACGTAGAGGTCTACCTCCTCTCTTCCGAGATGCCCGACGTGCTGGCACTTCCCAAGTCCGCCATCACCGAGGAGCAAGGTCTCTACTTCGTCTACCTGCAACTGGACGAGGAGGGATACAAGAAACAAGAGGTCACACTGGGAACTGACAACGGACAGGAGACGGAGATACGCTCCGGCTTGAAGGCGGGTGATAGGGTAGTGGTCAGCGGAGCCATCCATGTGAAACTGGCTTCTGCCTCGAACGCCATCCCGGCCCATACCCACAACCATTAACCAAAGGAGAGTGAGCTATGCTGAACAAGATTATACATTTCTCGTTGCACAACCGGATACTCATCCTGGCTGCTGCAATGCTGCTCTTTGTGGCGGGCATCTACACGGCGTTCCACACCGAGGTGGATGTCTTCCCCGACCTGAACGCCCCTACGGTGGTCATCATGACCGAAGCCAACGGTATGGCGGCCGAGGAGGTGGAGCAACTGGTGACCTTCCCCGTGGAGACCGCCGTCAACGGTGCCACCAATGTGCGCCGTGTGCGCTCTTCGTCCACCAACGGATTCTCCGTGGTGTGGGTGGAGTTCGACTGGGGCACGGACATCTATCTGGCCCGACAGATCGTCTCCGAGAAGTTGGCCGTGGTGTCCGAGGAGTTGCCCGATAACGTGAGCAAGCCGACCCTAGGCCCGCAGTCGTCCATCCTGGGCGAGCTGCTGATTATCGGCCTCACCGCCGACAGCACCTCCATGTTCGACCTCCGCACGCTGGCCGACTGGACCATCCGTCCTCGCCTGCTCTCCGTAGGCGGTGTGGCACAGGTGGCCGTGCTGGGCGGCGACATCAAGGAGTACCAGATAAACCTCGACCCTGCCCGCATGAAGCACTACGGCGTGTCGATGGACGAGGTGTTGGCCGTCACCCGCTCGATGAACAAGAACGCCAATGGCGGTGTGATTTATGAATATGGCAACGAATACATCGTGCGCGGAGTCCTCTCCACCCACAACGTGGAGGAGATGGCCCAAGCCGTGGTGAAGACCATCGACGGTTCGCCCATCCTGCTGCAGGATGTGGCCGACGTGGGCATCGGCTCGCAAGAACCCAAGCTCGGCACCGCCTCCGTCAAGGGTAAGCCGGCCGTGCTCATCACCGTCACCAAACAACCCAAGACAGGCACCATCGAGTTGACCGAGAAACTGGACGAGACCATGGCCGAACTGCAGAAGAACCTGCCGAAGGACGTTGTGGTGTCCACCGACATCTTCCGCCAGTCGCGCTTCATCGAGAGCTCCATTGGCAACGTCAAGGAGTCGCTCTACGAGGGTGCCATCTTTGTGGTCATCATCCTCTTCCTCTTCCTGGCCAATGTGCGTACTACCCTCATCTCTCTCGTCACGTTGCCCCTCTCGCTGGTCATCACCATTTTGGTGCTCCATTGCATGGGGCTCACCATCAATACCATGAGCTTGGGAGGTATGGCCATCGCCATCGGGTCGCTGGTGGACGATGCCATCGTGGATGTGGAGAATGTGTGGAAACATCTGCGAGCGAACAGGTTGTTGCCCGAGGGTGAGCGGCTCCGGGTGAAGGATGTGGTGTTCAACGCCTCCAAGGAGGTGCGTATGCCCATCCTCAACTCCACGCTCATCATCATCGTCAGCTTCATCCCCCTCTTCTTCCTCTCCGGCATGGAGGGCCGTATGTTGGTGCCGCTGGGCATTGCCTTCATCGTCTCCCTCTTCGCCTCCACGGTGGTGGCCCTGACGCTGACCCCTGTGCTCTGTAGCTACTTGCTAGGACACAGCAACGATAAAGGATTGCAGAAAGACAGTCCCCTTGCCCTGTGGCTCCGCTGCTACTACGAAAGCGGACTGGAGTGGGCGTTGCGCCACAAGCGCGGCGTGCTCTGCGGCACCATCGCCCTGTTCCTCGTTGCCCTGGGTTTCTTCTTCACCTTGGGACGTAGCTTCCTGCCCTCGTTCAACGAAGGTTCCTACACCATCAATGTCAGCTCCCTGCCAGGCATCTCGCTGGAGGAGAGCGACAACCTCGGACGTAAGGCGGAGGAACTGCTCCTTTCCATCCCCGAGATACAGACCGTGGCTCGCAAGACAGGACGGGCTGAGCTGGACGAGCATGCCCTGGGTGTGAACGTCTCCGAGATAGAGGCCCCCTTTGAGCTGAAGGACCGCTCGCGCAAGGAACTCACCGAGGAGGTGCGGCGTAAGCTCTCTACCCTGTCGGGTGCCAACATCGAGATAGGTCAGCCCATCAGCCACCGCATCGATGCCATGCTGAGCGGCACTAAGGCCAGCATCGCCATCAAGCTCTTCGGCAACGACCTCAACAAGATGTTCGCCCTGGGCAACCAGATAAAGAGCGCCATTCAGGATGTGGAGGGCATTGCCGACCTGAACGTGGAGCAACAGATTGAGCGTCCCGAGCTGAGCATCGTCCCCAAGCGGACGATGTTGGCCAAGTACGGCATTCCGCTGCCCGAGTTCGAGGAGTTCGTCAATGTGAACATGGCTGGCGAAGTGGTGTCGCAGGTCTACGAGGACGGCAAGACCTTCAACCTCGTGGTGCGTGCCAAGGACGCCAGCCGCAACGACATGGAGAAGATCTCCAACCTGCTGATAGACGCCGGTGACCAAAAGGTGCCGCTGCACTATGTGGCAGAGATACGCAGCACCAAGGGACCGAACACCATCAGCCGCGAGAATGTGAAACGCAAGATTGTTATCTCCGCCAACACCTCCGGCCGCGACATGCGCAGCGTGGTGAACGATATCCGCAGCCGCATAGAGTCCAAGATAACTCTGCCCGAGGGCTACCATGTGGAGTACGGCGGACAGTTCGAGAGCGAGCAGGCTGCCTCGCGCATCCTCTTCCTCGCGTCGCTCATGTCCATCTTCGTCATCTTCCTCTTGCTCTACTCAGAGTTCAAGAACATGGCGCAGAGTGGCATCATCCTCATCAACTTGCCGTTGGCACTTATCGGTGGTGTCTTCGCTCTGCTGATAACCACAGGCGAAATCAGCATACCAGCTATCATCGGACTCATCTCCCTTTTCGGTATCGCCACCCGCAACGGTATGTTGCTCATCAGCCACTACAACCAGCTGCACGATGAGGGTCTGGACTACTACCACGCTGTCGTCAAGGGATCGCTCGACCGACTGAACCCCATCCTGATGACTGCCCTCTCGTCCGCCCTGGCGATGATTCCGTTGGCCGTCAACGGCGACCTGCCCGGCAACGAGATACAGAGCCCCATGGCGAAGGTGATACTGGGCGGATTGCTCACCTCTACCTTCCTCAACGGATTTATTATCCCTATAGTCTATTTGATGATGAACCATAAAAAAGAGAAAACCGCATGAAACAGATACTATTCCTCGTCGCCCTCTGTGGCGGACTGACAACCGCCGTGGCGCAGAGCACCGACAGTGTGGAGCAGGTGCTGCAGTCCATACAGCGCAACAACAAAACCCTGCAGTCCGCCACGCAACGCATGGAGGCCCAGAAGATGGAGACCCGCATCGACAACAATCTGGAGAATCCCGAGGTGGAGTACACTTATCAGTTCAGCAACAAGGAGAACCCTACCAACCAGAGCGAACTGAACGTGACCCAATCCTTCGACTTCCCCACACGCTATGCGGCCCGTGGCCAATACGGCAAGCTGCAGCGTGAAGTCTATGACCGACAGCTCGACCTGCAGCGCCGCGACATCCTGCTGCAGGCCAAGGAACTCTGTCTGCAGTTGGTGCGCCTCAATAAACAGAAGAACCTGCTCGCTCAGCGGAAAGCCCGTGTGGATGAGCTGGCTGAAGTCTACGACAAACGCCTGCAGACCGGCGACGCCAACGTGCTGGAGGTGAACAAGGTGAAGCTGGAACGCATGGCCGTGACCGCTGAGGTGGCCCAGAACGATGCCGATTACCGCACAGCCCTGCAACAGCTGGTGGCTATGAACGGCAACCAGACACTCTCATTCGAGGGCACCACCTATCCCGTGCTCCCAGCATTGACTGCCTACGACGCGCTGCACGACACCCTCTGCGCCCACGACTACGAATTGCAGTCCGCCCAGGCACAGCAGGACGCTGCCCGCAAGGCCGTGTCGGTCAACAAACAAGGTTGGCTGCCCAGCCTCACTGTCGGCTACCGCCGCAGTGGACTGGTGGGTGCTGAGGCTCACGGATTCATAGTCGGTGCCTCCATCCCCCTATTCTCCAATCGGGGCAAGGTGAAGCAGTCCAAGATGGAATCCCTCAGCGCCGACTACGAGGCCGAGGAGGTGCAGAGCCGCGTGGAGGCCGACTTGCAGTCGCTCTACAACGAAGCCTGCCGACTGAAGCAAGCCCTGGAAGGCTACGATGTGAAGCTGATGAACCAGACGCTGGACTATCTCAGTCAGGCGCTGAAGGCTGGCCAGCTGTCCGTCATACAATACTTCACCGAGGTGGACTCCATCAACGACAATCAACAGAAGTATCTGGAGCTGGAGTACGCTTACCAATTAGCAATGAGCCGGTTGTACAAGAATTTTCTGTAGACTGAAACTGAGGATGTCCGTGCCTCGTCCGAGCTGCCTGGTCGGCGAACGTAAGCCTTGAAATAGAGCGCCTTAGACGCTACATTATGCCACAAACCCGTTGCGGGGAAGGACTACGCATGGCCCTACCCGCAGCGGGTTTGTCCTGTTTGCCGCTATTTTTTATCCCTTTGTTGTTATAATACAATAAAAAAAACTATCTTTGTGGCATCCTTATGATATTCTTATTAAAGGACGAAGAGTATGGATGCACAACACAAACAATATAAAGACCAGTATTTGACGAAGGATAACCCCGTGGAACAGGCTCTTGCGCAGAGCGGGCAGGCAGGCTCCAAGTGGAACGTGTGCCCTAAGTGCGGCATGCTGAACGACCCAGAGGCCGTGTTCTGCGAGAGTTGCGGCAGTCCGCTCAACGAGAAGAAATGTCCGCGTTGCGGTGCGGTCATATATCAAGAGGGCGACTACTGCGAGCACTGCAAGACCTACATCGACAAGAAGCACTGCTCGTTTTGTGGTGCGGGCCTGTCGGACGACGACACCTTCTGCCCCGAATGCGGTATGTCGCGCAAGGGAGTCGTTTGCCCCGTGTGCCACACGTCGAATATGTTCGGATTCTGCTCAGTCTGCGGCACGCCGCTGACCGAACTGGCAAGCAAACTGCTGGAAGAGGTTCGCAAGAACCCTCAGTACGGACGCATGAACACATTGTCGAAGGAGCTGAAGACCCTCTCGTACAAGTTGCCCGACGATACACCTGAACGCCAGGAGGTGAACCGGCGCAACGAAGCGCTGCGGGCTCGCTTGTTGCAGATGCTCAACCAACCGCCGACGGCGGACGATGAGAAGGACCTGGTGCCCGATGCCATCAAACAACTGCCCTTGGAAGAACAGATTGCCAAGGTGCGCCGGGAACTACAAGCCCTGCTGGACCAGACTGCCGTGGAGGCTTGCGCCTTACCGGCCATGGCACGCAACTACGCTATGGCCTACAAGCCCGTGGGCTCCGCCTTGGGATGGAAATGCAACTTCAAGCAGGCCATCCACTCCGGTCCCTTCGGTTGCTCTTGCCCTCAGATGGGTGGCAAGTGGATAGTGCTGACCGGCAAGGAACAGAAACAACTACTGGATGACTAAAGATAGGAGACTACGATTTGATGAGTGACAACAACATACATCCAGCATCCGGGGAGGATAGGACGAAAGTCTATCAGCTCAACGACGGCAAGACCCAACGGGCGGACTTCGGCCAAGGACCGAACATGTCAGGGCCGGGAGCAGGACCACGCATGGGCGGTGGTAACCTAGAGCGCACCTCCGTCACCTTGACCGCCAACGAGCTCTCTACCCTGCGGGCGGACCATAAGACACATAGTACGAAGCCCGACGACTCGCAACATTCGGTGTTCGTGCTCGACGGCATCCGCTACGTGGTAACCAAGGTGCTCTCCGAATCGTCCGGCGAGGCACAGGTCTACCTGGTGGAGAACGAGGGTCAGAACTACGTGCTGAAGCTCTATTACCCCAACGTAGCGCCAAAGGAAGAGATTATGCGCCTCATCTGGAACTTCCATTTCGAGTTCGTCATCAAACTCTACGGTTTCGGTGTAATCTCCCAAAACGGATCCCTGCGCCACTACGAGCTGATGGAGTATCTGGAGGGCGGCACGCTCAACGAGTTCCGCCTCGGTGGCGACGTGGACAAGTTCCGCCGCATCACCTTGGCCTGCGCCGGCGCGCTCGCCTTCTGCCACAACAACCACATCATTCATAAGGATATCAAGCCCAGCAACTTCTTCTTCCGCGACAAGGAGCAGACCCAGATAGTGCTAGGCGACTTCGGCATCTCCACCCTCTGCGACGAGGAGGAGATGATGCACCGCACCACCCAGGCCCGTACGCCGGTGTATGCCGCTCCGGAGATGTACGAGAATGTGATTGACCGCGAAGTGGAGATTACCCAGTCCATCGACTTCTACTCCCTCGGTATCACGCTGCTCTACCTGTGGCTGGGTCGCAACCCCTTCCTGAAGAACGAGCGGGCCATGATGCACATGAAGAGCGAGGGTAAGTTGCCCGAACTGGACCAGTTGCCCGATGCCGTGAACAAGGTGATACGAGGTCTAACCGTCGTCAACCCCGACAAACGTTGGGGCTTCGAGGAGGTGGCGGACTGGTACAACGGCAAGGAGGTGCCCATAGACGAGACCTCCGTCTTCCTGCGCTACAAATCCTTCGTGGTGGACCCCGAGCGCAACATCATTGCCGACAACGCCCGCGAACTGGCTACCCACTTCCGTAACCACAAAGCGCTGGCCATCAAATATCTCTATAACCGACGCGTGTCGAAGTGGCTCGAGGATTGTGGAAACTCCAAGTTGGCCACGGAGATTGACGATATTGTGGGCACACGTTACCCCTTGAACCAGGAGTCCGGCTACACCGCCTCGCTGTTCACCCTGGACCGCTCGTTGCCTTATCACGACGTGAAAGGCCGCGCCTGCACCAATGTGCACGATGTGGCGCTCAGCTTGCTGAAGTACCAGAGCGAGTACAGCGTGTTGCTGAAGGACCCTGGGAACACACTGTTCCTCTACTTGGAGTGCGTAACCGACCAAAACGTGGAGCGACTCCGTTCCTACTTCCGCAACGACGACCCCTCCATAGCCATCCGGAAGATGATCTACGAGATAGACTCGTCCATCCCCTTCCTGCTGGACAAACCCTCGTCGTCCATCCTCGATGTGGTGCGCTCGTTCGGCGAGTACAACTGCTCCGACGACGAGTGGCACTCGCTGATAGACGGCCGTCTGGTGGCTTGGCTGGTGAACAAAGGTAACCGTTCGCTGTGCGAGGAGATTCGTCTGCTCACGCAAGGTCAGGCCTACTCCAAGGTGATGGCCTACACTGTGCTCTATCACCTGGACCGCACGGTGGGCTACGACCTGAAGTCGGCCGTCACCCGTCAGCAGGTGGCCGAGCTGATGGCCATAGACATGCAGTCCGCCCAGACGATGGACGAGAAGGCGTTCAAAGCCTACATGAGCGACTACCTCGACGAGGACGGCCGTCTGGTGCGCTACGCTACGCTGCATGGTTGGACCGACGTGCTGCAGTATCGCAAGTACTGCTTCAGTCTGCGCAGTAAGGAGAACCGCGAGCGTTGCTCCACCTACGACTGGCACACGGCCGTCTATAAATTCTGCGCCGGCTTGGAGGCCCGCCCCGCCTATCATTTTGTGCAGGCGGGCAAGTCCATACATACCGTGGAGGAGTTGGACGACATCGAGTTGCGCTACATCAAGTCGGAGTTCCGCAACGGCAGTCTGAAGCAGTGGCTCTCTCTGTTCTACCACGAGGACCCCTTCAAGGAGTATGTCGAGGACTACAGCTACGAACGCACACTGGAACAATACCTTATTAAGATAGGACAGTACGACAACTCCGACGTCTACTTCCGTCGCTACCAGACTGCCAAGAACCGGGTGAAGAACAAGATGAAGGAGTCGCAAGAGATTTTCTCCGAGATGAACCGACAGAAACGCTTGTGGAGCCTGGGCTTCGTTGCCCTCTCGGCCATCCTGCTCGTCCTGCTCCTGACGCTGGGCATCAGCAATCCGCAGCTCTTCGTGAAGACCTCGTCCATCTCGGTGGGTGTGCCGGTGGGCATCATCAGTATGCTCATGGCCGGCACGTGGGGATTCTTCATCAGCAACGGAGCCTCCATCATGATACTCTCGGGATTCGTGGGCGCCCTCACCGCCGTCATACCTGTGGCGGTCATCAAGAACGTGGGCGTGCACTCCTCCGGAGCACTGATGGCGGTCTGCATAGGCTTCGTTATCCTCTATTTCGCTATCGGATTCCTGCTGGGCAGGCGCAAGTCGTCCGTCAAGATGGACGACCTGAAGGGCCTCTTCAAGGAAGATATAAACACCTCATTACTGGAGCCGCTGAACTATGCCTTCAAGGCAAAGACCGAGAAGTTCAACGGCAGCAACTTCGGTGCGCTGGACGATGCCATCAACATGGTGCGCTCCACCAGCACCGAGTCCGTCACACACTATGTGCTCTGCACCTGCTTCATGGCCGTCTTCGTCCTGCAGTTCGTGATGTTCCATCCGAAGATGCTGAACATGGACGTACCCGAGATAGCCCACTGGAAGCTGGAGTTCAGAGACGATGTAGAACAATTTAAGTATATAGAATGATTTGTCAGAAATGTCATAAGGAGAATCGGCCCATAGCCCACTACTGCAAGTGGTGTGGCGAACCGGTGGTGGTCAACGTGGATCCGTTCGAGAAGGTTGTCGGACTGGAGGAGGTGAAACGTCAGCTGAAGCAGATAGTGGACACCTTCACCTTGCTGCGCTCGCGCCAGGAGACGAAGGACATCCGCCTCAGTGTGAACACCATCATCATCGGCGACACGGGCACGGGAAAGACCTTCCTGGCCGAGGTGTTGCGCGACTGCTTCTTCCAGAACAAGATCATCGAGAAGAACCTCGTGAAGATTGTCGATGCCGTGGACTACGAGCGCTTCGTGGAGAACTGGGACGCCAACATCGACGCCGTGCGCGGAGGCATCCTCTTCTTCGACAATGTGCAGAAGTTGTTGCCCGACACCTACTCCAAGAACGTCAATCCGCTGGATAAACTCTTCATCGAGATGGGGCAGTGGAACGACGACCCCATCGTGGTGCTGGCCGGTCTGCCGGGCGGACTGGAGGAGTTCCTCGACAACAACCCCGCCGTGAGGAACCGCTTCAAGTACCTCTTCCGGCTGCAACCTTACGGGGTGGACGAACTGAAGGACATCTGCCTCAACTTCCTGACAAAGAAATACGGTCTGGCCGGCTTTGCCCAGCCTGCCATGAACAAGTTCATGCGTCAGCTACGCTACGAGGTGAAGACTAAGGACGAGAGCTTCGGCAACGCCCATCTGGCCCGCCAGAAGGCTGAGAACATCTTCACCTCCTACATCTCGCACATGCCCGATGTGCACGGACTGATACAGGAGAACGACATACCCGGATACGTTCCACCCGAACGTACCCTCAACGATATTTTGGCCCAGCTCGACGACTTTGTCGGCATGGAGTCTGTGAAGAAAGAGGTGCGCGAGATAGCCTGGGAGGTGCAGAACAACCTGCGCCGCAGCGAGCGCGGACTGGCCGACAAGGAGAGCGTCTCGCTACACATTGTACTCACCGGTAACCCCGGTACGGGCAAAACCACCATCGCCCGCAAACTGGGTGAGGTGTTCGAGGCCATCGGATTCCTCGACAGCGGGCACGTGGTGGAAGTGGACCGCAGCCAGATGGTGAGCCAGTACATGGGCGAGACCCCGAAGCTGGTGGACAAACTCTGCGACAAGGCGATGGGTGGCATCCTCTTCATCGACGAGGCCTACACCTTGGCTCCCGTCAACGAGGCGGGCACCCGCGACGAACAGGGTGCGCAGGCACTGGAGAAGCTGATGAAGCGCATGGAGGACGACCGCGGCAAGTTCGTGGTCATAGCCGCAGGCTACCGCACCGAGATGGAGAACCTCTTCCGCGTCAACCCTGGATTCCGTAGTCGATTCAACCGATTCATCAATATCGACGACTATACCCCCGACGAACTATTCCTCATTCTCTCCGGTTTCATGAAGAAGAAAGGATACCGCTTCGGGGAGGGTGCTGCCGACGTGGCACACCAAACGGTGCAGCAAATCTACGACGCGCGCGATAAGAACTTCGCCAACGGACGCGAGATGCGCTCACTCTTCGAGAAGATCTGCCGCAAACAAGCCGAGCGCCTCAGCCAGGTGCCGGCGGAGGAACAGACCAACGACATGCTCCTCACCCTGGAGGTGGCGGACATCCCCTACGAGAAGAAGCAACAGGTAGACTACCGCTCGTGCCTCTCAGCCTTCGACGGACTGGTGGGCCTCACCGCGGTGAAGGAAGAGATTACCAGCTTGGCGTCTTACCTCAACCTGCAGATACAACGTGGCGAGCCTGCCGTATTCGCGGGCAAGCACTACGTCTTCACCGGAAACCCCGGCACGGGAAAGACCACCGTGGCACGCATCATGGCCGATGTGTTCAAGTCGCTCGGCGTGCTGCCCCGCGGACAACTGGTGGAGGTGGACCGCAGCAAACTGGTGTCGGGCTTCTCTGGACAGACGGCCATCAAGACCAACCAAGTGATAGACTCCGCTATGGGCGGTGTCCTCTTCATCGACGAGGCCTACACCCTCTGCTCCGGCAGCAACGACAGCTTCGGTAAGGAAGCACTCGACACACTGCTCAAACGGTTGGAGGACGACCGCGGCAAGTTCATCTGCATCGTGGCTGGCTACACCGATCAGATGCACGACTTCATCGACTCCAATCCGGGACTGAAGTCACGCTTCACCGAGACCATTCACTTCGATGACTATAAGCCCGGCGAACTGTCGCAGATATTCCTCAACATGGCCGCCGCCAAACACTTTACCTTGGCCGACCGCTCGCAGATTGCCCTGCTGCAGATGTTCAAGCAGATATACCTGCAACGCGACCGCAACTTCGGAAATGCCCGCGAGGCACGCCGCCTCTTCGACGAGGCTGTGACCCGACAGAGCAAACGACTGATGGCCATGAACGACAAACTCTCCACCCTCGACCAGCAGCAGATGTTCGAGCTGACCCTCGAGGACATCACCGGCGAGGCACAGGAGCAACCCAAACCTCTGGAGCAGGTGATGAGCGAGCTCGACGAGATTGTCGGCATGAAATCCGTCAAGGAGATGATACGCCGCCTAGCCGTGCAGAACGTCTTCATACAACAACGACTCAAACAGGGTATCGGCGAGGCCGAGAATACCCAGATCAATATCGTCCTCACCGGTAATCCCGGTACGGGCAAGACCACCATCGCCCGCAAGATGGCGGATGTGTTCTACTCCGTGGGCTTGCTGCCCAGCAGCCGCATCGTGGAGGTGAACCGCAGCCAGATGGTGGGCCAGTACATGGGCGAGACACCCAAGCTGGTGGACAAACTGTGCGACCGGGCCATGGGCGGCATCCTCTTTGTGGACGAAGCCTACACCCTGGTGGGTGTCGACGGCAAGGACAAGTATGGATTGGAGGCTGTGGAGACCCTGATGAAACGCATGGAGGACGACCGCGGCAAGTTCATCGTCATCGTGGCCGGTTACAAGGACGAGATGGAACGCTTCCTCTCCGCCAACCCCGGACTGGAGAGCCGCTTCACCCATCACATCCACATCGACGACTACTCCGAGATGGAACTGATGGAAATCTATCAGCGCCTGGCTGTCAAGAAGCAGTACGTCATCTCGCCCGAGGCGGAGGGCAAACTGATGGAGGTAATCCTGGAAATGTACCTCCACAAGACCCGCAGCTTCGGCAATGCCCGCGAGATACGCAAGCTGTTTGACCGCACCGTGCAACGCATGTCCGAGCGTGTGTCGCAACTGTCGCCCGAGAAGCTGGTGGGCAGCGTCTACCAGACCATAGAGCCGGAGGATATTGAACTGAACTGAAAAAATGAACTGAATAGAAAAGAGCGAAGAAACGATGATAACATGTCCTGTATGCAAAGTTGAGATAGAGAACGACTCGTGGTACTGCGACCAGTGCGGGTTCAAGCTGAAGTTCTGTAAGCGCTGCGGCCTTCCGGGCAAGGGAAACCGTTGCACCAAGTGTGGCGACGTGATGTACTCGCCCGCCGACGAGGCCGAAGCCCAACGACAGGCTGCCGAGGTTGCCCCCGTGGACCATGGACAAGTGTCCGCCATGCCCCAACTCTATCTGGTAAACACCAATCTGCATATCGAGCTCCGTGGAGAGGACGGCGCCGTCATCGGTCGCCGCAAGGGGCCATACAAGGACCTCCTGGCTCCCTTCTCGTACATCTCCAGTTCCCATGCCGCCCTCCACTATTCCCCCTCGGCGGGGTGGACCGTGAAGGACATGAACTCCACCAACGGTTCCAAACTCAATCATGAGAAACTGATACCCGATGTGCCCATGCCACTGCGAAACGGAGACCGACTGCAGCTGGCCAATGTTGAACTGATAATAGAAATTAGAAAATGATGACATTAGACATAAGCGCTACCAACAGCCGCGGACTGGTCCGCGAGAAGAACGACGACATGATGCTGGTGGCCTCGAATAAGATAAGAAATCAGAATATTCGCTTTAAAATTCAACGTACCTCGGACGAAAATTGTATTTTTGCCGTGGCCGACGGACTCGGTGGGTACAGTGGTGGCGACGTAGCCAGTGCCGAAGTGGTCAATGAGTTGGATTTCTTCTTCCATTCGCTCCCCAAGGGCATGGACGAGGAGACCTTCCGCGATTGCTTCAACGCTTGGATTGTGAGGACGCACAAGCGTCTGTTGGAGATGGGACAAGACAATCCCCAATGGGCTGGGATGGGCACCACGTTGGTGGCGCTCGTCATCTACGAGAAGCACATCTACTGGCTCAACTGTGGCGACAGTCGCCTCTACCGATACAGGGGACGACGGCTGGCGCAACTCTCGACGGACCACTCGCTGAGCAGCCTCACGGGCAACAGCACGCACGAGAATGTGTTGGTCAACAGTATCGGAGCCGGCAAGGAAGCCTACTTCGACATTGTCAACTGCACCGACGACATCCTGGCGGGCGACGTGATGATGCTCTGCTCGGACGGACTGTCGAAGATGCTCACCGACGAGAAGATGGAGAAGCTGCTCGGCCAGACACACGACAGCCGTGTGCTGGAGCGGGAAGCCTGCAAGGCAGGTGGCCTCGATAACATCTCGGTCTGTCTGGTGCATTTTATACGTTTAATGGATTAAAAAGAGAACATGCCTTTAAATTTACCCGA
Organism: Anaerovoracaceae bacterium; assembly: GCA_963625535.1. Lineage (GTDB taxonomy): Bacteria > Bacteroidota > Bacteroidia > Bacteroidales > Bacteroidaceae > Phocaeicola_A. Next base: position 22,370 of record CAVFUK010000105.1, on the reverse strand, counting down.
CAAGTTGCCTGCTATCGAACTATTGAAGCAGGAACATATCTTTGTGATAGACCACTCGAGGGCCAGCCGACAGGATATACGTCCGCTGCGCCTGGTCATCCTCAACCTCATGCCGCTGAAGATAACGACGGAGACCGACCTCATCCGTCTGCTGTCCAACTCGCCGCTGCAGGTGGAGGTGTCTTTTATGAAACTGAAGAGCCATACCTCCAAGAATACCCCCATAGAACACATGAAAGCCTTCTACAAGGACTTCGACTCGATGAGCAACGAACGCTTTGACGGCATGATTATCACCGGAGCGCCCGTGGAGCAGATGGAGTTTGAGGAGGTGTCCTACTGGGACGAGGTGTCGTACATCTTCGACTGGGCCCGCACCCACGTCACCTCTACCTTATATATATGTTGGGCCGCGCAGGCGGGACTCTACCGCCACTATGGCATCCCCAAGTATCCGCTGGACCACAAGATGTTCGGCATCTTCGAACATCACCTCATCAATCCGCTGCCACCCATCTTCCGTGGCTTCGACGATGTGTTCTATGTGCCCCATAGCCGCCACACCGAAGTGCGCCGCGAAGACATCCTCAAGGTGCCGGAGCTGGAGTTGCTCTCCGAATCGGACGAGGCGGGCGTCTACATGGTGATGGCCCGTGGCGGAAGGGAATTCTACATCACCGGCCATTCGGAGTATTCGCCCTACACGCTGGACATCGAGTACAAGCGCGACTTGGATAAGGGCTTGCCTATCGACATGCCTCGCAACTACTACCGCGACAACGACCCCGCTAAGGGACCGCTGGTACGCTGGCGGGCACATGCCAACTTGCTCTTCTCCAACTGGCTCAACTATTACGTTTACCAAGAGACACCGTTCGACATCTCGCAGATACGATGAACCAGACCCAACCCCGCCGCATTGAACTGCTTGCTCCGGCGAAGAACCTGGAGTGTGGCATCGAGGCTGTCAACCACGGGGCGGACGCTGTCTACATCGGAGCGCCCCAGTTCGGCGCACGGGCCGCAGCCGGGAATACCCTCGAGGACATTGCCGCCTTGGTCAGTTATGCTCACCTCTATCGGGTGCGCATCTACGTCACCGTCAACACCATCCTCACCGATGAGGAGTTGTCCGAGGCCGAACGCCTCATCTGGGACCTCTATCGTATAGGGGTGGATGCCCTCATCGTACAGGATGTGGGTCTGCTGCGGCTCTCTCTGCCACCCATCGCCCTGCATGCCAGCACGCAGATGGACAACCGCACACCCGAGCGGGTGAAGTACTTGGCGGAGCGTGGCTTCCGTCAGGTGGTGCTTGCCCGCGAGCTGTCGCTCGAAGAGATTGCCCGCATACACCGCACGGTGGATGTGCCACTCGAGGTGTTCATCCATGGGGCGTTGTGCGTCAGCTACAGCGGTCAGTGCTACGTGTCGCAGGCTTGCTTTGGCCGCAGTGCCAACCGGGGCGAGTGTGCCCAGTTCTGCCGTCTGGCCTTCAATATGGTGGATGCCGACGGACGCGTCATCGCGGAAGACAAACATCTGCTCTCGCTCAAGGACATGAACCAGAGCGACAACCTCGAGGCATTGCTCGATGCCGGAGTGTCGTCGTTCAAGATAGAGGGACGGCTGAAGGATGCCTCTTACGTGAAGAATGTCACCGCTTTCTATCGCAAGCGCCTCGACACCCTCTTCCGTCGTCGCCCGGAGTACGTCCGTGCCTCGTCGGGCACCGTCACCACGACCTTTCAGCCCCAGTTGGACAAAAGCTTCAACCGCGGCTATACCTCATACTTCCTGCATGGCCGCACGGCGGACATCTTCTCCTTCGACACCCCCAAATCGCGGGGTGAGGAGATGGGTACTGTGAAGGCCGTTGGCCCAGGTTGGCTCACGGTAGCCGGACTGAAACCCTTTCACAATGGCGACGGCGTATGCTTCATCGATGCGGGTGGCCGCCTGCAGGGATTCCGGGTCAACCGGGTGGAGGCCAACAAACTCTATCCCCACGAGATGCCGCGCATCGCACCCAAGACTATGCTCTACCGTAACTCCGACCAGGAGTTCGAGAAACAGATAGCTCACAAGTCGGCCGAGCGGAAGATGAACCTCTCGTTCACCCTGCAGGAACTGCCCTTCGGCTTCTCGCTGGAGGCACGCGACGAGGATGGGTACGCCTACTGCCGCTCCTTTGCCATCGCCAAGGAGCAGGCGCGTCAACCGCAGACGGACAATGTGCGCACCCAGTTGGGGAAACTAGGCAACACCCCTTTCCGCCTGACCGACGTGACGATACATTGGAGCGACGAGTGGTTCCTCTCATCCTCCATGTTGGCCGATTGGCGCCGACAGGTGGTGGACGGACTGCTGCGTGTGCGCCGCATCGCTTACCGGACCGAACAACCGGGTAAACCCGTGGAACCTACCGTGGTGCCGCCCAAGCGACTCACCTATCTGGCCAATGTGATGAACCGTCAGGCTGAGGCTTACTACCGCGACCTGGGTGTGGAGCAGGTGGACCCGGCGTACGAGAAGTGTCCGCCGAAGGATGCCGTGCTGATGTTCTGCAAGCACTGCTTGCGCTACAGCATGGGGTGGTGTCCCAAGCGACAGGAGGGACGGTCGCCCTTCCGGGAACCCTACTTCCTACAACTGCCGGACGGCCGGCGGTTCCGGTTGGAGTTCGACTGTCGCCAATGTCAGATGAAAGTATATGCCGACGACCGACAACGATAAAAGGTTAGGGGAGGAGCGTATGAAGCGAAGCGTGAAACACAAAATCCGATGGATAGTGGTAATGGTGTTGGTAGCGATACTCACCGCCCTGCTAGGGTCGTGTAGCTACCCTTCGCCTGACTACTCCCGATGGGACTTGACGCAGGACGAGCGCGACTCACTCCGCTTTTTTGCCGAACATCACTACACCACCAACTACAACTTTGTGGTGGAGGACGACTCGTTGGCTCTCCGCGCGGACATCACAGGTGATACCTTATATTTATATAGGAATGATGAACTCGTGGTGGCGGACATCGAGGTGAAGTCCACCGAGGCTGGCGACACCGTTTGGGTGAAGGTGGCACGCGACCAGGAGACCATGGGCTGGATAGCTGAGCACGAACTACTGCCTTACGTTACCCCCATCAACCCCATCTCCCTCTGCATCCACCTCTTCAGCGACATCCATGTCGTCGTGTTCCTGGTGGTGTTGGTCATCTTCCTCTTCTCGTACTTGATTTATCGCATTCGTCGCCGCCACATTCCGCTGAAGGATTACCACTTCACCAGCGCCTATTCCGTTATTCTCTGTATGTTGGTCTCTTGCTCCGCCGCACTCTATGCCAGCATGCAGCTGTTCATTCCCGAGACGTGGCGCCACTTCTACTACAACCCTTCGCTCAACCCCTTGGTGTTGCCCACCGTGTTGGCCTGCTTCATCGCTTCCGTGTGGGCCATAGCGCTGGTCTTCATCGCTGCTGTGGACGAGCTCTACCACAAGACTTCGATACCCGACCTGCTCTTCCGTCTGGTCGGATTGTGCGCTTTCTGCCTCTTCCTCTATCTCTTCTTCACCCTCACCATCTCCGTTTATGTGGGCTATCCCTGCCTGGCGCTCTTCCTCTACTATGCCATCCGCTACCTCCACCGCATGGGCGACCGCTACATCTGCGGTAACTGCGGGCGCGAAATACCTACCAAAGGCACCTGTCCTTACTGCGGTGCCATCAACCAATAGAACCACTCGTAGTAAGTTCGGCCACGGCTCTTTCGTTTAAGTCTGAAGCGTGGACACAACTTTCATTACCATTTCCATTGGATTTACGCTACGAATGTAGTATATTTGGGGTAGTGTAGCGGGCTCAAAAACATCAGTAAATAAAACCTTCCCCGTAGTGATTGATTTATCAATGCCACTAAATGAAATACCCTTTGCTATTTCTCGAAATCTTTGTTTATAGTCATTGAACGTGTGTTTAAAGTCTTTGAACACATGTTTAATGACTTTGTACATGTGTTCAAAGACTTTGAACAGAGATATCGTTTGCTCTCGTCGCCAATAGACTCCCTACATATCCTCCATCGAGAGCCCTTCGTACGATAGTGTGTAGCCGGTGAACTGCCCGGTGGCACGTAGAAAGGCGGCCGCTTTCTCCTTTAATCGGTCGATGTCGATATTTGCGGCTTTCCGCTTCACCTCGTAGAACGTCGCCTTGTCCTCTAGCTCGTTCTCCGCCACGAGGTCTATCTCGTTCTCTCCTTTGCGGTCCCACCACCCGCCGATGCGGGTATACTGTTGACCCTCTATCAGTCGACGCTTGAAGTAACGCTCGAGCATCAAACCACTGAAGGTCTCATAGTCGCGGTCTATTATCGTCCTCACACTGGCATAGTTCTCTATCTCCAACATGTAGCTGTACTTGTGGATGAAGCGGAACCAAAACGTGAAGAAATTGTCCTCTATTGTATAACGTACATTCTTGGCGGAGCTCTTCTCGAAGAGAGGCTGTTTCTTCGAAATCACCTCGTACTCCGTCTCTAGCTTGGTGAGGTAACCGCCTATCTGTTTACCTACCACGCTCTCAATTTCCGAGCGCGAGGTCTTTCCTCTCGCGATGGCTGACAGAATGGAGAAGTAGATGCCGTAGTCCTTGCCGAATTCCTCGATGAGAATGGATTTTACTTCACTCAGGAAGATGGAGTCGGCCTTCACGATGTGGTTGAGCATGGTCGCCTTGGTGGTGGCTCCACCATCCACCAACAACTGCACATATTTGGCCACACCGCCCGTGAAGGAGTAGAGCGCCAGCAAATCCTCGGCCTTGTATCCCGGGTGGCATTCCTCAAGAATCTCTTTCAGAACGGTAGGTGAGAAGGGACGCACGGACATGAAACGGCTCTGTCGGTTGTAGAGCGGCTCTTTCTTGTCCTTGAATATTTTCGTCATCATGGAGTAGATAGAACCGCAGACTATCAGGTTCATATGTGCCTTGGTGTGGTAGAGGTCCCAAATGCGTTGCATGTCGCTGTACACCGATTTATTCACTCGGAAGAACTCCTGGAACTCATCGATGAAGAGCGTGATGGGACGCTCCACAGAGAGCTTCATCAGAAACTCGAAGAGGCCGGCGAATCGTCCCGGTCGTCCGATGGTGGGGATGCCCAGCTTCTTGTCTATCTCTGACAGATAATCCTCGCACAGGTCTCCCTCGGCCTTGCGGGCCACGAAGAAGTAGAGGAACGGCTCGTCCTCGTAGGCTTTCCACACGAGTGATGTCTTGCCGATGCGGCGACGCCCGGTCACTACCGTAAATTGTGCGTTCTCTCTGGCACGCTGGCGTACCTCGCGCAACGTGGCAATCTCTTCTGTCCGGTCGAAAAATCTCATATCTTGCTCTGTATATAAAGTGAGTTGCGAAACCGCTGTTTCCGAAACAGCGGTTTCGCAACTGCAAATATAAGGCTTTTATTCTGTTGAGCGTACGACTCTCTCTAGAAAGTTTTCCGCATCGGTATCAGCTTGACGCTGCTGTTGAGTCCGGCAGGCATCGGTGCCCAGTTGCCGTACTTGGTCTTCTTGTACTGCAGGTCCACCACATTGATTTCCTTGAAGATGCGCCAGTTGATGCCTTGGCGGTCGTACGAGGCGATGCGGTTGGCGGCTAGGTTGGTCACCTCCACTTCGATGGTGTTGCGGCCCGGCTGCAACAGCTTGCCTACGAGGATGCGGTAGGGGACAGCCCACAGGGTGCCGGCATCTTTGCCGTTCACCTTCACGCGGGCGCTCTCGCGTACATCGCCCAGGTCGAGCATCCAGTCGTCAGCCTCCATCTGCGGCAGGTCGAACGTCAAGGTGTAGACACCCGATCCCATGTTGACGCGGGCTGTGCTGTCCGGCAGGTTGGTCCACGACTGCGGTGTGTCGATGTCGAACGTTCCCTTTATCTCGGGCGCGCTCTCGGCGAAGTGCAGCTTCCATCCGTGGTCCAACGAGAGGCTGGCGGGTGCTTCGCCCAGGTAAGTCCACTCCTTGTCGAAGGTTTGCGGTTGTTGGTAGGTCTGCAGGATGACCGACTCGCCCGACTTCAGCTGCAGGTAAACCTGTGCTTTGCCGTCTTGCTGACGGATGGCGGCGCGGCCGCAATCGCCGTTCATCGGGTTGAAGAGGGCGGCCTCTTTTGCCTCGACGCCCAGTGTCATCCAACCCTCCACATCGCGGCCTTGCAGGTTGGCGATGAAGTAGTGGTGTCCGCTCTCGTTGCTGCGGCGAATCACGTGCATCCCCTCGTCGGTGCGCATCGCCTCGGGGGTGATGCCGCAGAGTTTCAGTGTCTGGGCATAGTCCGTACCGGTGATGATGCGTCCCTTGCCGTAGGTGTGTACGGTAGAGCCATTCTCATCCTTGCGGCTCGGCAGTTTGCTGAGCAATGTTTGCAGCGAGGCGAGACGTTTCTCCGCATTGGCAAAGCCGGGCACGTCGTCGGGATATTGGTTGAGGAACACTACCGTGGCGCCTTGCTGGGCGAGCTGCATCAGCTTCTTCAGCACATCCAGTGGCATGCGTTTCGCTCCGGGTACCACCAGGGCCTTGTAGGCAGTGTTGCCTGTGGTGATGAGCTGTCCGTCCTTGCAGCGTGTGCTGCGGATGAACTTGTCGGATATGTAGTCCACGTCGTAGCCGCACTCCAGTATCTTGTCCACCGTGCGGATGAATTCCGGGGCGAACTTGCCCATGTTGTGGATGCTGAACTCGATGACCCGTTTGCTGTGTGAGCCGTCGCGGTCGTACCAAATATCATAGAGAGGCAAGTATACCAGAAAGTCGTTGTCCGGTTTGCCCATCTGCAGGAACGACTGGCAGCGGGTGATGTAGCTGAAGAATGCCGGTGCGTCGTGCCAAATGGAGTTGTTGGGCGACATGTTGATGGATGCGTAGAACTGCCAGCCTGGCCACTTAGCCTCCTGCGGCGAGTAGGGTGTGCCGTGGAAGAAGGCGTGGTTCACACCGGCGGTGAACATTAGGTCCATGTCCGGCTTACACTGCGACAGCGAGGTGCGGAAGTGTTCGGTGAGCCAAGTGAACGTCTCCGACGAGGTGAACTGCTTGCCGGCGATGTGTGCTGCCGACGAGGCGTACTTCAGCATGGAGATGTCCGAATCGTTCTTGCGAGTGTACGAGTCGCGGCGCAGTCCCTTGATACCGAACTCCGAGAGACCGAAACCCTCGCACTCGGGCACATCCACTATAGCGTAAGTGTCTATCAGGTTGGCGGGTGAACCGTGTGCCTGGTTGCGGGTGGTGCTGCCGTGGCGGTTGGCCCAAGCGGTCCACTGCGAGGTGAAGTTCTCGTTCAGCAGTTCGGAGATGGTCTCGCGGTAGTCCGACAGGATGCGTCGGCTGGCATCCGTGCGCTCCTCACTCAGCAGTTCGGGGAAATGCTCTTCCAACTTATAGCCACGGCGTTTGGCGAACTCCTGTAGTAAAGAGGGTGTCCAGTCTGCTCCGTGCACCTCATACGAGTCGTTGAAGAACGAGTGGGGATAGGGGGTAGCGGTGCGGCTGAAGGCCTCGTCGAACTTCTGCAGGTAGAGCTTCACCGCCTCTTTGGAGAAGTGGTCGATGACCCATCCCTCGCCGCCAGGTGCAGCTCGCTTTACCTTTTGCAAGGTCTTGCCGTTGTAGAGTACGATGATGTCCCACTCACCTGCCGGCGCTTTCCAACGGAGCGTGTCGTTCTTCGCCTTTCGGGTGAGGTCGATGCAATGGTTCCCTTGGTAGGCCATCACTTTTTCCAGGGTGGCCACGCCGCGTTGCGACTTTTCGGTGACGGCGATGTCTATCACCACATCACCCTCCTGAGCTTGGTAACGTTGAAAGAACGCCTTGCCTGCCGCATGGTCGATGGTCACCTCCGGTCCGCCGAAGGGCCAACCTGTGCCGTTGTTCATGTCTATCAGCACATCTCTCTCTTTACCCACCTGTTGGGTGCATTGCAACATCTCCATCCATTTGTCTGATAGGTAGGAAATGTCGTTCGCATCGTTGCCCTGCACACCATAGATGGGGGTAATCTCTACGCTACCTATGCCGGCACGGGCAAATTCGTTGATACTATAGTTCAAGTTCTTGGCATCGACAGCACTACCGAGCCACCACCAGCGGGTGCCTGGGCGCGCTTCCGTCTGTGGCGTGGGCCAGGTCTGACCCATCGTGGTCAGCGCCACGCAGGTGAACGCTGACAATAGGAAAATCTTCTTCATGTGTGTTGTACTATTATATAATAGGTATCTGGTAATTAGTTTTTTCTGCAAAATAAAGCCTGCAACGTGCGTCTTTCGGGCCTTACGGCGTGTAAAAGTACGTTATTTAAGTAAAAGTTTAAAGCAACTATGAAATATTTTCCATTTTTTCTTTCTTGTATCAAACAAATAACGTATTTTTGCAGTGTTCAAACTAAGGGATGTATTTCTATTCGTCGTAAGGCGAATCGGCAAGGTTGAGCAGCGGCCCGCTTTGTTGATGGATAGGTCCCGAAGAATGGCGTTACTTCAATAATATGTTTCGTAGCTAATAGTTGTGTGTTAGCTAAGTTTGTATTAGTATATTAGAGTTAAAGGGTGTAAAGGGGAGTCCGTGAGGTTTCCCCTTTATCACGTCTACAGGTTAGGTCTATATCAACAACTCCTCATGATTCCCCCCCCCCTTATAATAACTTTAAACGTTGCGTCCCGATAGGTGCGTGCTGAGGATGATGGTGCGTGTTTAGAACTCTTGCGTGCTTTGCCGTTCTAATTCATGAATATTTGAATGCTCGTGGAATTGAATCTATGAACCTTTGAATGTTTGTGAAATTGAATCTGAAAATGTTTAGGAATCGCTGTCGCTGTACGCATAAAATAAGGACTCGCCTATGGTGGCCGATGTGGGCCATAGGCGAGTCCCAATATTGTTGTGGCGACGTCACGGGTGGACGCGCGCTTGTCATGCCTTCTTCTTGAAGCAGAACTTGGCGCTGAGGAATCCAACGAAGAAGATCAGCATCGTGCCGAACACGATGGCGAGGTATTCGTGGATGACGGGGAGGTGCCACCCGAAGGTCTCGTTCATGTACGACGTCATGGAAATCCAGCAGATGAGCAACACACCGCAGATGGTGCTGATGATGGCATCGATGTTGCGGGCCTTCTTGGAGATGTATCCCAGGAGGAACAGTCCCAACATGCCGCCGCTGAAGATGGACGAGAGTTTCCACCATGCGTCCAGGATGCTGTCTACGTTGAGCAACGCTAGGGCGATGATGATGCCCAGTATGCCGATGACCACGTTCGAGGTCTTCAGTACATACAGTTTCTCACGGTCCGACGCGTTCTTGCGGAAACGTTGGTAGTAGTCCGTCAGCACAATGGTGGACGAACTGGTGACGCTGGTGGCTACCGTACTCATGCCAGCGGCGAAGATGGAGGCGATGAGCAGTCCCGTCATGCCCACGGGCAACTTATCCACGATGAAGAAGGGGAAGACGTAGTCCGCCTTGATGCCCTCTGCCGGCAACTGGTCGGGGTACACCTGGTAATAGGCGTAAAGTGCTGTGCCGATGAGGAAGAAGATGGCCGATACGGGGATAAACAAGTAGCCGCCGAAGAGGGCGGAGAACTTGGCCTGCTTCATGCTCTTCGCTGTATGGTAGCGCTGCACGTAGTTCTGGTCGATGCCGTAGTTCTGCAGGTTGATGAAGATGCCGTAGATGAGGCACACCCAGAAGGTGGAGGTGCTCAGGTCGCAACTCAGGTCGCCCAGGTAGAACTTATTGTCCGCGGCGGCAATCTCGAACACTTGCTTCGGACCCTCGGGCATAGAGAAGAGGATGATGATGAGGCAGGCCAACGCACCTCCGATGAGGATGATGCCTTGGATGGCCTCCGTCCAGATGACTCCCTTGAGTCCGCCCAGCATGGAGTAGATGATGATGGCGATGCTGGTGAAGACAATCACCATCTGGATGTTCCACCCCATGAGGATGTTCATCGGCAGAGCCAAGAGGAACAGAATGCTGCCCATGCGCGCTATCTGTGTGAGCAGGTAACAGGCCGAGGCGTAGAGTCGTGCCCACGTGCCGAAGCGGTGCTCCAGAAAGCTGTAGGTCGACACACTATCCTGACTCCGGTAGAAAGGCACGAAATATTTGGCTGCGAAATAGGAGGCTACGGGAATGGAGAGACTGAAGACGAAGGGGTTCCAGTCCCCAGCGAAAGACTTTCCCGGGTAGCCTAAGTAGCTGATGCTGCTGACGTAGGTGGCGAAGATGGACATGCCCACGACCCAGCCCGGCAGGCTGCGGCCCGCCGATGTGAAGTCGTCCGACGAGGCCTTCTTCTTGAAGAACGAGCAGCCGAAGAGTACGATTCCTCCTGTGAATATGAGGAAGACAATGAGGTCTATGATATGCATGCAGTGTGTGTTTTAAGGTATTGGTTGAAAGGTTAAGACAGAATCACTGCAGGCTTAGAATATCAATTTACCGTTCTCGATAGGCAAGGCTGCCAAGGCTTGGCGCACTTTCTCACGCTCTGGCTCGTTGAACTTGTTGAAGGGCGCTGCCACAAAGTCGTCGTTGATGATGCCCAGCAACGAGAGGGCGCACTTCAGACCTTTCAGGTAGCTCGATCCGTGCTGTCCCACCGTGTAGACGCTGACGCTGATCTGCATGATGAACTGTTGCAGACGCTTCACCTCGGCCAAGTTGCCGGCCTTGGCTGCGTTGTACATGCTCACGTAGAGCTCGGGAAACATGTTGGCTCCGCCGTTGATACCTCCGTGGGCGCCCAGCAACACACACTCGCCGGTCACCTCTTCGGGACCCACCAGCATGGCGAAGTCTGGGCGCTCCTTCATGGCATACATCACCGACTGGAAGTAGACCGTGTTGGCCGAACTGTCCTTGAAACCTACCACCTGCTCGTTGGCGGCGATGCGGTGTATCGTAGCCGGGGCGAAGTTCACCTTCGTGTGCGACGGCATATTATACAGGAATACCGGCAGGGGAAGCTGCGGTACCAAGGTCTCGTAGAACTCCGCCAACTCGGGCTGACCCGTAGCGAAGTAGTAGGGCGGCGCTGAGACCACACCCGACGCGCCGCAGTCGGCTGCCAGTTGCGCCAGCTTGATGCTCTCCACGATGGAGGTGTCGGTGATGCAGACCAGCACGGGCAGGCGGTTGTTGTTGATGCGGCAAGTCTCGCGTATCATCTGTTGGCGGAGACGGTAGCTGAGGCTCTGCTCCTCACCCGTTGTGCCGAGGATGAACAATCCGTGTACGCCACCGGCGATAAGGTGTTCGATGAGGCGTTCGAGGCTCTCGATATCTAATGTGTCGTTACCTTTCAAGGGGGTTACTAAAGGAGGAATGATGCCACTGAGTGGACTTTGAAATGTTTTATTCATGTCTTGTACTAAATGAAGGTTATTATTCAAATGATTCGGACGCAAAGCTAGCAAAATATTCTATAACGCGTGCAAGATAAAGGTTTTTTTACCTTTCTTTTGGGTGAGTCTGCATTATTCCATAAATTTGGACCCTCAAAACTCAAAACTGATATACGACATGATAAAAAATCATTCATTGACATTGTTCTTGGGAGTGAGCGCACTGCTGCTGGCCGCTTGCCAGGAGGCTCCTGCCAGACTAGCACAAATGTTGCCCACACGCGACCAGGTAGGTGCGCTGGTGATGCCCGACTCCATAGCTCCGGTGACGGCGCCTTTCCAAATGCCCACCTTCAAACGTCCGGTCTTCAACGACCTCACCCTCTCCATCACAGAGAAGGGCACCCAAGCGGGTGCGCTAGTGACCACCGCCATACAGCGGGCCATCAACGAGGTGAATGCCAAAGGTGGCGGCACCGTAGTGGTGCCTGCCGGTGTGTGGAGGACGGGACGCATAGAACTGAAGAGCAACGTCAACCTGCACTTGGATGAGGGGGCTGAGCTCCACTTCAGCGGCGACATCAAAGACTATCAGCCGTCCGTGTTCACCCGCAACGAGGGTGTGGAACTCTACTCGCTGGGCGCTCTCATCTATGCCAACGGACAGGAGCACATAGCCCTCACCGGAAAAGGCAAACTGGTGGGACCGGACCGCGACTGCGAGATACAACGTCGTCAGATTACCGGCGGTGTGGTGGAAGAGTATATCGACATGAGCTCTCCTGTGGAGAAACGTGTCTACGACGGTAGATATGGAACGCCCGTGTTCCTCCCCATGTTCGTTTCGCCCACCAACTGCAAGGATGTGTTGGTGGAGGGTGTGACGCTGGAGAACACTCCCTTCTGGAACGTGGTGCCGGTCTACTGCGACGGGGTCATCATCCGTGGCATCACGGTGCACTCCGTAGGAATACCCCGTGGCGATGGCATCGACATCGAATCCTCACGCAATGTGCTGATAGAATACTCCACCCTGAGCTGTGGCGACGACTGCTTCACCATGAAAGCTGGCCGTTGTGAGGATGGCTTGCGGGTGAACAAGCCCTCGGAGAACATCGTGGTGCGCTACTGCTTAGCGGAGAAAGGCCACGGGGGCATCACCTGCGGCAGTGAGACTGCCGGATTCATCAAGAACCTCTATGTGCACGACTGTGTGTTCGACGGAACGGGCACCGGACTGCGCTTCAAGACCCGCCGTAACCGTGGCGGTGGCGGTGACAACCTCATCTACGAACGCATCCGCATGCGACTCACTGGCGGCGCTTTCGTGTGGGACATGTTGGGTAGCAAAACTTATGTGGGCGAGTTGGCAGTGCGCCATCCTGCTCTCGACATCACTCCACTCACGCCGGTCTACCGCAACATCGTGGCACGTAACATCCTCGTTGAGGAATGCCCGCAACTCATCAAAGCCGTCGGCATTCCCGAGACCCCGATCAACGGCGTGTTGATAGAGAACCTGGAGGCCAATTGCCAGAAGCTGATAAAGATGCAGGACATCAAGAACGTGTTGGTGAGAAACGCTTACATCCATAGTGCCGACTCGCTGATAACGCTGGACGATGCCCAGAAGATTACTTTCCATAAAGTATCCTTCGAGGTGCCGGGCGGTGAGCTGTCAACCGATGTGAAGGGCACCCTCAGCGATACTCCGATATTTGACGGTTGCGTCTACACGGAGGCGAAAGCGCAGGAGGTGGAAGACGACGCGGCGGAAACAAAATGAATCATCGGTTGTCGGTGGCGATGCTCCCCGTAGCGAGAAGTGCCGCCACCGATGCCTATATATAATAAGGTATAGAAGATGACGGAAATTGATCACAAGAGATACTTTGTCTACCTGGCGTACGACGGGACGGCCTATCATGGTTGGCAGATTCAGCCCAATGGGGTGAGTGTGCAGGAGGTGCTGATGCGGTCCCTCTCCACCTGTCTGCGGCAGGAGATTGCCGTAGTGGGGGCGGGGCGTACCGACACAGGTGTGCACGCCAAGCTGATGGTGGCGCATTTCGACTACGAAGGGACGCTGGATACGCTGCGCCTGACCGACAAGTTGAACAGGCTGCTACCGCGCGATATTTCCGTCTACAAGATAGTGGAGGTGAAGCCCGATGCCCATGCCCGGTTCAGTGCCACCTCGCGTACCTATAAGTATTACATTACCACGGTGAAGAACCCGTTCCGTCGCAACTATACTTTTCGTTTGATTACTCCGCCGGATATCGACAAAATGAACGAGGCTGCCCAACTGCTGTTTCGCTACACCGACTTCACCAGCTTCAGCAAACTCCATACCGACGTGAAGACCAACAACTGTCGCATCATGCGTGCAGAGTGGACTCCTTGTGGTGACAATGAGTGGGTATTCACCATACAAGCCGACCGCTTCCTACGCAACATGGTGCGCGCCATTGTGGGTACGCTCATCGATGTAGGCCGTGGCAAGCTCACGCTCGACGGCTTCTGCCGTGTGATAGAACAGAAGGACCGCTGTCAAGCCGGCACCTCCATGCCCGGCAATGCCCTCTTCCTCGTGGACATCACCTATCCGGACGATTTGTTTGTGTAAGGTTCTCTCGCCAATGCCGCACCTTTCGTACAATGTTGGCAAACTTCAGTGCTTATGGCTCAGAGTACTGCCGCAATCTGTCGGATGTTGGCGAGACGTTCAACAAACGATTTGTCCTTTTTGGCGATTTGTAGATTGTAGTTCGTCTGCATATCGGCAAGGATATGTGCCGGTATCCCTAGGGCTGCCTCGAAAAGCAGTGCTGTGCTGGCTGTGATAGACCGGCGACAATTCAGCAAGTCGTTCAAATTCTTGTATGGAATACCTGTTTGTTCAGCAAGTTTCTTTTGTGAGATTCCTCTGTATTCAATCTCCTCCTTAAGGACCTCGCCTGGATGAGTGGGTTCATACGGCTCCAAATTGTTGGCAATCATTTTCGAATCAATCCCCTTGACTTCAATCATAGTTCGATTTATTTATAATGGTTTGACAACTCTAGTATATTGGGCAATGAAAAACAAATGGGCTCTTCGGTGGTGAAGAACCCATTTGCAAGGGTGGAGCTGGAGGGAGTCGAACCCTCGTCCAAACGAGGAAGCCATACGCTTTCTACATGCTTATCTTCGCTTTGGTTTTCGAACGTAGGCAAGACCGAAGCAACCAACCTGCGCCTTAGCCTCTAAAGTTTCATGAAGGTCGCGAGGCATGACCTTCACTATTCCCGATTTTGCTGCGCCGCTGTGTCAAACGCTTCGGAACAAGAGCTTTTGAGCGACGTCTCGTTTCCACCACTGTGGCAGAAATAAAGCTTAATCTACTGTACTTCGATTAAGCAGCGAGAGCATAGTTTTCGTTGCCAGATAAATTTTTGATAACTGAGATTATAGTGGCAATCACCGACCCACTGCATGCTTACGTACCTCTTCTACCCGCTGTCAAATCCAGTCAACCCCATGATGGTCTGTACCTGCGAGAGATACTTAGGACTTGCAAAGGTAGAGGAATCTTTGTGACGTGCAAAATTATTTCTCGAAATTTTATGCTCAGAGGGCAAAATTTCCCCACATGCATAACTTAATTATGCATGTAACTCATCGAAACTAGAGCGATGGCTCATTCGGGAGGGGGACTAGCTGAACATGAAGGGGGTATAGCTCAATGGCCGATGAAGTATACTTCATTTGGAAAAGGGTCCGCACTTTTTATTACTGTCGCTTTGTATTTGCTGAACCATATACAATATAGGTATAGGGAAATCCCTACTCCAGGTCGACTACCGTGATGCCGGCACCACCAAACTGCACGTGCTCGTCCTGGAAATGTGCTACACCGGGGACGGTGCTCAGGTAGTCGCGTATCAAGGTGCGGAGGATGCCCGTGCCTGTGCCGTGAAGTATGCGTACCCGACTCACACCCAGCAGGATGGCGTCGTCGATGAAGTAGGTGACGGCTTGCAAGGCTTCATCGCCACGCATTCCGCGCACGTCGATGTCTTGTTTGAAGTTCAGCTTCTTCTCGTACACATTGTCCTGCGTCTGTTTGCTGACGAACGAGCTGACCTGCTGTGTCTTCGATGGAGTGGTGGGTTGCGCATGTTCCAGTCGGTCGAGCTGGGTGTTGGTCTTCATCATACCGAAGGTGACGGAGGCGTTCTTCCCGTGGATGTCCGTTACCACACCCACGGTGGTCTGACCTTTGATGCGCACCGTGTCGCCCACGTTGATGGGTTGCACCTTGGGGACGGCTGCCTGTTGTGCATCTCCACCTTTGTTCTTCTTCTCCTTCTTGCGGTTCTGCTTCTCACGTAGCTGCTCCATCTTGCGGGTAATCTTCGCCTCCATCTCTTTCTGGTCCGCCTCGTTTACGCTGGCCTTGAATTGCTCCAGCTCTTGGCGGGCGGCGCGAGTCTTCTCTTTCTCGGCCTGTGCCTCCTTGATGGTGCGGATGGTGTTCTCGATGCGGGCGTTCGACTCCTGCAGCAGGTGCTCGGCCTCCTCCTTCGCATTGCGGAGAATCTCTTTGCGGCTCTTCTGCAGCGCCTCTATCTCCGTCTCGTATTTGACGATGGTCTCCTCCATCTGCTTCTCCCGCTTGCGGATGTTCTGTCGTTTGGTTTCCCAGTAGCGCTTGTCGCGCACGATGTCCTGCAGATATTTGTCAGCATTGATGTAGTCACTGCCCACAATCTCCGTGGCATCGGCGATGACCTCTTCGGGGATGCCTATCTTGCGGGCTATCTCCACGGCGAACGAGCTGCCCGGATTTCCTATCTGTAACTGAAATAGTGCCTGCATCAAGTGTCGGTCGTAGAGCATAGCTCCATTGACCACGCCCTCGTGGTCCTCGGCAAAGTGCTTCAGGTTCTGGTAGTGTGTGGTGATGACTCCGAAGGTCTGCTTGGCATGTAGCCGTCGGAGTACCGCCTCTGCCATGGCTCCACCCATCTGCGGCTCCGTGCCGCTGCCGAACTCATCGATGAGGATGAGGCTGTGCTCGTTGCTGTACTTCATCATGTTCTTCATGTTGAGCAAGTGCGACGAGTAGGTACTGAGGTCGTCCTCGATGCTCTGCTCGTCGCCGATGTCGATGAAGATGCTTTGGAAGATACCCGTGTGGCTCTGTTCGTGCATCGGTACCAGCATTCCGCACTGGAGCATGTACTGCAGCAGTCCTACCGTCTTCAGACAGACCGATTTACCGCCGGCATTCGGTCCCGAGATGATGAGCATCCGCTGATGGGCGTTCAGCTCGATGTCCAGCGGTACGACCTTCTTGTTGTGCTTTGCCAGCGAGAGGAACAGCAGTGGGTGTACCGCTTCGCTCCAGTCGGTGACTTCCGTGTGCTCCAAGTTGGGCTTCACTGCCTTTATCTGCAGGGCGAAGTTTGCCTTGGCGCGGATGAAGTCTATCTCGGCCAGGAACTCATATGACTGCAGTATCTCCGGAACCAATGGTCGCACTTGGTTGGAGAATTCCGTGAGGATGCGTATGATCTCCCGACGCTCGTCGCTCTCCAGCTCGCGGATGCGGTTGTTTGCCTCCACTACTTCCGTAGGCTCTATGAACACCGTCTTTCCCGAGGTGGATTCGTCGTGCACGATACCTTTTATCTTCCGCTTCAGTCCCGGAGCCACGGGAATCACCAATCGTCCATCGCGCATGGCGGGAGCCACGTCTTTGTCCACGATGCCCTCTGCTTGTGCACTCCGTAGGATGGAGTTCAAGCTACGCGAGATGCCCGATGTGGTGCTGGCTATCTCCCGTCGGATGCGGAGCAACTCGGGGGACGCGTTGTCCTTTATCTTTCCGAACTTATCGAGAATGTCGTGGATGCGGCGTGTCAGCTGCGGGAAGACGGTGATGTCTCCGGCCAACGCTGCCAGTGCGGGGTAGGGTGTAGACTCCTCCTCATCTGGCTGCAGGAACGATACGATACCCTGTATGGTCTCCAGCGAACGGCAAAGGTCGAACAACTCCTGCTCGTCGAGGTACATGCCTTCGATGCGGATGCGCTTTAGCGAGGGGCGCACGTCGAAGAAGTATTGTGCCGGGAAGTTGTCCTCCTCCTGGATGATGCGGACGAACTCTGTCACTTCATTGAGTCGTCGGTCCACCTCGTCGTACTGGGCCGAGAACTGCATCTCGTCCACCCGTTCTATGCCGAGGTTGCTGATGCAAGCATTCTTCAGTAGTGAGCGGATGTGGCCGAATTCTATCTTTTGTTCGAAACTATCTGGATATATCATACTGTATTTACATTTTTTATAATTCCCGTCGTGGAGACCCCGGTTGAGGGCGCCGGCGGTAGTTCGCCTGTCCGGACCTCGTTCAACCTCAGCGACTTGGCGGATAGCTGTTGCCTTGCGCACACCTCGCCATGCGACGGCTGATTTCTTCCGCAAAAGTAGTATTCCGAAAGATTACTGCAAAAAAACTCCCAATAAATTTGCAGTATTAAAATAAAGCCGTACCTTTGCACCGCTTTTGAGAGCAAAACCTTCTTACTAGCAATTGGAGAGATGGCAGAGTGGTCGATTGCGGCGGTCTTGAAAACCGTTGAAGGTAACACTTCCCGGGGTTCGAATCCCTGTCTCTCCGCCATCAAGCCTTCTGAAAGAGATTTCAGAAGGCTTTTTTCGTAATATACTCGCTAGTCATTTCCTCGCTCGCCCATCTATGGGTCAGTAGAAATTTAGTGGGGAAAGTTGTAGAAGGGATGTAAAATAAGTTCCTTTGCGGTCTTTTCCTCGCTCGGACCATCATCATTTCGTACTGCATTCTTATGTGTCTGTCCTTTGAACCCGACTATCGGCGACAGGAATCCTTCCGGCACATGTTATCCGTTCAGAATTCTGATGGCTTTATCAGCCAATTCAGGGGAGAGGCCGTCGTAGGGGTTGGTCTGGGTGAAGTGTGTCAGTTGGAAGTCCAGTATCACGTATTCATCATCGATAATGACATATTGATCTCCCTTATGAAGATTATCGGCAATCCAGGATGCGATTTCTATGCCCTTCCACTGAGTGCGGGCGGGGTCCACGTCGTCAAGGTCGGCATTGAGCAGCCAACTATCGCTGGCGGAAGATGGTGTTACGTCTATGACCTTGCCGGGCATATCTCTGTCTCTCCACATCTGTTGCATTTCCTCCAGTCCGAGATATTTCCACGATGATTCTATCACGATGTCGGCTCCGGTCTCTTCCACTATTCTCTTCAACCCGGCCACTGTCTCCGGATCGAAATAGACACCATGCTTGTCTTTCCACGCTTTTCCATGATACATAAGCAGGTTTTGATAGTGCTCGGTATTCAGTACACCATCAAAGTCGAGAAATATTATCTTCTTCATACGCGTTATTTTATAGAATCATGGCAGAAGTCTCTGCGCTAGCATTGTAACTAATGGATTGCACCCGATTACAAGGCAAAGGTAGTGAATGTTTTCTATATCCGTGAGATTTTCGCGCAAACATAAAGTTTTGTCGGTTATAATCAATAAATCTCAGCTGGCCTACATCAAGAGTCACATTGGCACCTTAAACATATATTGAGCCACAAATATGCGAAATGCGTGAAATCTTGACTAATTTTGCGGCGTGTTTCATGGATAAATAGAAATAGCATGAAGATTATCAATACGTATGCGGTGCTGGCGGTGTTGACGCTGTTTTCGGCTTGCAACGATGGCTCATCGGACAAGGATTCCATTCCCTCCATCTCCGGCTGCATTGTTGAGGTTAATAGTTTCGGCCAGCCGATACCTAGCTTCACCCCAGCCGAAATGAAGGCCGCGGGGTTCGATTATGCAGACCTGGTGGATGTTACTATCGACGACATCCATCTGCGAAATATGCCCTTCGTCAGTTCGTTCAACGAGGTGGCCGTGCTGGAGCCTTCCTACGTGGACTACAATGCCAAGGGCGATGACTATGGCTTCGCAATGCTCAACGGCGACTTCCATTACTACATTTGTGGAAAGCCTGGAGATAAGGTGACGATGACCCTCGCGCAGAAGGGCGGTTATCAGAAAACCTATGAACTGATGAAATCTGTCTATTCGACCGACCGACTGGCGGGAGAGACTGCGACGGAATATGCCAACTTCCGTATGGTGACCACAACGGGTATTGCGCCTGGGGTGCTCTATCGGTCGAGCAACCCACTCAATTGTGTGAAGAACGCCAAACGCTACGCCGTAGCTGACAGTTTGGCTCGTGTGGTAGGCATCAAGACGGAGATTGATTTGGCGGACACGCCCGAGGATGTGCAGAAGTACATGGCCATGGACGGATATTCATCCAGTTACTGCCCGGGCCTTTTTAAGGCCGGTAGCACCATAGCTTGTGGTATGATGGCCAATAGTTTCAATGATGATTTCAAGACCCGTATGGGTAAGGCTGCCAAGTTTATGTTGACACACGAACCGCCTTACCTCGTCCACTGTAACGAGGGAAAGGACCGTTGCGGATTCGTCTCCATGGTGCTCGAAGCCTTGGTCGGAGCCAGTGTGGAAGAGCTGCGCCGCGACTATATGGTGACGTTGCTCAACTTCTACAAGATAGAAGACAAAGGCGAATCGTACCAGATGCGTCAGAAACTCTCCATCGACCGTATGATTTGGCTGTTGTGCAACGAGGAATCGATGGAGAGCTACGTTGCTATCAACTGGGACGAGGCGGATGTCACGGCCATCGACTGGGAGGGGCTGGGGCTCTTCACTACCCAGGCTGGTGGATTCCAGGGTGCCCGGTTGCAGGCCGCGGCCAAGAAGTACCTCCTGGAGTGTGGTCTGACCGACGAGGAGTGCGAGGCTTTGCGCCTTCGCCTGACCATAGGGTTGGATGAGGAGTGAACGGCGTTAGTACGAATAGAAAGGTTGAATAATTGCTGCCCACTAAACTTCGGATGAATGCAAAAACGGAGGCACGAAGTCGCTCGGCGATCGAACGCTATGGGCTGGTTGATGATAAAAAGAAATACAATGTTCTTCGGAACGAACCTAATAAGAATTGTATTATGAAGAAAATTTGGTCTCTCATTCTATTGTTGCTTCTGTTGCCTTACACCGGTGAGGCACGGAAGAAAGTGTTGTTTATTGGCGACTCCATCACCGATGCGGGGTGGGGACGTAGCGGTGGTTCGCCTAAGCCTACGTCCGAGCGCAACCTGACGGACTTGAACCACATCTATGGGCACGGCTTCATGTTCCTCTGCGCGGCACATTACCAAAGCGAATATCCCGAAGCGGACTATGAGTTCTTCAACCGGGGCATCAGTGGGGACACGCTGGAGAAGCTGGAGAAACGGTGGAAGGCCGATGCAATAGATATTCAGCCCGATGTGCTCACACTGCTGGTGGGCATCAACGATGTGTATGACTTCCTGCGCGATTGCGAGGGCGACTTCGACTTCTCCGCATGGGAACAACGCTACCGCGCGCTGCTGGATAGCTCGCTGGCGGCCAATCCCGAGCTGAAGTTGGTGCTGTGCGCTCCCTTCATAGCCAACGTAGGAAGCATGCGCAAGAAGACCGACTACGCTAAGCGTGAAACCTTGGTGAAAGGCTGTGCCGAAGTGGTGAAACGGATTGCTGCGGACTACAAGGCAGTGTATCTACCCTTTGATAAATTATTTGAAAAACTGAATACTGAAACTCCTGAGTCGCGGAGCACCTATTGGATTTGGGACGGCGTGCATCCGACAGCCGCCGGTCACCAACGTATGGCGAACCTTTGGATAAAGGCTGTCGACAAGAAACGGTGGCTGAAATAGATGTATAATATAATAATAAGGTATAACTCTGACAACAATGAACGTTCTAAGAATCATCTCTCGCTTCTTTAGCAAATACATGGCCCTCATCGTCATCGCCATGGCTGTGTTGGCCCTGCTGCTGCCCAGCGCGGTCAGCTTCATCAAGACCAGCTACATCAACACCCTGTTGGGCATCGTCATGTTCGGTATGGGACTTACACTGAAGCCAAGCGACTTCCGTATCGTCTTCAGTCACCCGAAGGATGTGGTGATAGGTGCTGTGGCCCAGTTCACTATCATGCCTCTGCTGGCTTATCTGTTGGCGGTGGTGTTTCGCCTCTCGCCCGAGCTGACGGTGGGTGTTATCCTCGTGGGAACCTGTCCCGGTGGAACCTCCTCCAACGTGATGACCTATCTGTCGAAGGGCGATGTGGCTCTGTCGGTGGGCATGACGGCTGTCTCCACCATATTGGCTCCCGTGATGACTCCTCTGCTGACGTACCTCTATGCTGGACAGACTGTGGACGTGAACATGATTTCCATGTTCCTCTCTATCGTTCAGGTGGTCATACTGCCTATCGTGTTGGGCTTCCTCATCAACCACTACTTCTCCCGCTTCGCTGAGCGGGCTGTGGAGGTGCTTCCGCTCGTCTCTACCCTAGCCATCGTCGCCATTGTGGGTGCTGTGGTCAGTGCCAATGCGGCCAAACTGATGAGCTGCGGTCTGCTGATATTCTGCATCGTGGTGCTCCACAACGTGTTGGGTTATGCACTGGGCTATGCGGCTGCCAAACTGATGAAGATGGACACTACGAAATGCCGTGCCGTCTCCATCGAGGTGGGCATGCAGAATTCCGGTCTGGCCACTTCGCTGGCTACGGTTCACTTCGCCCAGTATCCGTTGGCTACCATCCCTGGGGCGGTGTTCAGCGTGTGGCACAATGTGTCGGGGGCTATCCTAGCTAACTTCTTCCTCCGCCAGTCCGAGCGGAAGAAGGGTGCCGAGGCATAAAAGCAAAAGAGAAGGGTACCGTGGTGGTATCCTTCTCTTTTGGTGATCCGCTTGGGGCTCGAACCCAAGACCCCAACATTAAAAGTGTTGTGCTCTACCAGCTGAGCTAGCGA
>CAVFUK010000104.1:0-10399 GCA_963625535.1 Anaerovoracaceae bacterium | reverse complement strand
ATATGTGAGAAGCCGAGTGAAACCATGTTTCTTTCAAGTGGATATCGGCACAAATGGATTGACTGCCATTTATACAGATTACATGCGTAGGGAAGGACCTATCATTGCCATACCGAACAGTGGCATTAAGTCCGTTCGCATCAATAGTGAGCACAAGTGAAAAAGATTGATTAAACCAGCTTATACAAAGATGAGTTTGCCAGCAGACCTACGAGAAATCTCTATCCAGCAAAATATTCCGAGGAAGCTTGGTGTACTGCACTCGAATTGTATTATCTTTGTCCCATTATTTAGCAAACAACATCTCCAATGAAGGAATTCTTCCAGCTGATGAGACGCTTTGTCTCTCCTTATAAAAAATACTTGGCGTGGTCCGTACTGCTGAACATCCTGTCGGCAGTGTTCAACATATTCTCGTTCACACTCCTGATACCTATCCTCCAGATTCTCTTCAAGATGGACGATAAGGTCTACTACTTCATGGAATGGAACCTCGACAACCTGAAAGAGGTGGCGGTGAATAACTTCTACTACTACGTGAGCCAGATGATAGCCAACTACGGGCCCTCCACCACCCTACTCTTCCTCGGACTCTTCCTAGCCTTCATGACGATGATAAAGACCTCGTGCTACTTCGCCTCGTCGGCCGTGATGATTCCACTGCGCACCGGCGTGGTGCGCGACATCCGCGTGATGGTCTACTCCAAGGTGATGCACCTGCCGCTGGGATTCTTCTCCGAGGAACGCAAAGGCGACATCATCGCCCGCATGAGCGGTGACGTGGGCGAGGTGGAGACCTCCATCACCAGCTCGCTGGACATGCTCATCAAGAACCCGATACTGATACTCTTCTATTTCGGCACCCTGCTCGTCACCAGCTGGCAGCTGACCCTGTTCACCATCATCGTGCTACCTGGCATGGGATGGGTGATGGGCAAAGTCGGCAAGAAGTTGAAACGCAAGTCGCTGGAGGCCCAGAGCAAATGGAGCGACACCATGGCACAACTGGAGGAGACACTGGGTGGACTGCGCATCATCAAAGCCTTCATTGCCGAGAACAAGATGATAGAGCGCTTCACCAAATGCAGCAACGAATACCGCGACGCCACCAACCGCGTGGCTACCCGCCAGGCATTGGCTCACCCGATGAGCGAGTTCCTGGGTACCCTGCTCATCGTCATCGTCCTCTGGTTTGGCGGCTCACTGATACTGGGCAACCACTCCAGCATCGACGCACCGACCTTCATCTTCTACATGGTCATCCTCTACAGCGTCATCAACCCGCTGAAGGAGTTCTCCAAAGCCGGATACAGCATTCCGAAAGGTCTTGCCTCCATGGAGCGTGTGGACAAGATACTGAAAGCAGAGAACCCCATCAAGGAGATAGAGCATCCGAAGCCACTCAACGGACTGCAGGACAACATCACCTTCAAGGACATCACCTTCAGCTACGACGGCAAGAAGCCGGTGCTGGAGGATATCAACCTTACCATACCCAAAGGCAAGACCGTGGCCCTGGTGGGACAGTCCGGCTCGGGCAAGTCCACCCTGGTGGACCTGCTGCCCCGCTACCACGACGTGCAGCAGGGAACCATCACCATCGACGGCATCAACATCAAGGATACCCGCATCGCCGACCTTCGCAGCCTGATCGGTAACGTGAACCAAGAGGCCATCCTCTTCAACGACACCTTCTTCAACAATATCGCCTTCGGCGTGGAAGGCGCCACGATGGAGCAGGTGGTGGAGGCCGCCAAGATAGCCAACGCCCACGACTTCATCATGGAGAAGGAGGAGGGCTACAACACCAACATCGGTGACCGCGGCAACAAACTCTCCGGCGGACAGCGACAACGCATCAGCATCGCACGCGCCATACTGAAGAACCCGCCCATCCTCATCCTCGACGAGGCCACCTCCGCACTCGACACCGAGTCGGAGCGACTGGTGCAGGAGGCGCTGGAGCGACTCATGAAGACCCGCACCACCATCGCCATAGCCCACCGCCTCTCCACCATCAAGAATGCCGACGAGATATGCGTGTTGCACGAAGGACGCATCGTGGAACGCGGCAAACACGAGGAACTGATAGCACTGAACGGCTACTACAAACGGTTGCACGACATGCAGAGCCTGTAGAACAAACCTCCGAAACCCCTCTCAGCACCCCAGCCTATACCTTATTATATATATAGGTATAGCAGACTGATTGTGCCCTTTCGGTGCGGAAGAGAGGCTGTGCATACTGCCCTGTGATTCACTACATTTGAACTTATCTTCTCCTTTTAATGACTATTTAACACAAATTATTTTTCGAAAAGTGCTGGAATGAGTAATTTCGGACGATTTTTTATCAATTGAAAATATTTAGTCATTAACCTTATAATTAAAAGAAGTAATATGGACAATTTGAGAATTGGATTACTCCTGTTGGTGGTGGGTATGGTCTCCGTATTCATTATCCTACTCATCGTAATCTATCTGAGCAAACTCCTCATTACGTTGGTCAACAAGTTCGCGCCTGAAGAGGAACACAAGCAACCCTCGCAGCAGCGCGCCATTGCCGACAACAGCTCTGTTGCCGCCATCAAAGCCGCAGTGGACGTACTGACCCACGGTAAAGGTAAAGTGGTGAAGATAGAGAAACTCTAACTAACTAATCTAAACAAAAACAAAAGCACAAGGAATCAAAGAACGTAAGTATGAAAAGAGAAGTTAAATTCAGTCTAGTATTTCGTGACATGTGGCAGTCTGCCGGTAAGTACGTACCACGTGTCGATCAATTAGTAAAAGTAGCCCCGGCTATCATCGAGATGGGCTGCTTCGCCCGAGTAGAAACCAATGGCGGAGGTTTTGAACAAGTGAACCTCCTCTTCGGAGAGAACCCTAACAAAGCCGTACGTGAGTGGACAAAACCATTCCACGAGGCAGGCATACAGACCCACATGCTGGACCGTGCACTGAACGGCCTGCGCATGAGCCCGGTACCCGCTGACGTGCGCAAGCTCTTCTACAAAGTGAAGAAGGCCCAGGGCACGGACATCGCCCGTACATTCTGCGGTCTGAACGACACACGCAACATCATTCCTTCCATCGAATATGCTCACGCAGCCGGCATGATCTCACAATGCTCGCTCTGCATCACCTTCTCTCCGGTTCACACGGTAGAGTATTACGTGAACATGGCGGACGAACTCATCAAGGCTGGCGCTGACGAAATCTGCATCAAGGATATGGCCGGCATCGGTCGCCCCGTGACACTGGGTAAGATTGTGGCCGGCATCAAGGCCGCTCACCCCGACACGCCCATCCAGTACCACAGCCACGCTACACCGGGCTTCAATATGACCTCCATCCTGGAAGTCTGCAAGGCTGGCTGCGACTATGTGGACGTAGGCATGGAGCCGCTCTCATGGGGAACCGGACATGCCGATGTGCTCAGCGTGCAGGCTATGCTGAAGGACGCTGGATTCATCGTTCCCGAGGTGAACATGGAGGCATACATGAAGACACGTACTTTGATTCAGAGCTTTATGGACGACTTCCTCGGTCTCTACATCAGCCCGAAGAACCGCATGATGAACTCCCTGCTCATCGGTCCGGGACTCCCTGGCGGTATGATGGGTAGCCTGATGGCCGACCTGGAGAGCAACCTGGAGTCCATCAACAAATACAAGGCAAAACACAACCAACCGTTTATGACACAGGACGAGCTGCTCATCAAGTTGTTCAACGAGGTGGCTTACGTATGGCCGCGCTTGGGCTATCCTTGCTTGGTGACACCGTTCAGCCAGTACGTGAAGAACGTGGCGCTGATGAACGTCATTGCCATGGAGAAGGGCAAAGAGCGCTGGGGCATGATTGCCGACGACATCTGGGACATGATCCTTGGCAAGGCTGGCAAGTTGCCGGGTGAGCTGGCTCCCGAAATCATCGAGAAGGCAGAGCGCGAAGGACGTAAGTTCTTCACCGGCAACCCGCAGGACAACTACCCCGACGCACTCGACAAGTATCGCGCGCTGATGAAGGAGAAGAAATGGGACACCGGCCAGGACGACGAAGAGCTGTTCGAGTACGCTATGCACCCGTCGCAGTACGAGGCATACAAGAGCGGACAGGCCAAAGAGGCTTTCCTGGAGGATGTGAAGAAACGTCATGCCGAGAAGGACTTCAAGCCCGAAGAGCCGAAGCAACCGAAGATACTGACCGTGTCCGTGAACGGACAGGCCTACAAGGTGACCGTGGCTTACGGCGAAGTGGACGCTGCCACACTGGCACCTGCCAACGACAATGTGCAGAAAGCCATCACCGGCGAGGGCAAGGACGTAGCCGCACCGCTCGAGGGCAAGTTCTTCCTGGTGAAGAGTGCCGGAGAGACTCCACTGAAGGTGGGCGACCAAGTGAAGGCCGGCGACGTGTTGTGCTATATTGAAGCAATGAAAACCTACAATGCCATCCGCTCAGAGTTCGACGGAACCATTACGGCCATCTGCGCTAATCCGGGAGACGCTATTGCTGAGGATGACGTTATAATGAAAATTGGATAATGGAAGATATACTTGCAAAACTGTATGATATGACGGCTTTCAGCAACATCATTGCTGACCCGTCGTTTCTGATAATGTACGCCATTGCGTTCGTGTTGCTCTACCTTGGTATCAAGAAGCACTACGAACCGCTGTTGCTCATCCCTATCGCGTTCGGTGTGTTGCTGGCCAACTTCCCCGGAGGTGAGATGGGTGTGATACAGGCCGACGAGAACGGCATGGTCTGCGTCAACGGTGTGATGAAGAACATCTGGGAGATGCCGTTGCACGAGATTGCACACGACCTGGGCCTGATGAACTTCCTCTACTACATGTTGATCAAGACTGGTTTCTTACCTCCTGTGATTTTCATGGGTGTAGGAGCCTTGACGGACTTCGGTCCGATGTTGCGCAACCTGCGACTCTCCATCTTCGGTGCTGCCGCCCAGCTGGGTATCTTCACCGTGCTGATAGTGGCCATCCTCATGGGATTCACTCCGAAAGAGGCTGCCTCACTGGGTATCATCGGTGGCGCTGACGGTCCTACCGCCATCTTCACTACCATCAAGCTGGCTCCGCACTTGCTCGGTCCTATCGCCATCGCGGCTTACTCCTACATGGCATTGGTGCCGGTCATCATCCCGTTGGTGGTGAGACTGTTCTGCACTAAGAAGGAGCTGCTCATCAACATGAAGGAGCAGGAGAAGCTCTATCCTTCGACGACGGAGATAAAGAACCTGCGCGTGCTGAAGATTGTGTTCCCGATTGCGGTAACTACCATCGTGGCTCTCTTCGTGCCGACAGCCGTACCTTTGATTGGTATGTTGATGTTCGGTAACCTCGTCAAGGAGATCGGTACCGACACTGGCCGTCTGTTCGACGCTGCCGCCAACAGCATCATGAACGCCGCCACCATCTTCCTGGGCCTCTGCGTGGGTGCCACCATGACGGTAGACGCATTCCTCAACTGGACCACCATCGGCATCGTAATCGGCGGATTCCTCGCCTTCGCACTCTCCATCTCTGGCGGTATCATGTTCGTGAAGGTTGTGAACCTCTTCAGCAAGAAGAAGATCAACCCGCTGATTGGTGCTACCGGTCTGAGTGCCGTACCTATGGCCAGCCGTGTCTGCAACGAGATCGCTACCAAATACGACCCGAAGAACCACGTGCTCAACTACTGTATGTCCAGCAACATCTCCGGTGTGATTGGCTCTGCCGTTGCCGCAGGTGTGCTGATTGCCTTCCTTCAGTAATCGATAGGAACTCATATATATAAATAGAGAGCGCATATTGTACGATATGCGCTCTCTATTTATATATGTATATGTAACTTAGTCCTGGAAATAGACCCGTTTCACCCGACCCGAGATGCCGGTCAGTATCTCGTAAGGAATGGTGTCGAGCCACTGTGCCAACTGACTCACTGACAGTTCCGGACCGAAGATGATGGCCTTATCGCCCTCCTTGCAGTCGATGTCCGTCACGTCTATCATGCAGACATCCATACAGATATTGCCCACATAGGGAGCCTTCTGTCCGTTCACCAGGCAGTAGCCATGGCCATTGCCCAAGTGGCGGTTCAGTCCGTCGGCATAGCCGATAGGCAACGCGGCTATGCGGGAGTCACGCGTCAGGCGGCCCTTGCGGCTATAGCCCACCGTCTCCTCCTTCGGCACGTCGTGTATCTGCAGGATGGTGGTCTTCAGTGTGCTCACCGGATGGATGAACTCGTTGTTGATGGGGTTCACGCCATAGAGTCCCAGTCCCAGGCGTACCATGTCGAACTGTGCGTCGGGGAAGCGTGAGATGCCTGCCGTGTTGCAGATGTGTCGCAATATCTTGTGCGGGAACGCCGCCTGCAGCTCGTCCGCCGAGGCCACGAAACTGTCTATCTGCTTGCGAGTGAAGCTATCGAAGTCCACACTGTCGCTTCCCACGAAATGGGAGAACACCGACTTGGGGATGACGGACGTCTGTTGTTTCAACCGATGTATCAGCACCGGGATCTCTTCGTGGCTAAATCCCAGTCGATGCATGCCCGTGTCGAGTTTGATGTGGATGGGGAAGTTTGTCACGCCCTCCTTCTCCGCTGCCTTGATGAGGGCATCCAGCAGGTGGAAGCTATACACTTCCGGCTCCAGCTTATAGTCGAACATCGTCTTGAAGGCGGTCAGTTCCGGATCCATGATGATGATGTTGGAGGTGATGCCCGCCTTACGCAGGTCCGACCCTTCGTCGGCAACGGCCACAGCCAGGTAGTCCACCCGGTGGTCCTGCAGCGTCTTCGCCACCTCGTACGAGCCGGCTCCATAGGCCGACGCCTTCACCATGCAGACCATCTTGGTCTCCGGTTTCAGCAGGCCCCGGTAGTAGTTGAGGTTGTCCACCATAGCATGGAGGTTAATCTCCAGTATCGTCTCGTGTACCTTCAACTCTAGGTTCTCGGACAGCTTCTCGAAGCGGAAGTTGCGCGAGCCCTTTATCAGTATCACCTCGTTGCGCAGGTCGGCAAACACCTCCGACTCCATCAGCGCCTCAGTGTTGGGGAAGAAGTATTTCTCCATGGGGAAGCGCGACGCGCACGAGGATATCTCTGTGCCCACACCTATCATCTTCTCTATACCACGGCTCTCCGCCAGCTGCGCCACCTTACGGTAAAGCAGTGTGGAGCTCTGTCCCGTCTCCAGTATATCGGAGAGGATGAGTGTCCGCTTACGGCCTTTGCAGTCGGGCCGGCGCGACATGAAGTCGAGGGCGATGTCCAGCGAGGCCAGGTCGGAGTTGTAGCTGTCGTTGATGAGCGTGCAGCCGTTCTTTCCCTCCTTCACCTCCAGCCGCATGGCCACGGGCTCCAAGGCAGCCATCCGTCGGGCTATCTCGTTGGGCTCTATCATCAGGTAGAGGCAGACGGCCAAGCAGTTGAGCGAGTTCTCCACCGACGCGTCGTCGATGAACGGTATGGTGTATTGATTCTTCATCCCTAGGTAGCGATATTCCACCATGGTCTCCGTCTCGCCTTTGTGGATGGACTGGATGAAGAGGGGACGCTCATCGTCCTTCATCGACCAAGCTATCTCGCGGGCGGAGAAGACGGTCTTCGAGACACAGTCGCTTATCAGTTCATTGTCGCCGTTGTAGACTATCACGTCGCAATCCTTGAAGAGGGACACCTTCTCCATGCATTTGTCCTGCAGGGAGAGGAAGTTCTCCTGGTGTGCGCCACCGATGTTGGTGATGATGCCGATGGTCGGTTGGATGATGGTGCGCAGGGCATCCATCTCGCCCATCTCGGAGATGCCGGCCTCGAAGATGGCCAGCTGCGTCTCTTCGTTCATCAGCCACACCGAGAGGGGCACGCCTATCTGCGAGTTGTAGCTACGGGGCGAGCGGGTGATAATCTTATCCGGGCTGATGAGTTGGTAGAGCCACTCCTTCACGATGGTCTTGCCGTTGCTACCGGTGACGCCTATCACGGGGATGTCGAACTCACCCCGGTGGTGTTCCGCCAGTTTCTGCATCGCCTTCAATGGGCTGGGCACCTTCAGGAAGTTGCAGTCCGTATAGTTCTCCATGTCCGCAGGCAGCTTGCTCACCACAAAGTTGTGCACGCCCTGCTCATGCAGCTCGGCGATATATTTGTGTCCGTCGTTACGTTTCGTCTCCAGGGCGAAGAACAAGGTCTCCTCCGGGAAACAGAGTGACCGACTATCGGTCAGTATCCAGTCGATGCGGGCCTCGGCGCGACCTACACGCACCGCCCCTATCAGTTGCACTATCTGTTCAATCGTGTATGACATAGTTCCAGTTCTTTATGAAAGTCCAGGTAAGGACATTTCTTGGTAAGTATTTCAATTTTATCAATAATCTGTTGTGTGAAGGCGCGGTATGCCTCGCTCTCGGGATGCAGCGGCCGGTGGTTCACGTCGCGCGTCACCGCCATCACCTCCTCCGTCAGCTTACGGGTGGCGTCGGTGAAGAAAGTCTTCTCGATGCACTCCCACAGGTAGGCCACCGTCACTGCGGATGGATGCGCCATGTCGTCGGCATAGAAGCGGTAGTCGCGCAGCTCGTCCATCACTATCTCGTAGGAGGGAAAGTAGAAGAGTCGGTCAGGATAGAGCCCCACTAGTCGGTCAATGGCCAACAGCAACGTAGCTTTGCTCAGTTGGTTGGCATGCAGTCCGTCGCGCAGGTGGCGGATAGGGCTGACGGTGAGCAGCACCTTCAGTTTACCATTGACGGCCAACAGCTGTTCTATCAAAGGTCGATAGGTCGTCACGATTTCCTCCACCGTCAGTCGGCCACGCAGGAACTCCCGCTCGGGGCACTGGTGGCAGTTGCTCACCACCTCGCCGGTGCTCTTCAGCCGATAGACGTAAGCCGTGCCGAAGGTCAGCATCAACCAGTCTGTCTCCGGCAGCGTCTTCGATGCTTGCAGCAATCGACTGTTGATTTGGTTCAGAGCGTCCTCCTTAGTGGTAGCGGAGAAGCTGCCGTGATGCATATAGCTGTGCCACTGCTCGCGGTAGCAGAAGAGTTCTTCGGCTTTGTACGCTTTGCCATCGAGCATGCGAGTCAGCGCTTTGGCGATAGACAGCGGGTTATAGAGTATTCCGAAGGGATTGACGTCGACGCGGAACTTCCGCTCGGCAAACAGTGCACCCATGTTCTCGGCAAAGCACGAGCCCATCATCAGCAGTCGCTGTCCCAAGTCTATGGACGGCAGTCCCGTAGGCAGTTCCACTTCTGTTCGGAATTTCATCATACCTCTTCTTCCATTACGGATGACAAAAGTACAAACATTCCGTTATATGCCGAGGGTTTTAGGGGAGATAATTCTCATCTACCTTTCAGAGAATCTCTACTTATCAACGGATATCAGAGGCTCACCGAAAAAAGATGTGAGTAAAGATATTGTCTTGATGGTGAAATTATGCTGACCACTCAGCCACTTTGTCACTTCACCGGGACGTTTACCCAAAGATTGTGCAAACTGCACTTTCGATAATCCATGTTCCTTCATAAGTTCATATATCCGATTGGATATTTCAAATTCCAACGATACCTCTTGCTGAATAGACGGAGATGTATTTTCCAACATTTCATCAAAAGAAGTCTTAATCGTTTTCATAGGTCAAAGGTGTTTTCTTTTTCTATAATATTGCTTATACTTCGCCATAACTTCATGATTTTGAGTGCAAATGTACAGAACATAAACATACTATCCAAACGACTTCAATCATTTTTCGGTGATTTATGGAGCATTCGTTCGGTGATTTGTGGAGCATTCGTTCGGTGATTTGTGGAAAAATACTCCGTAAAAATACAATGCTGCGCATGGGTTCAAAATCATCGGCAGCCCGTTTGATGGGAGTTTCCGCTGTGCCTCTCTTCTTCAATCTTCCAATCACTAATATTGCGGTTTGCCATATCGAAGTTGATACCAACCTTCACGATAGGTTTGCCACAGAGGGCGAAACGCTGGGCATAATTCTTCAGATTGATTTGCTGCAATGCAGTCTGGGCGTCTTTTCCCAGCTTCAGTTCGATGAGGTAGAGACGTGTGGTAGTCAGCATCACCAGGTCCACCCTTCCCGTTGGAGTGTGAACCTCCACATCCACCACATACGCCGTCAGTAGCGAGAAGATGATGAAGAGCATCTGTTGATAATGTCCCTCCAGATTGGTCACATGGCAGTAGGGCACGGTACCGAGGAACGTCTGCAGCAACCGCAAGGCTCCGTCCATATCATCCTTACGAATCAACACGGACATCTGTGCCACAGTCACTCCACCGTTTTGCGCCAACATCCCATCCAGGTAATTGGGCATAAGGCTCTCGAAGAGTCCTACCTTTATCTCCTTGTTGG
>CAVFUK010000103.1:0-8119 GCA_963625535.1 Anaerovoracaceae bacterium | reverse complement strand
ACCTTATATTGCATGAGGATAACAATGAGGATGGCATTTATATTGTCAGATGTGAATATGAGGAGTATATCGTTGGTCAAGAGGATATACAGGAAGAACAGCATGTAATGTGTTTGGCAGAGGCGCTGTCGCTGAATCTTAAAGAAGTCGGATTACTTGAGAGAAATGTGACGCTTTTAGACTGGTTGCGTGAACGTAACTACAAAGGCGTCGAGTATAACCATAACTATGATAAATTTTAAGCATATGGGAAATCAAAGGGAGTATATCGAAAGTGGCGGGTTTTCGCAATACTTGTATGTGGATCATCCGGACTATAGTCCGAGGATTATAAATGGTGTGCAAGCAAAAGTTATACGCTACATTGGAGATGATCCTAAGGATCATACGGGACTACCGCAATACGCAGATACGTCAGATATGTATTTCCGAGTAGGAAAAGACGGAACCGTGATACAAGGTAAGGTTTATGTTGGTCGCAAGCAATGCATAGACTTTGATTGGAGTTATAAGCATGTTAATTTTGACGGAGAATCTTTTCCAAAAGGAGTCGTTCATGTACAAATCTATGAGGTTGATAGCAAAGGTGAGTCGCATCGACTTTCTAAACGGGCCAGATATATGAATGAGACGGAAATAGCCAAATACGGACCTATCATTCTTGAATTCAATCCTTATGTGAAGTTTCGTCCATAATTAGACTGTGAAAAACGGGTTGTGGAGTTGTCCGTCCATTTCGGTTGACAACTCCTTCCCTTCATACATAGTTACATTGACCGATTTGTTCCATACAGCCTATTTTTCTTCTTTTCCGCCTAAAGTGTGCGGAGATGCGCCATTATCGTGTACCTTTGCAGACAAACTAGAAAACAGTAATGGCGGAAATCAATTATAAAGAAGAACTGAACGAGAGTCAGTACGAGGCGGTGCGCTACATTGACGGACCCTCGCTGGTGATAGCCGGAGCCGGCTCGGGAAAGACTCGCGTGCTGACCTACAAGATAGCTTACCTGCTGGAGATGGGCTACGAGCCCTACTCCATCCTGGCACTGACCTTCACCAACAAGGCGGCGGAGGAGATGAAGAACCGTATCGCCAAACAGGTGGGATGGGAGAGGGCCCGCAACCTATGGATGGGAACCTTCCACTCCGTATTCTCGCGCATCCTGCAACGCGAGGGACAGCTGCTGGGATTCTCGGCACGGTTCACCATCTACGATCAGGCCGACTCGCGCAACCTCATAAAGACCATCATCAAGGAGATGGGGCTCGACGAGAAAGTCTACAAACCGGCAACGGTGCAGTGCCACATCTCCAACGCGAAAAACCAACTGATGCTGCCGGCCGACTATGCCACCGACGCTGAAATCTTCAAGACGGACCAACAGGAGAAGATTCCCGCCACACGCGACATCTACGACAAGTACTTTGAGCGCTGCAAACAGTCGAACGCTATGGACTTCGACGACTTGCTGCTCTATACCTATATATTATTTAAAAGGTATCCCGACGTGCTCCAACGCTACGCCACCCGGTTTCGCTATATCCTGGTGGATGAGTATCAAGACACCAACCGGGCACAGCACCGCATCGTGGAGCAACTGGCGACGGTGAACAACCGGGTGTGTGCTGTGGGCGACGATGCGCAGAGCATCTATTCGTTCCGCGGGGCGAAGATAGAGAACATCCTGGAGTTCACGCGCCTCTACAAGGAGGCCAAGCTCTTCAAACTGGAACAGAACTACCGCTCCACCCGTTGCATCGTGGACGCCGCCAACAGTCTGATAGCTAAGAACCGCAACCGCATACCGAAGACCGTGTTCTCGAAGAAGGAACAGGGCGATCCCATCCGGGTGTCGGAGGCTTACTCCGACGTGGAGGAGGGTGAGATAGTGGTCAACCAGATACAACAGCTGCGCCGCAAGGAGCACGGGGCGTTCTCCGACTTCGCCATCCTTTACCGCACCAATGCCCAGTCGCGCATCTTCGAGGAGGCGCTGCGCAAACGCTCTATACCATACCGTATCTATGGCGGCCTCTCGTTCTACCAACGCAAGGAGATAAAGGACGTCATCGCCTACTTCCGCTTGGCGGTGAACCCTTCGGATGAGGAGGCATTCAAGCGGGTGGTGAACTATCCCGCCCGTGGCATTGGCGACACTACGGTGAACAAAATCATCGCGTCGGCCTTCGATGCTGGTGTCAGTCTATGGGACGTTATCTGCAACCCCATGCAGTATAGGCTCGATGTGAACAAAGGGACGCTGGCCAAACTGCAAGGCTTCCGCAGCATGATAGAGGGCTTCATCGCCTTGGCTGCACAGAAGGACGCCTATGCTGTGGGGCAGGAGATTATCTCCACCTCCGGCATCATGAAGGAGATTTACCAAGACCGCACCCCGGAGAACCTCAGCCGGCAGGAGAACGTTGAGGAGTTGGTCAATAGCTTGCAGGACTTCTGCTCCTCCCGACAGGAAGAGGGCGACACGGCCGTGGCGCTGACAGACTTCCTATCGGAGGTGTCGCTCCTCTCGGAGCAGGACATGGACAAGGGGGCTGGCGACGACAAGGTGACGCTGATGACCGTGCACTCCGCCAAGGGGCTGGAGTTTCGCACCGTCTTCATCGTGGGCATGGAGGAGGGTATCTTCCCGAGCCTCATGGCGCAGAGTCCTACGGAGATGGAGGAGGAACGCCGCCTGTTCTACGTCGCCATCACCCGGGCCGAGGAACACTGCTTCCTCTCGTACGCCCGCAGCCGCTTCCGCTATGGCAAGATGGAGTTCGGCTCCCCTAGCGGATTCCTGCGCGACATCGACGAGGACTACCTACAGCTGCCTCAATCCGCCAACTCTTATGGCGAATCGCGCACCCGCGACGGCCAGCAGTTCCGCTCCTACCGCCAGTTCGACACACAGCGTGATGAACCCCAGTGGACAAAACGAGAAGAGCCTCAGTGGACAAGGCGCGACGAGCCTCAGTGGACCAAGCCAAAGTCGGAACCGCTGATACCCTTCACGTCGCCGCGTAAGCTTACCCGCGTGTCCGCTTCATCGGCGTCGGCCTCACGTCCGTCCGCCGGAGCCGCTGTCTCGGTACGTGAGGGACAGCACATCCGCCACGAGCGGTTCGGTGTGGGCGAGGTCACACGTGTGGAAGGCACGGGAGAGAACTGCAAGGCCACCGTCGTGTTCCAAAACGCCGGCACCAAGCAGTTGCTGTTGAAGTTCGCCCGCTTCGAAGTGATAGACTAAACAATAGCCTCTGCCTAGTGACGGCAGCGACAGACTAAAACAGAAAGAAACTATGAACCAAGAACAGATAAACCAGGTGCCATCGCCCTGCTATGTGATGGAAGAGACTTTGTTGCGTGGTAACCTCAGCTTGATAAATCATGTGAAGGAGAGCGCCGGTGTGGAGATAATATTGGCATTCAAGTCGTTTGCTCTGTGGAAGTCTTTCCCCATCTTCCGGGAGTATATCGACTACACCACAGCCAGTTCGCTGAGCGAGTCACGCCTGGCCTACGAGGAGTTCGGCAGCAAGGCGCACACCTATTCGCCGGCTTACACCGAGGAGGATTTCCCCACTATCCTGAGGTGTAGCAGCCACATCACCTTCAACTCGTTCGGTCAGTTCCACCGGTTCTTCCCCATGGTGCAACAGTCCGCTGACTCGGTGTCGTGCGGCATACGCATCAACCCCGAGTATTCCGAGGTGGAGGTGGACCTCTATAACCCCTGTGCACCCGGCACACGCTTTGGGGTGACTGCCGACCAGTTGCCCGACCAGTTGCCGGCGGGCATCGAGGGCTTCCATTGCCACTGCCACTGCGAGAGCGACTCCTATCAACTGGAGCGCACGTTGGTACACATCGAGGAGAAGTTCAGCCGCTGGTTCCCGCAAATCAAGTGGCTCAATCTGGGCGGTGGTCACCTGATGACCCGCAAGGACTATGACGTGGAGCATCTGATAGGTCTGCTGAAAGGCTTGAAGAGCCGTTACCCGTGGCTGCAGATCATTCTGGAGCCGGGTTCCGCTTTCACGTGGCAAACCGGCACGTTGGTGGCTTCGGTGGTGGATGTGGTGGAGAACCACGGTATCCGCACGGCGATACTCAACGTAAGCTTCACCTGCCACATGCCCGACTGTCTGGAGATGCCCTACCAACCGGCAGTGCGAGGGGCGGAGACGTTGCCTTTCGACGCGGCCAGCGGTGCCAAGCCCGGGGAACACGTCTATCGCTTAGGCGGCAACAGCTGCCTGAGTGGCGACTTCATGGGCAGCTACCGTTTCGACCACGCATTGCAGATAGGCGAGCGTCTGGTGCTGGAGGATATGATTCACTACACCACCGTGAAGACCAACATGTTCAACGGCATCCATCATCCCTCCATCGGCCTGCTCCACACTGACGGCACCTTCGAGCTCTATCGCCAGTTCGGCTACGAGGACTACAAGAATCGCATGTGCTGAGCGGGGTGGTGCGCAAGAGTCTTGGGAGCAACTGTCAAATAGCAAACAATGCGTCGAGGGTGAGGACGGACGTGAAGAGGTCTGAATATTCGCCCTTTGCGAGGTCCGAGCTACCGATGAACGTCAAGTGGAATGTGCGTGAAGGATAGGCTTCTTCCATTTGACGGAGTCTGGTAGTCAAGGTCTGGGCATAGTCTTTCGTGAGTGTGTAGGGCGACTTGCAGTACTTCATTTCGCACAGATTGACCACATCGTCAGCTCGATCTATGAGCAGGTCTATCTGCATGCCGGACTGCGACGCGTCCCCTTTGGCTATATAAGCGGACTCTTGTGTGGAGATGCCGGATATGCCGAGCGCGCTTTTGATTTGGCGGATGTGCCGTAGGCAGACTTCCTCGAAGGCTATGCCGCGCCACGATGCCACGTCGCTCTCGGTAAGATGCTTTGTCCAATAGTCCTCCTGCGTGATTCTCTTGCTCTCTTTGAAGTGTATCCAGAACCAGCAAAAGGAGTCTGCCAACTTGTAGTACTGCTGACTGCGTGTCGTCCCAAATGGTGTGTACCTCACGACGAAGTCGCTGCCAATGAGTGCCTTCATCATCTTGGTGAAGTCTCCGTTGCCCTGTAGTCCGGTCTTGTCGGCAATCTCTTGGCGTGTGTATCCGGCATGTCGGGTGGCGAGCAGGCGGATAATCTTCATGCAGTCTTCGGCATTGTCGAACACGGAGTGGAAGAGCCTGTCGAATTCGTCCCCCAGTTTGGCTTTGCGGGCGAAGAAGAGCGCGTCGATATTTTGTGGTAGACTGTATGCGGGGTTGTAATGATTCAGATAAAAAGGTATGCCGCCCAATATCATGTAGGCTTGTACTACGTTGTAACGCGACATCTTGATGTTGCGACTTAGGAAAAACTCCTCGCACTCCTTCAGCGAGAAGGGTGAGAGCTTGATTTCACACGTTAAGCGTCCGTAGAGCCCGCCTTTATTGTTGATGAGATTGTCGAGCATCCACGATGTGGCCGAACCGCACACCACGAGCATCAGGTTGTGGCGGGAACAGCCCCAACCATTCCAAAAGGCTTCGAGTGCCGTCAGAAACCCCGCTCTGGCGGTATCCATCCAGGGCAGTTCGTCGATGAACACACACTGCCGACTACCGTTGTCGCTCTGTTCCAACAACCGTTCCAGTTGGAAGAAGGCTTCCATCCACGACTTGGGTTGGGTTATGCCGTCCATGCCGTATCGTAGCAGGGAGTAGTAGAAATTCTGTAGTTGGTCTTTCAGCGTGGACCGACGCTGGCCATATGGTGATAGACCGGTGTGGCGGAAAGTCATTTGGTCGTGCAACACCTCGTTGATGAGGAACGTCTTGCCGACACGTCGGCGACCATACACGGCGACAAACTCCGCCCGACCACTCTCGTAACAGCGCCGTAGCTCCGCTATTTCATTCTTTCGTCCAATGATATCGCACATAGCCCAATGTTTTATTTTGCATTCAATAATTATGGTGCAAATATAAGGAGAGTTTCTCGAAATTACCTACTAAAACAGCCTTTATTCCGCTAGAACTGTCGATATTGGGTGAGTTCTAGCGGAATAAAGGCTGTTTTGTACAGCGTGTTTTGATGTTAGTGACCTTAACCAATTACTGTAGTGAACGTCATTTCGTACATCCAACCCACCATTTCGTACAATAAGGGCAGTGTGTTGTTGGTCGGGAAGCGGGATGTGACTATCTTTGTGGTGTAATAAACAAAATCATTATGGCGAAGAAAGTGAAGATACAGGTTATCAAGTTTGAGGTGGTCAACGGCGGTAAGACAGGGCGGTCATTCACCTTTGAGATGGATCCGAAGGAGATGGCGAAGTACAAGACGGAGGCCACGGTGCGGAAGAAGGTGGAGGAATATGTGGCCAAGAGCGGAGTGTTTAAAAAGTCGGAGCTTGGCGAGCTGAAGTATAGCATGAAAGACTTTCTTGCGGAATGGAAGAAGATGCTCCCCGTGGTGGAAGCCGAGGAGCTGGCGAAGCTGGAGAAGTCCAGCAACAATCCCGATTCCCGAGTGACGCCGGCCAACATCACGAAGCTGGCTCCGGGCGAGGTGTTCGTCTTCGGCAGCAATGCGGCAGGGCAACATGCCGGTGGCGCTGCAAGGGTGGCGGCCGACAAGTTCGGCGCCGTGTGGGGACAAGGCCATGGCCTGCAAGGCATGAGCTACGCCATCGACTCCATGAGTGGAGAGGATGCGCTGCGGAAGGATGTGAACGACTTCATCGCCTTCGCGAAGGGGCATCCCGAGAAGACCTTCTTCGTGACCGCTATTGGTTGCGGCATTGCCGGGATGCGTCCCTCGCAGGTGGCCCCGATGTTCAAGGAATGCCTCGAGATGAAGAATGTCTGTCTGCCTGCAGATTTCTGGGATGTGATAGGGTGGCCAGAGGCGCAACAGAAGAGTTTCGACCTGCACCGCTTCGTCGACGCCCAGGACTTCTCCTACACGATAGCCTTGCGCGAACTGCAGGAGGGGCAGAAGAGCAGCCACTGGATATGGTACATCTTCCCTCAGTCCAACAAGTTCGGCCACAGCTTCAATGCCAAGTACTATGGACTGGACGGAGAGGATGAGGCCCGGGCCTATCTAGCCCACCCGTTGTTGGGTGCCCGTCTGCGCGAGTGTTGCCAGGCCCTGTTGACTCACCGTGGCAAGGAGATTCGTCAGATTATGGGAAGCGATGTGGATGTGCTCAAGCTGAACTCCAGCATGAACCTCTTCAACCACGTCTCGCCGAATGATGTCTTTGCCGAGGTGCTGGAGGCTTTCTTCTAAGTGAGCAATCTTTCAACCATCCCCTCTCACCGATTCCTGCGGTGGAGAGAGGGGGAGCTGGTCTAATCATATATAATATTGTGGAGTAATAACATTAAAATAGCGTATTATGTACAACAAGAAAGAACTTGAAATTGTTTTGAACACAAAGTTGGAAGATTTGGACTCCTCTATTTGGGAGGCCGTAAAGGATACGGGTGCTGTCACCATACGTGACTTGGTTGATGTGGACCATAGCAAGGCGCATTGGACAAAGAAATCTCTCTCGGAGGCGGATGAGTTATTGTCCTGCTTTGGCCTGACTTTTAGTAGATCAGTAAGCGACAACAAATATATAGCAAGCGTAGGGGCATTTCCTATATCCCTCTCTTATTTTGACGGAGATATCTATGTGTTGCCCAACGAACGCAAGTTTGTGCGGGAAAAGTAATTGCCTTCGGAAAAGCAAAGGATTTCCCTTGCTTTTGCAAAAGCAAAGGATATTCTTTGCATCCGTGCGGGGGGAGAATGGTATATCATTAGGGGCGCTAGCACGGCAGATGAGGACTTAATCCTAGGCCTGGATGGCCCAAACGGGGCTTGCGGACGAAAATAAGTGAAGAAAAGTGTAGATTCTACCTCGCTGATATTCAATAGAGTAGGACGTGGCGACAAAGAAAAGTGATGGGAATAGTAAAATATTTCTTGGAAAAGTTTTGCAGGTTAAAGGAAAACCTATACCTTTGCAACCGCAATCGAAAGAAATAATGACGGTTGTGGTAATTGCGGAAATAGCTCAGTTGGTAGAGCACAACCTTGCCAAGGTTGGGGTCGC
>CAVFUK010000102.1:0-7083 GCA_963625535.1 Anaerovoracaceae bacterium | reverse complement strand
CCTGTGCCTTACTTCACGATGGAGAAGATGCAGGGCGGACAGCTGGACATGAACACCCTGAAGGGAAAAATCATCGTCATCGACTTCTGGGCCACCTGGTGCGGACCTTGCAAGGCAGCCATGCCTGGCATGAAGATGGCGATGGAGAAATACAAGGAGGACCAGGATGTGACCTTCCTGTTCGTCGCCACCATGGAGACGGATAAGAACTTCCGCGAGAAAATCAAGTCATTCATCAAGAGCAAAGGGTACGACGACTTCCAAGTGTGCTACGATGCGCCTGACAAAGACGGCAAGAACCAGAAAGTGTATGGGACGTATGGCTCCCTGTTCCACACCTCAGGCATTCCTATGAAGATGGTCATCGACAAGAAGGGCAACGCCCGTTGGGTCTCCAACGGTTACTATGGCAGCCCCACGGCTTTGGTGGATGAACTGAGTGTAATAATCGATTGTCTGAAGAACGAGAAATGAGAAGACTGAGAACCACAGGGCTGCTGCTATTGGCAGCCCTGATGACAGGACTTTGCTGCCAGGCACAGACGACCGACGCGTTTGTGTCGGAGAATGTGTCGTTCACGGGAACGGACACACTGCACTATGGCGGAACGCTGACATTGCCCAAGGGACAGAAACGCTCGGCGGCCGTCATCATCCTCTCGGGCACAAATCCGCAGAACCGCGACGGAGAGATGGCAGGGCACAAGGTGTTCAAGGAGATAGCCGAGTACCTGAGCAGCCGTGGCATTGCCGTGCTGCGGACCGATGATCGCGGCGTGGGCGAGACGAA
Source organism: Anaerovoracaceae bacterium (assembly GCA_963625535.1). GTDB lineage: Bacteria > Bacteroidota > Bacteroidia > Bacteroidales > Bacteroidaceae > Phocaeicola_A. The sequence goes on along the minus strand of CAVFUK010000102.1, from coordinate 6,293 downwards.
CGGCGACTACAGCCAGGCGACGACCTACGACTTCGCGACGGACGCCATTGCGGCCGTGGAGTATCTGAAGACGCGCAAGGATATTAAGCACAACCGCATAGGGTTGCTCGGACACAGCGAAGGCGGTGCGGTAGCCAGCATCGCGACGGCGCGCTGCAAGGATGTGGCGTTCATGATTTCCGCCGCAGGACTGATGACGGACGGACTGAGCTCGGTCATCCAACAGAACATCGACATCGTGCACGCTTGCAACATTCCTGACTACGACAAGTCCCGCTACGATGAGATCAACGGCATCATGTTCCCCATCGCCTACAAGTATGCCGATGCCGACAGCTTGGTGCTCGCCAATCACCTGAAGGAGGCCTACGACAAATGGTCACCACGGTCCGACTCCATCTTCAAGAGTCAGAACGCTGGCGAATTCGACCACTTCCGGTTCCCTATCTACCGCTACATCCTTCAGGCTACGTCGCCGTGGTACCGCTTCTTCATCCGCTACAACCCTGCCGATTACCTGAGCAAGGTGAACGTCCCTGTCCTTGCGATTAACGGCACAAAGGACATCATGGTGAACTGCGAGCAGAACCTAGGGAATGTGAAGCGCTACCTGGCACACAACAAGGACGTGACCACCGTGCCCATCGAGGGTGTGAACCATCTGCTGCTCCCTTGCGAGACAGGCACGCAGGAGGAATACGCGAAGATAACCTCACCGGCTTCGCCCAAAGTGCTGGAGGTGATTTACCAATGGATAAAGACTCACGTAAAATAACACTCACAGGATGGACCGTTTATGTAAATATGCGTTGCTCTTGCTGCTCGCTTCGGCAAGGTTAACGGGCTTGGCACAGTCCTCACCCGAAGAGAAGCTCTCCATGACCATGTACGCCATCGGTCACATGTATGTGGATAGTGTGGACATGTCCGCATTGGTGGAGCAACAGATAAAGGAGTTGATACAAAGGTTGGACCCTCACTCGGAGTACCTGCCGTCTGCAGTGGCGAAAGCCAACGAACAAGTGTTGACAGGGAACACTACTCAAGAACCTAACCAACAGGCTGTGACTACGCAAGAGGGCAAAGCGCCCACGGGCATTGCGGCAGCCTATCTGGTAAAGCCTGGCATCGGTTACATCATGGTCAACATGTTTACCGAAACCACCGCCGCGGAGTTCCGCGAAAGGCTGCAATCCTTACAACGACAAGGGATGAAGCATCTGATACTGAACCTCCAGAAAAACAGTGGAGGCTTCTTTGAGACCGCTTTGGAGCTTGCCGATGAGTTCTTGCACAAAGGAGAGGAACTGGTCGTGACGGAAGGAGCCCACTCCGACCGACAGGTGGTAAAGGGACAAAAGGAGGGAGCTTTCGAGGAAGGAAGACTTGCCGTATTGGTCAGCGAACAAACCATGTCGGCAGCGGAAATCTTCGCGGGAGCCATTCAGGACTGGGACCGTGGCATACTGATAGGTCGACGCACCTTCGGGAAAGGATTGATTCAGGAGACTCTTCCCTTCTCTGACGGATCGGCTCTCCGACTGACAGTGGCCAAATACTACACCCCTTGCGGACGCTCCATACAAAAGCCCTATCAAGGTCTGTCACGCGAGGAATACGCCCAAGAAGCGGCGTCGAGAGCGCAAGGAGACGACAGCGTTGCCACGAAAGGCAACCCTTACCACTCCCTGCGAACCGGACGGACGCTATATGGGGGTGGAGGCATCTCACCCGACGTGACAGTGGCGGCAGACACCATTCCTGCCTCCGATTGGTATGCGTTGCTCACGTATGCAGGGGTGCAGAAACAAACGGCCAGAGAATACGTCTCTTCTCACCGGCAGGAACTCGAAAAGGCTTATTCTGACATGAAGAAGTTCAAGAACCGCTTTTCCGGAGAGGAACTGTTGCCGGCAGCCTGCACGATGGCGGAGGAGAGAGCCGGCATCCCGTTCGACAAGGAAGCGTTTGAGCAAGCGAAAGCGTTCGTGGCGCTCCAACTCAAAGCGTTGGTGGCACGTGAGCTCTTTGGCAAGGACGACTGTTACTACGAAATCATGGGTGAGCGAAACATGGCCTTGCAACAAGCCATCGCCATCCTAACAGATTCCAATCGGTATCATAAACTTTTGAACGACACGAAAAGATGAAAAAAGCTAATATTTTATTGGTAGGACTGTTCATGGGCCTACTGGCGCAAGCGCAAGAGCGGATTTGCCAGGTGGAAGGCATTCTGCCGGACGATTCCTACAACCAGCGCACCGTATACTTGGTGCAGCGCGCTTTGTTCGACTACGACAAGATGGTGGTGCTCGACTCTGCGAAGGTGAAGGAGAACCACTATACCTTGAAAACTTCGTTGCGTGAAGAGCCGCAGGTGGCTACCGTGGAGTTCTCCACACTGCTGCCTACCGACCTGTTCTGCCTGTCGCAACAGACCGTGTTTCTGGAGGCAGGGACCATCACAGTCGCTTACGACACTCTGGGGGCTACCGTCACTGGCACTCCTATCAACAATCGGTACGACGAACTGTTGCTGAAGGAGAACCGACGCATACGCGAACAGACGAACCAAATCATTGCCGAGCGGGACGAGAAAGAGAAGCAAGGGCCCTTGTCGGTGGAGGAGATGGACAATTATAACGACCGACTTCACGCCTTGTACATTCCCTACCGCAGTCTGCACAACCGCTTTGTCCGCGAGAACATCCACAATGCGGCAGGAGCGACGCTCTATTTCAACTTTCCACCGGAATCGTATGAAGAGCCGGACCGCACATACTTGATGGAGCATGTGGACTCTCTGCTGCTCCGTGCCTATCGGGCAAAGGAAGAGAAAAAACTGCAGGAACAGCAGTATTTCCAAAGCTCCCAAAAGGAGATGTCAGAGGGTCACCGTTACCGCGAGGTGGAAGGGGTGAACCCGAACGGCAACGCCGTCCGCCTCTCCGACTACGTGAAGCCAGGTAGGGTGTTGCTGATAGACTTCTGGGCCTCGTGGTGCGGACCATGTGTGATGGAGATTCCATTCCTGAAGGAGCTCTACGAGAAATACCATACGGCAGGCTTGGACATCGTCAGCATCTCCCTCGACACGAGCAAGGCCGCTTGGCTGCGTGCGCTGGAGAAGCAACAGATGGAGTGGCCGCAGATGTCCGACCTGAAGGGTTGGAAAGGTCAAGCACCCAAGGACTACGGCGTAGCCGCCATCCCCTTCGTGCTGTTGCTGGACAAGAACGGATGCATCGTGATGCGCAACCTTCACGACCATCTGCTGAGAGAGGCCGTAGAAAAGGCTTTGGAATGAAACTTTAGCGTTAGTATTTGCGCACACGGCAGAGCCGCTTCCGAACCATCCGGAGGCGGCTCTGCTCGTTTCCATCCGTCATTTGTGCACAACATTCCGTAATGCGGATAACGGAAGAATGAGGTCTGATTTCTACCTTTGCCCACAGAAATTGAAAAGACTATTCAAATATAAACGCTAAGCATTATGAAGAAGTTATTTTTACTGGCTACGGCCCTTGTGGCCAACGTAGCCTTGTGGGCACAGCCGAAAGTGTACATGACGAAGGAGATCACACCGGAATCGTTGGTTCGCATCTATCAAGCCTTGGGCGTGAAAGCCCACGGACACGTTGCCATCAAAATCAGCTCTGGCGAGATGGGAGGCAACAATTATCTGAAACCGACGCTCATCCGCAACCTGGTGGACGAGGTGAACGGCACGTTGGTGGAGTGTTGCACAGCCTACGGTGGCAGCCGACAGGACAAAGGCAAACACTGGGAGACCATCCACGCGCATGGGTTCGACTCCATCGCGGCTTTCGACCTGATGGACGAGTACGGACAGATGCGCATCCCGGTGAAGGACAAGAAACACATCAAGTACGACATCGTGGGCGACCATTTGGCGAACTATGACTTCATGATCAACCTGGCACACTTCAAAGGTCACGCCATGGGCGGCTTCGGCGGTGTGCTGAAGAACCAGAGCATCGGCGTGGCTTCCACCGCCGGAAAGGCCTACATCCACACGGCCGGCAAGACCACCGATGCCGGTGAGCTTTGGCAGAACGTAGCCAAGCAGGATGATTTCCTCGAGAGCATGGCGGCTGCCGCACAAGCCGTGGCGAACTATTTCGGCGAGGACATCGTCTACATCAACGTGATGAACAACATGAGCGTGGACTGCGACTGCGACAGTCACCCCGCCGACCCGAAGCTGAAGGACATGGGCATTCTGGCCTCCACAGACCCTGTGGCGCTGGACCAAGCCTGCCTCGACCTCGTCTTCAACCACAAAGCCGGCAAGGACGACGACGAGAAGCCCCTCATCGAGCGCATCAATCGCCAGCACGGCACATACATCACCGACTATGCCGAGCAAATCGGTCTGGGTAGCAAGAAGTATAAACTCATCAACATCGACAAATAACGCATGAGAATCTACGCATGGAGAGCGGCGCTGCTGACAGTGCTGCTTCCTCTCACGGCAGGAGCCACCGCGGAGGTGGTGGACACCACACGCGTCTATGGGATGAACGAGGTGGTGGTGACAGGCACCAACCACGCCCTGGACCGCAACCTGCTGCCCTACACGGTGACGACCGTCAGCGGCAGCCAGCTGGAGGCTTCGGGGCAGACACAGCTCCTGTCGGCCCTATCGGGCGAGGTCCCCAGCCTCTTCGTCACCCAACGCAACGTGTTCGGCTTCGGGGTGAGCAACGGCGGCAGCGGAGGCATCAAGATTCGTGGTGTGGGCGGTTCGCCGACGAATGCCATTCTGATGATGGTGGACGGACAGCCGCAGTTTGCCGGCCTCTACTCCCATCCCGTGGCGGACTTCTACGAGACAGAGTATGTGGAGCGGGTGGAGGTGATGCGCGGACCAGGCTCGGTGCTCTATGGCTCCAACGCCATGGGCGGTGTCATCAATGTCATCACCAAGCAAGCGCAGACCGATGGTGTGGAGACCACCCTCACCTCGCAATACGGCTCCTACGACACGTGGCAGACCTCGCTCACCAACCGCATCCGCAAGGGGCGCTTCTCCTCGCTCGTCTCATTGGGCTACGACTGCACAGACGGCACCGAGAAGCATTTCGACTTCCGGCAAAAGAGCCTCTATGCCAAGTTGGGCTACGAGCTGACGACCCATTGGAACGTGAACGCCGACTACATGCTGATGCACTTCGTGGGCAACGACCCCATCTACGCGCGGCTGAAGGATGCGGAGTCGACGGACATCTACCACCAAAGCGTGCTGCGCGGTGAAGGGTCTCTCGCACTCAGCAACCGCTACGAAACCACAGGCGGTGCCGTACGCGTGTACTACAACCATGGCAACCACTTTGTGGACGACCCTAACCACTTCCATAGCCTGGACGACCGATTCGGCATCCTGGCCTATCAGAACTTCCGCCCATGGACAGACGCCAACGCTACCGTAGGATTCGATTTCGCCACCTATACGGGCAAAATCCCGATGTCCGGCGGCCATGCCTATGGGGACGGCAGCACGCAGGCAAGGATGCAAACCATCAGCCGCAAAAGCATCACAGAGTACTCTCCCTACATTACCCTTATGCAGGGATTCCTACAAGACAGGCTCACCCTGAGCGCAGGACTGCGTATGGCCAACAGCGACAAGTTCGGCACACACCTGTTGCCCCAGTTCGGCTTGGCGCTGACACCCGCTGAGGGATGGAGCCTGAAGGCTTCGCTTGCCAAAGGTTACCGCAACCCTTCGTTCAAGGAAATGTACCTCTACCGCACGGCAAATGCCGAACTCGACCCCGAGAAGATGATGAACTACGAGGTGACGTTGGAGAAACGCTTCTCTCGCTTCATACAATTGAGTCTAACGGGTTATCTGTCCAAGGGCAGTAATCTTATCCAGGCAGTGAGTGTAAACGCCGCAGAAGGCGGCACAACGCAGCGAAACATGAACACCGGCAGTTTCCTCAACAAAGGAATAGAGGTTACGGCACAGAGCCATCCCTGCTACGCACTGACGCTGAAGGCAAGCTACAGCTATCTGCACACGTCGCTGAGCGACCTCACCGGCGCTCCAAAAAACCAGTATTTCCTGGGTGTAGGATGGAGAGCCCTACCTCGCGTCCTTCTTAATGCCAATTTGCAAGGCATTGGCGGCTTGTATGTGGCAGACGACGTGAAGCATCAGGACTACGCTCTACTCAACCTGCGGCTCACCTACGAAGCCATGGAGACGGTAGAGTTGTTTGGGCAGTTCAACAACCTCACCTCGTCGCACTATCAGATAAACAAAG
>CAVFUK010000101.1:0-29884 GCA_963625535.1 Anaerovoracaceae bacterium | reverse complement strand
CTACGTGTATGACTTCCTACGTAATGAGTTGCTTTTGGGAAAGGTCCAGTAATAGTTCGTCGAGAATCATTGAGAAAACAGTATAGTTATGAGAATAAGGGACATTATAGGATTGGCGGCGGTGGGCCTCTGCATAGGACTCGGCGCTTGCAAGCCGGCGGCGAACGCTATCGAATACACAGAGGCGGCGAACTACTTCGTGCGCAACGATGTGAAGGAATACAGGCCTATGCTGATACAATCGCAGAAGGAGTTCGGAGAAATCTTCGGCATGGCTCCGGTGATGGGCAAGGACGGACAGCCTACCGAGATAGACTTCAGCCGACAGAATGTGGTAGCCATCATCAGCGAGCCGACCAACCGCTTTTGCAAGATAGACATCGTTTCGTTCAAGGAAGAAGAAGGCCAGCTGACCCTCCGCTACAAAATCCTGAGCACCGGCGACCAGATGACGTTCTACATCACTCCCCTACGGATGTTGATCATAGACAAGGAACTGGGCGACAGGGTGAGGTTCGTCAACGAGCAAAAGTAATAGCCGCCGGCTTTAGGGCCAACGGCTATCCTTTACGCGATTGAACATTCGGCAGATGCTACTTGTGTGCATTGTAATATTCATCAAAGACTGAATCGTCTATCTTCGAGTATTGGTGAGTTTCATCATTCCAGTCCGTCAGAGCCAGTTCCACCGTGGACAACAGCTTTGCGCGGGATGTGAAAAGCTCTTGCGTCCCATAATCCTCCTGTATGAACAACTTGCCATCGGACACGGTCCATTTTCCGTCAATCACCCTTGTAGTCTCATTGGTGTAGAGCGAATGCGTGTAAACGCCGACGTACGCTCCGTCTTCATAGAAACGTATGAGCCAATCATAGTATCCGCCATTTATGGCAGTGATGCAACGCCAAGAACCAACAACCGCTTTCCAGTTGTTTTCATCTGAGTGATCGTCGGACGAACAACCAGCCAAAGTCAATGAGCCGATAGCCATCAACAGTACAAAAAGAAAAGATAAATACTTTTTCATCGTCTTTTGAGCTTAAATAATTATTACTTTCATAACACTTCCAATTATTACCCTGTCGGATACATGCGCCAAAGCCTCATCCACATAAGAATACATCAAAATATACTACTCTATATGCACGTCAACAAAGTCAACCACGGCCTTGCAGCGGTGCAAATGTACGTATTTTTCTTAATATAACAATTTTCTGTAGTAAATATTTATCATTATAGGTGAATTTTTGTGTATCCTACCCATCCCACGACACAGATTACGGAACTTTATACCTCAATTACCGAAATCGAGGAGGCAGGGATACGGCGGACAGGGAAATTGCTTAACTTTGCTCCATAGTTCAAATGAAGAACAATGAAACGATGGAGAATGTTATCAAACTGGATACGGTAGACATATTCAATAAGTTGTGGGGATTCGAGACACTGAACCCGCTGGTGGCTGTGGTGGACATGAGCAAGGCGACGAAGGTGCCCGAGAGCTGCGCCTTCAACTACGGACTCTACGCGCTCTTCCTCAAACAGACGAAGTGCGGCGACATCCGCTACGGACGACAGACGTACGACTACCAGGAGGGAACGGTCACCAGCTTCGCGCCTGGACAGGTGATAGAGGTCACTCGCGCGCCAGGCGTGAAGCCGCAAGCCCTGGGACTGCTGTTCCACCCCGACCTCATCAAAGGGACCTCCCTAGGCCAGGAGATAAGGAACTACTCGTTCTTCTCCTACGCCTCCAACGAGGCGCTCCACCTCTCCGAGGCCGAGAAAGGCATCTTCACGGACTGCCTGCAGAAGATAGAGCAGGAGCTGAACCACGCCATCGACAAGCACAGCAAGCGCCTCATCGCCAAGAACATCGAGCTGCTGCTGGACTATTGCATGCGGTTCTACGACCGGCAGTTCATCACGCGGCAGAACGTGAACAGCGACGTGCTGACGCGCTTCGAGGCCCTGCTCCACGACTATTTCCACAGCGACCAAGCTCAGCAGAACGGCCTGCCCACGGTGAAGTATTTCGCCGACAAGGTGTTCCTCTCGCCCAACTACTTCGGCGACCTGGTGAAGAAGGAGACAGGCAAGACGGCGCAGGAGTACATACAGAACACCATCATAGGCCTGGCCAAGGAGGAGATTGCCCGCAGCGACAAGACCATCAGCCAGATAGCCTACGAGCTGGGCTTCCAATACTCACAGCACTTCAGCCGCCTCTTCAAGAAAGCCACGCAGGTGACACCGGGCGAATACCGCGCGATGGTGCGGATGAACTAAGGCATAGATTCACTTCTTCTATATACAACCGTAGCGGATGGCCCAAGCAGAGAGAGGGAACATCCGCTACGTTGTTTTATTGTCAGCCGCAGAGGCAGATTACTTCATCTGCGTCTCCGGTGTCCAACCCTTGAGAACGCACGATGGAGTCTGGTAATACTGGATGAGGTCGGCGTCCTTGTCCATCGTGAGCTGGCGCGACCAAGGGTCACGCTTCGAAACATCCACCGGCTCGCCGGTGACCATGTCGCACGTGTTGTACTCATACATGCGGGCGGTCTTGTAACCGATGTTGCCCCAACCCTCGGGGATGATGTCCTTCACCCGGCAGTTTATCAGCACGAACTCAGCGTCGGGATAACCTTGGTTCGATGACCTTGTGCGGCCGTAGTTGGCTGGGCGATCGGTGTTGCTGGAGAAGGTGCACTCCACGAAGATGTCGCCATGGTTGCCTGCCGTGTTGCGTACCCAGGAGAAGGGGCCGCCATCGTTGCGGAAGTTGCTGCGGTAGGCGAACACGGTGCCACGGCCCAGTATGGTGTCGCCGCCACCATCGAGCTCGCAGGACTCCATGTAGAGTGTGCCGTTGGCCTGCAGCGCGTCGCCGGAACCGATGATGTGCACCCGATAGAGGGCAATGCGCTCGCCGTTGACAAGCAGTCCCTCGGCTTGGCCGACGAGGTCGGTAGCCACGGTGAGGTCTTCCATCACGATGTCGGTGCAGTTGTCGAGCATGAAGGCGGCACGGCGTGAGGGGAACGTACCAGGCCATTCGTTGGTCTTCACCGTCAGCGGATGGGGATTGAAGACCTCGTTGTTGGCGTAGTGTATCCTGGTGCAGTCCATTCCCTCGCCTTTTATCTTCACGTTCTTCTTGTTGCGCGTGTAGACCAACTCCTCATAGTCGCCGGCCTTCACCAGGATGACCGTGGGTTGTTCGCTGAAGTCGGGGATGAAGTCGAGCGCCCCTTGCAGGGTGTTGAAGTCGCCGTTGCCCTTACCGTCAACCACCAGTGTGTCGGTGCGTTGCGGGGCCTGCGCCTTGGTGGTGAAGGTCCATCCATGCGCCTTAGTGACCCCAGTAAAAGTGCTGTCGGGCACGCTAATCACGCCGTTGTCGATGGTCACATAGTAGCGCTTACCATACTCCAGCATGTTGTTGTGTGGGTAGATGATGGCAGTGGAGTCGCGCACCAAGATCGGATAGAAATGGAAAGCGTCGGTGAATCCACCGATGATGGTGAGCTGATAGTCGGGCGGCGTAGGCTCTGCCGTGCCGGAAGGTGTGCCGGGAACCGTGTTGCGGTTGGTAGGCACGCTGGTGCGCGTGTAGTCGTAGGGCACCTTGGTATAGTAGCAGTCGGGGCCGTACTGGCGGCTCTCGGTAGGACCGGCAGGCACACTGAGGTCGAGGCTGTCCACCAACTCGTCGGTCTCAGCGTCGAAGATTCTCACGAAACCCGAATCGCCTACCGTGGGCGAGGCATTGAACGTCAGCGTCAGATGTGTGTCAGGATTGATTTCCTTGGCCCCAGGGGCAGGATATACATCAGCCCGCAGGGAAGTACGGTTGCCGCAAGCCATCAACAGAGGCAAGGCTAGCAGGCACGTGGTAAATGTTTTTTTCATGTCAGTTTGTATTTATTATGGAGTTAACGGCAGCAAATGTACGCCTTTTTATCTACTTTAGCCGCGGATAATTAAAAGAATATCAGACGATGCATCCACTAGAACTGTTCAAATATTGCCCACGGTGCGGCTCGGCCCGCTTCGAGGTGAACAATGAGAAGTCGAAACACTGTGCCGACTGCGGCTTCACCTATTACTTCAACCCCAGTGCGGCCACGGCGGCTTTCATCCTGAACGACCGACACGAGCTGCTGGTGTGCCGACGCGCCAAAGAGCCTGCCATGGGGACGCTCGACCTCACCGGCGGCTTCATCGACATGTACGAGACTGGCGAAGAGGGCGTGGCACGTGAGGTGATGGAGGAGACAGGCCTGACGGTGACCGAGGCGAAGTACCTCTTCTCGCTGCCCAACACCTACCCCTACTCCGGATTCCTGGTGCACACGCTCGACCAGTTCTTCCTCTGCCGTGTGGCGCAAGCCGACCACATCCTGGCGCAAGACGATGTGGCGGCCACCCAATGGGTGCCCTTGTCGGAGGTCCGTCCCGAGGAGTTCGGACTGGCATCGGTACGCAAAGCCGTCGAACGCTTCATCGCTCAATTTCACTAAAAAATGCAGATTTATACCTTATTATAATGACGCAATCCACTTTTTGCCTATTTTTGCGCCGAATTTATAAAAGGGTTATATCAGAAAATGCAAAAGAATCTTGTTATCGTAGAGTCTCCTGCAAAGGCGAAAACCATAGAGAAGTTTCTGGGAAAAGACTATAAGGTACTCTCCAGCTACGGACATATCCGCGACTTGAAGAAGAAATCGTTCAGCATCGACCTCGAGACCTTCGAGCCCGACTACGAGGTGCCCGCAGAGAAGGCGGCCCTGGTGAACGAGTTGAAGAAAGAGGCGAAGAACTCCGAGACCGTGTGGCTCGCGTCCGATGAGGACCGCGAGGGAGAGGCCATCTCGTGGCATCTGTTCGAGGTGCTGAAGCTGAAACCGGAGAGCACCAAGCGCATCGCCTTCCACGAGATTACCAAGACGGCCATCCTGAAGGCTATAGAGACTCCACGAGACATCGACATCAACCTGGTGAACGCACAGCAGGCACGCCGTGTGCTCGACCGCATCGTCGGTTTCGAGCTTTCGCCCGTCCTGTGGAAGAAGGTGAAACCCTCCCTCTCAGCAGGCCGTGTGCAGTCCGTCACCGTGCGACTGGTGGTGGAGCGCGAACGCGAGATTCATGCATTCGTCCCCGAGGCGTCCTACCGCGTGTGTGCCATCTTCAATGTGCCCAATGCCGAGGGCAAGGACGTGGCCATGAAGGCGGCGTTGGACACCAACTTCAAGACAAAAGAAGAAGCGATGGACTTCCTGCAGCAATGCATGGGAGCCACTTTCAACATAGTGGACATCACCACCAAGCCGCTGAAGAAGTGTCCGGCACCGCCGTTCACCACCTCCACCCTGCAACAGGAGGCGGCGCGCAAGCTGGGCTTCACGGTGACGCAGACCATGCGCATAGCGCAGCAGCTCTACGAATCGGGACTCATCACCTACATGCGTACCGACTCGGTGAACCTCTCCACATTGGCTCTGGGAGCAAGTAAGCAGGCCATCCTCAGCCTCATGGGCGAGGAATACCTGAAGAACCGCCAGTTCGCCACCAAATCGAAGGGGGCGCAAGAGGCGCACGAGGCCATCCGACCTGCCTACATGGACAAGCAGAAGATAGAAGGCTCGGCACAAGAGAAGCGGCTCTACGACCTCATCTGGAAGCGCACCATCGCATCGCAGATGGCCGAGGCACAGATAGAGAAGACCACAGCCACCATATCCATCTTGGGACAGACACGCCAGTTTGTCGCCACAGGCGAGGTGGTGAAGTTCGACGGATTCCTGCGTGTCTACAAGGAGTCGCTCGACGACGACACTCAGGAGGAAGAGGAGGGCATGTTGCCACCGCTGACCAAGGGACAGACCGTCACCTATAAAGAGATGACCGCCACCGAGCGGTTCACCCAACATCAGCCACGCTACAACGAGGCGACCCTCGTGCGCAAGCTGGAGGAGCTGGGCATCGGCCGTCCGTCCACCTACGCGCCTACCGTCTCCACCATACAGCAACGTGGCTACGTGGAGAAGGGCGACAAGGAAGGAACGGAGCGCACCTACAACATACTCACAATGAGGAAGGGCACCATCACCGAGAGCACCAAGACCGAACGCGTCGACAGCGAGAAGGGCAAGCTGGTGCCTACCGACATCGGCACCGTGGTCAACGACTTTCTGATGCAGAACTTCCCGCAGATCATGGACTACAACTTCACCGCCGAGGTGGAGAAGGAGTTCGACGAAGTGGCCGAGGGCAACGAGGTGTGGACCGACATGCTGAGGGTCTTCTACCAGAAGTTCGAACCGCTGGTGAAGAACACCATGGCCGAGAAGACCGAGCACCGTGTGGGCGAACGTGTGCTGGGCACAGACCCCGCGTCGGGCCGACAAGTGTCCGTGAAGATAGGTCGGTTCGGACCTGTGGCGCAAATCGGCACGGCCGAGGATGAGGAGAAACCACGCTTCGCACAGCTGAAGAAAGGATACTCCCTAGAGACCATCACCCTGGAAGAGGCACTCGACCTCTTCAAACTGCCGCGTACGCTAGGCGAATTCGAGGACAGCGAGGTGACGGTGAGCGCGGGACGTTTCGGCCCCTACATACTGCACGCAGGCGCCTACACATCCTTGCCCAAGGGGAAAGACCCCATGGTGATTGAGCTCGACGAGGCCATAGAGCTGATAAAAGCCAAGCGTGAGGCGGACGCGAAGAAACGCATCAAGACATTCGACGAAGACCCCGAGCTGGAGGTCCTGGACGGACGCTTCGGCCCCTACATTAAATATAAGAAGGGCAACTACAAGCTACAACACTACACACCGGAGAAAGCCGCCACGCTGACCTACAGCGAATGCAAGGAAATCATCGCCAAGCAAGACGAGGAGGGCGACAAGCGGCCTGCCGGACGACGTGCTCGCACCACAGCGAAGAAGACTACCGCTGTCGCCAAGACAAAAGCGGCAAAGGCTGAGGAGACGGCAAAGGCCGAGGAAGGTGTAGAGGCTGAGGTTGAGCCAAAGGCCAAGAAGCCGGTGAAGAAGACTGCCACAAAGTCGACAGCAGAGAAAGCGACGACCAAGAAGGCAACGACCAAAAAAGTTGCCGCCAAATGATTCGCATCATTCTGATAGGATACATGGGTGCGGGCAAGACCACACTCGGCAAACGACTGTCCAAGGAGTTGGGACTTCCCTTCTTCGACCTCGACTGGTACATCGAGAACCGCTTCTGCAAGACCGTGTCGGAGCTGTTCGCACAGCGCGGCGAGGAGGGATTCCGCAAGATAGAGCAGTCTATGCTCCACGAGGTGGCCGAGTTCGAGGACGTCATCATCTCCGCCGGCGGAGGCACCCCCTGCTTCTTCGACAACATGGAGTACATGAACCGTCAGGCGGACACCGTCTACCTGAAAGCCTCGGCGGAAGTGCTGGCACACCACCTGAAGATGGGCAAGCAGAAGCGCCCCTTGCTGGCAGGCAAGAGCGACGAGGAGCTGGCCGAGTTCATCAACGAGTCGTTGCGTCAGCGCGAGCCCTACTACACACAGGCCAAGTACACGTTCGACGTGACGCTGCTCAACAGCTCGGCCCGCATAGACAACTCCGTCTGCGAACTGCGCAAACTATTGAATCTTTAAATATCACACACAGTATTTTTATTATTTGAGAAATGAGAAAATGGCGTATCGAGGATTCTGAGGAGCTCTACAACATCACTGGTTGGGGTACTCCCTATTTCGGAATCAATGAGAAAGGACACGTAATTGTTACTCCACGCAAAGACGCGGCGGCGGTCGACCTGAAGGAACTGATGGACGAGCTGCAGCTACGCGACATGCCGGCACCCGTGCTGGTGCGGTTCCCCGACATACTGGACAACCGCATCGAGAAGACAGCCAACTGCTTCGCACAGGCCGCCAAAGAGTATAATTACAAGGCCGAGAACTTCATCATCTACCCTATCAAGGTGAACCAGATGCGCCCCGTGGTGGAGGAAATCATCAGCCACGGCAAGAAGTTCAACCTGGGACTGGAGGCAGGCTCCAAGCCTGAGCTCCATGCGGTGATAGCCATGAACACCGACAGCGACTCGCTCATCATCTGCAACGGCTACAAGGACGAGAGCTACATCGAGCTGGCCCTGCTGGCTCAGAAGATGGGCAAACGCGTCTTCCTGGTGGTGGAGAAGCTCAACGAGCTGCGCCTCATCGCCCGCATGGCCAAGCAACTGGGCGTGCAACCCAACATCGGCATCCGCATCAAGCTGGCCTCATCGGGCAGCGGCAAGTGGGAAGAGAGCGGCGGCGACGCCAGCAAGTTCGGCCTCACCTCCAGCGAGCTGCTCGAGGCACTCGACTTCCTCGAGAAGAAGGAGATGAAGGAATGCCTCAAGCTCATCCATTTCCACATCGGTAGCCAGATAACCAAGATACGTCGCATCAAGACCGCTCTGCGCGAGGCCTCGCAGTTCTATGTGCAACTCCATGCCATGGGCTTCAACGTCAGCTTCGTGGACATAGGCGGTGGCTTGGGCGTGGACTACGACGGCAGCCGCTCGTCGAGCAGCGAGAGCAGCGTGAACTACTCCATACAGGAATACGTGAACGACTCCGTGTCGACCTTCGTGGACGCCGCGGACAAGAACAACATACCCCACCCCAACATCGTCACCGAGGGCGGACGGTCGCTGACGGCCCACCACTCGGTACTCATCTTCGAGGTGCTGGAGACCGCCAGCCTGCCCGAGATGGACGAGGAGTGGGAAGCCAGCCCCAACGACCACGAGCTGGTGCAGGAGCTCTACCAGATATGGGACAACCTCAACCAGAACCGCATGTTGGAGCCTTGGCACGACGCGCAGCAGATACGCGAGGAGGCACTCGACCTCTTCAGCCACGGCATCGTGGACCTGAAGACACGCGCACAGATAGAGAAGCTCTACTGGTCCGTCACCCGCGAGATCAACCAGATAGCATCGGGCATGAAGCATGCTCCCGAGGAGTTCCGTAAGTTGGGCAAGCTGTTGGCGGACAAATACTTCTGCAACTTCTCGCTGTTCCAGTCGTTGCCCGACTCATGGGCCATCGACCAGATATTCCCCATCATGCCTATCCAACGGCTCGACGAGAAGCCCGACCGCAACGCCACCCTGCAGGACATGACGTGCGACTCCGACGGCAAGATAGCCAACTTCGTGACGGCCGGCAGCATGACCACCAGCTACCTGCCCGTGCACTCGCTCAAGGGCAAGGAGCCCTACTACATCGGTGTCTTCCTGGTGGGTGCTTACCAAGAGATTCTGGGCGACATGCACAACCTCTTCGGCGACACCAACGCCGTGCACATCTCAGTGGACGAGAAGGGATACACCATTGACCAGCTGATAGATGGAGAGACCGTTGCCGAGGTGCTCGACTATGTGCAGTACAGCCCGAAGAAGCTGGTACGCACGCTGGAGACCTGGGTGAGCAAGTCGGTGAAGGACGGCGTCATCACTGTGGAAGAGGGCAAGGAGTTCCTCAGCAACTACCGCTCGGGACTCTATGGATATACCTATTTGGAATAAACGGAAACATTATACAAAGACGAGATGAAAGAAGCATTGACGATTATCAAAGTGGGCGGAAAGATTGTGGAGGAGAGCAGCACGCTGCAACAGCTCCTCGCCGACTTCTCCGCCATCGAGGGATATAAGCTGCTGGTGCACGGCGGCGGACGCTCCGCCACCACCCTGGCGGCTCAACTGGGCATCGAGAGCCGGATGGTCAACGGCCGACGCATCACCGACGCGGAGACGCTGAAGGTGGTGACGATGGTCTATGGCGGACTGGTGAACAAGAACATCGTGGCCGGACTGCAAGCCAAAGGAGTGAACGCCCTCGGCCTCACGGGAGCGGACATGGACGTGATACGTTCCGTGAAACGCCCTGTGAAGGAGGTGGACTATGGATTCGTGGGCGACGTGGAGAAGGTGAACGGCGAGTTCCTTGCCGAGCTCATCCGCAAGGGCATCGTGCCGGTGATGGCACCCCTCACCCACGATGGAAAGGGCCATATTCTCAACACCAATGCCGATACCATAGCCGGTGAGACGGCCAAGGCGCTGGCACAGCTGTTCGACGTGACGTTGGTCTACTGCTTCGAGAAGAAAGGCGTACTGCGCGACGAGAAGGACGACGACAGCGTGATACCCGAGATCAGCCGAGCCGACTTCGACCGCTACGTGAAGGAGGGCATCATCCAAGGCGGCATGATACCCAAACTGGAGAACGCCTTCGACGCACTGCAGGCTGGCGTGGCCAAGGTGGTCATCACACAGGCCACGGCCATCGACGGCACACAAGGGACAATCATTCGATGAAATGGAGGAAATTCCTCTCATGTATAATAAAGGTATGAAAGAAGTTATCGATTTTCTGTTGGAGTTGCAGCGCAACAACGACCGGCCTTGGTTCCAGGCCCACAAGGCGGAGTATCAAGCGGCCCAGAGCCGTTTCGATGCCTTCACGGAGTTACTGATCAGAGAGATAGCGAAGTTCGACCCTACCATCAGCGGCCTCACCGTCAAGGATTGTTCCTATCGCATCTACCGCGACACACGCTTTTCGGAGGACAAGACACCGTACAAGACCCACATGGGCGCATTCATCGTCCGTGGTGGGAAGAAGTCGGGCTATGCAGGATACTACTTCCAGGTAGGTCCGCAGGATGGCGGCTTCCCCGGAGGCAACCTGTTGGCCAGCGGTCACTATTGCTTCGAGCCCGCGGCGCTGAAGACCATCCGCGAGGACATCTGCAATGGCGAGGGCGACTTCGACCGCATCGTCAAGGCCGCCCCGCTCTTCCAGCTCGACCCTTCGGACAGTCTGAAGCGTAACCCGAAAGGCTTCGCTGCCGACGCTCCCTATGGCGAGTACCTGCGTTTGCGCTCCTATTGTCTGGTGTGGGAACCAGGTCGCGAGGCTATGCTCGCACCCGACCTATTGCAGCGTGTAGCCGATGCCTTCCGCACCACCCAACCCTTCATCGACTACGTCAACCGCGCCATCGCCTTCACCCGCGACGAGCTGTGACGACAGCGGCGAACCGGCGGAAGAGCATTTGTTGGCACCGACATCGCCGTCGGTTACTGCAGTCTCCTCTCTCTTCGCCGCCTACCATCGGTCACGGCAAAGCACAAAAGAAGCGCAGCCAATAGACTACTAACAATAAAGAAGTAACAACCTTCTAACCACATCACTATCATGATGAAACCACTGTTTACGCTTTGTGCGAAGGCGCTGTCACTCGCCCTCATCTCACTCCCCTGTCTGGCTCAGACGGAGCCACAGTTCCCTCCATTGAACCAACCCGTGGCACTGAGCGACTCCGACTACGTAGCCCCTGCCGAAGAAATAGCTTGGGCCAAACAGTTTCGGGGCATATGCGGCGCTGGTCATCCGGTCACGGACGACGGGCGTGGCGGCTGGATAAGCGGCTCTAGCGGCGTACGCTACAGTGGTAAGTACACTCGACCTGAATACACACCGATTAAATTCCCCACGACCGGATTGGCCGTGGACAAAGGATTGTTTCCTCCCATCACTCCGGCCCTGGACGTGCATCTGCGCGATGGCGTGGTCACCTTGGGTGGCGATGGCATGTACTACCTCACCGGTTCGTCGGGCGACAACATCTGGGCGTGGGCACAAGGCATCGAGCTGTGGCGCTCGGCCGACCTGCATCAATGGGACTACCTCGGGCTGGTGTGGGAGATAGACACAGAGGCCCCCGCGTGGGTGAAGCGTTGGCGCAAACATCCACGCCGAGCCACCCGTGCCGTGTGGGCTCCCGAGATACACTACGTCAAGGGCAACTATTACATTGTATATAGTATGTGTCCCAATGGCATCGGCATCATCAAGAGCTCAACAGGGCGGCCGGACGGTCCGTATGTGAACGCCTTCAGCTACGAAGGTCCTATCGCCGACGGCATCGACGGCACGCTGTTCGAGGACACCGACGGCAGTGTCTACTTCACCTATGCCGGTGGCGACTACGTTGCCCGCTTGAAGGATGACATGAGCGGCTTTGCCACCCCCTTCCGCAAGATTACCATAGAGGAGTACGACCTCGACCCAACTCATCATGCCAGCAGTTGTCCCCGCCGTGCCGGCTGCAAGGACTTGGCTCACGAGGGCGCTACCCTCTTCAAGCACGATGGCAAATACTACATCGGCGGAGCGGACTCCTACGAGAATCGTTACTCCCCCTGCATCGCCGTGTCCGACAGTCTGTATGGTCCCTACCGCATGCGTCACGAGGCTGTCCCCTGCGGTGGCGGCACCGGCTTCTTCCAGGACCGCGACGGCAACTGGTGGTGCAGCATCTTCGGCAACGATGCGCAAGCCCATTTCCGCGAAAAGGTAGGTTTCGTCAAGGTTCGCTTCTGCCCCTCCGGCCGTGTGATTCCCGACCGCGACCAACCCTTCGTCCCCAAGTTCCTCCGCAAGGAATGGCGAGAGAAATGGGACAACGTGTGGAAGCCCTTCACCCGCAAGACAGAGACATCCGACAAGCAATAACTTGCATTCTCGATAATATTTGTTTATCTTTGCGAAGAGTTTCATCTAATAACTACACCCTATTAAGACAGGGAGCGAACGCATTCATCCACAGCATCCTTCGCTATTATCATCGGGATTGAACAATGTCTCTGTACAAAGTCACTGAACGTGTGTTCAAAGACTCTGAACATGTGTTTAATGACTTTGAACGTCTGTTCAAAGACTTTGAACAGAGATATCGTGTGTACTCAAGGATAATTTCGGTATAGCTCTACACCAAAAGAGTCCGCAAGCAATGTTACTTGTTTGCGGACTCTTTTGTTATATACTTACCATGTATAGGCCTTCGAGAGCATACTCTCCGCAGCTAGACCTAGATGTCGTTCGGTTTCGGCATCATACGTGTGGGTCTTCGGGAAGAGACTCTGTCAGCCAATCACTCTATCTTGGGCTTCAACTCATCGGGCGACTCGTTGGTGAACATGTTCACGGCAGGGGCCGAGTGAGTGAACAGGCGCGTGATGGTCTGCGGCTCTACGGTGATGGAGGGAGCGAAGTCTGTGCTCGTCATATACTCCAGTATGGCCTTACGCATCTGGCGGGCAACCACACGGCGATTGAGGTCGCTGGTGAGGTCCATCGTAGTGAGCAGCAGCTTGCCTTTGCCCACGTTGACCTCCACCATCATGCCCAGCTTGCGGCTCACGTGCCATGTGTCGATGGGTTGGATGGCAGGCTGGTAGTCGAAGGGAAACTCGCGCAGGTTGATGACCTGGGCATTGTTGAGCAACTCCCACCAGTTGAGGTTGCTCCAGTCGTCGGTCAGGAAGTGCTTGAACAACGGATGTTGCTTGTCGATGGTGGCTCCCGTGGTGTGGGGCGGACGCATCTTGAACCAGCTGGTGTTCCAGAACACGGGCAGGTAAGTCTGCTTCACATCGGCTCCCATCTTCACCTTACCGCCTGCCAGCACCAGTACTTTTCCACCTTGTTCCAGTGTCTGCAATGCCTTTTCATCGAGGGTGTCGGTAATGAGGACATCGTCCGCCTTGGGCATCTCCACTTGGGTGGGATACACCCAGAAGTCCCATTGGTTGTGGGCCTGCGTTCCCTCTACCTGCACGTGAAGGGTCAGTTTAGCCGGAGCCTGCACCATGGATAACGGGCAAGCTACTCTAGGCAAGTCGATATTCTTGTCTACCGGGAGGTCCTTGCAACAGAGGGTGCCGTTGGCGTATTCGCGTCCCTGCTCGTCGTGGATGCGATAGGTCACGCGGGCGTTCTTCAGTGTCTGCTGGCTAGCGTTGTAGAGTTCCACAGGCACCCTCAGCACCTCCATGTCGGTGTAGACGAACTTGGGAAACTTGGCCAGCGGCACAATGGGGGCACAGAACTGGCGCCAGTCCGTGCTGTCGCAGTAGCCCTTCTCGCGCCAATGTACGTTGAGCACGCCCACCAGTGCGGTGCCCTGACCGCTGTAGTCGTTGAGCGAGAGCATCTGGAATCCGGCGAAGTCGCGCGTGCGCAGGTTTCGCTCGATGTCGTACTTATAGGCCAAGGTCTGTAGCTTACCGCTGGCGTGGAGGAACTTCTCGGCTTGCGAGGCCATGCCGTTGTCGCGCAGCAGGTCGGCGAATATCTCGAAGTTGCGCGCCTTGTAGGCTCCGGTGTATTGCGAGGTCTCCTTCAGGTCGGGGAAGGCGCACCACTGTCCAGTCTCGTGCGAGAGGAATGGCTCGTTGTTGTCGAACACCTTCACGGTCCTACCCTTCTGCGTGACCTTCAGCATGTTGTCGTTGAAGTTGTCCTCGGACTGCGGAGCACGGAGGTCCCAATTGAGTCCGCGGGCACCACCCTTCACGTGGTACTGGCTCTTGGGGTCCCATGCCCAGCCGCCACCTACGGATGCGCCGGTGTAGAGGCGACGGTCGTCGCCCGTAGCCTTCCAGGCGTCGACGAACTCACCTACCCATTGCACCCAGTTGCCCGCCGGCTCGTTGCCACAGGCCAGGAAGCAGAATGAGGGGTGATTGCCATATCGGGCCACCATGCGCTGCGTCTCCTCCATCAAGTAGCGGTCTATCGACATGCCGTTGCCCAGGCGTACACCATGGTTGGGCCACGACGGACCTTCGGGTTGCAGATAGAAGCCTACCTGGTCAGCAGCCTCGAAAGCGGCTTCGGGCGGACAGAAGGAGTGGAAGCGCATGAAGTTGAGTCCATACTCCTTGCACTTGCGGAACACACGCAGCCACGACTCCACGTCGGTGGGCGCATAGCCTGTCTCGGGGAAGCAGCAGTTCTCCACCGTGCCACGCATCCAAGTCTTACGGCCGTTCATGTAGAACTGTCGGCCTTCGGCGGTAATCTGTCGCATGCCGAAGCGAGTCGTCACGGTGTCGGTGCCCAGGATAGTGGTCAGCGTATAGAGGTTCGGGGTGAACTCGTCCCACAGCTTCACATCGGCTCCCATGGGCAGTGTGACGGCGAAGAGTCCGTCCTCCCCTGCCTTCACGCCTTTGCACTGATGACGCTGGCCGTCCACCAGGAATACGAAGTTCCCCTTCTTCTTACCGCCAACGACATCCATGGTCACGCGGATCTGTCGGTTATCGACATCGGGATAGACCTGTACGTTGCGGAGGTACTGTTGCGGGCGTGTCTGCAGTTCCATGCGTCCGACGATGCCGTTCCAGTTGCCTTGCGTCTGGTCGGTCACGCTGTGGGAGTCTTGTCCCACGCAGACGTTCTCTATGCCGTTGTAGACACGCACCTCTATGGCATTCTCCGCACCATATTTAATATAAGGAGTGATGTCCCACTCATGAGGCACCGACAGCGACGAGTCGCGCCCGGCCAGCTGTCCGTTCACCCACACGGTGGTCTCTATGTGGGGGCGTTCCAGATAGAGCATCACCCGTTGCGTCTGCCACGCCTGGGGCACGCTCACCGTCTTGCGGTACCACGCGTTGCCCACGTAGTGGTGTTCGGGGGTCAGGAAGAAGGGGAACTTGATGTTGCCCTCCACCCGATATTTCGCCATATAGGGGTTGAAGTAGAACGACGAGTCGTAGGTACTTCCCGTCCACCGGGTGTTCACGTTCACCTTGTCGCCTTTGCCCCGGGTGGTCATCGAGCCCGGCAGTTGGATGCGGTCGTTGTACTCGTTCTTGTCGCCTTGGGCGAATTGCCACTCGCCAGCCAGGTCGATGGTCTGTGCGCTCAGTTGCATCGTAAGCCCCACAGCCAACCAAGTGAGGAGCTGTCTCTGTCTCATGAAAATCGTTTTAGGGTTCATTGTGGTATATTAGTAAGTAATGGATTGAGCCACAAAGTTAGGCGAAACATCTGGAACGAGCAACACACAAAACGCGAAGATGGTGCCTCTCCGTAAGATTATCCATTGAATTGAACAGATATTCCATATCCGTGGCAGGCTGGCGACAGGATGGAAGGCCTCAACGGGGTTAAAGAATGCAAAATGCAACCTCGGCGATATAACCTTCGGGACAGGAGCTTGTCTAAAACCATGATAGAACTACTTATAAACAACATTTAATCCGATATGATGAAAAAATACGTATTAAGCGCTATTTGTGCGGGTCTGCTCTGCTCTACAGCCTTTGCGCAGTATCCGTCAGTATCCAAAGAAGCCAGTGAGGCATCGGCCAAGAGACGGTCGGAGGCCTCTAAAGCATCGAAAGACGCGTGGGCAGAAGCCTACAAGATTGTACAGAAAGAAGCTAAAGAGGGACGTCCCTACATCCCTTGGGCATCGCGTCCGTGCGACCTGCCCCAGGCACGCATCCCGGCATTCCCCGGTGCCGAAGGTGGCGGCATGTATTCATTCGGCGGCCGTGGCGGTCGTGTCATCACCGTCACCAACCTCAACGACAGTGGTCCAGGCTCGTTCCGTGAGGCCTGCGAATCGGGTGGTGCCCGCATCGTGGTGTTCAACGTCTCAGGCATCATCCAGCTGAAGTCGCCCATCCGCGTGAGAGCGCCTTACATCACCATTGCCGGACAGACGGCTCCGGGCGACGGCGTCTGCGTGGCCGGCGAGACCTTCAGTGTGGACACACACGACGTGGTGGTGCGCCACATGCGTTTCCGCCGCGGCATCACCGACGTGACCAGCCGCGACGATGCCTTCGGTGGCAACCCCGTGGGCAACATCATGATAGACCACTGCTCATGCTCGTGGGGACTGGACGAGAACATCTCCTTCTACCGCCACATGTACGACCCCAGCGAGGGACAGTACCAGGTTACCGAGCAGAAACTCCCTACGGTGAACGTGACCATACAGAACACCATCTCAGCCAAAGCGCTCGACACCTACAACCACGCCTTCGGCAGCACGCTGGGCGGCGAGAACTGTGCCTTCATGCGCAACCTGTGGGCCAGCAATGCCGGACGTAACCCCTCCATCGGATGGAACGGCGTGTTCAACTTCGTCAACAATGTGGTCTTCAACTGGGTACACCGCTCGTCGGACGGCGGCGACTACACAGCCATGTTCAACATGATCAACAACTACTACAAACCGGGACCTGCCACCACCAAGACAGGCAATGTGGGTCACCGCATCCTGAAGCCCGAGTCGGGCCGCAGCAAGCTCAACTACAAGCAGTACGGCCGCGTCTATGCCAACGGCAACGTGATGGAGGGCTATCCCGAAATCACCGCTGACAACTGGGCCGGCGGCATCCAGATAGAGACGGAGCCCAACACCGAGGGCCACACCGAGTACATGCGTGTGAGCGAGCCGTTCGAGATGCCTTACATCACCA
Source organism: Anaerovoracaceae bacterium (assembly GCA_963625535.1). Lineage (GTDB taxonomy): Bacteria > Bacteroidota > Bacteroidia > Bacteroidales > Bacteroidaceae > Phocaeicola_A. The sequence continues at coordinate 12,513 of CAVFUK010000101.1, read as the reverse complement.
TCACCTCCGCCAACGAGGCATACAACTACGTGCTGCGCAACGTGGGTGCCAACATCCCCTGCCGCGACGAACTCGACGAGCACATCATCGAGGAGGTGCGCACCGGCGAGGCTTACTACGACAAGAAGATGGCCAAGGACTACTACGGACCGCTCTATGGACTGGCCGACAAGTCGAAGAACGAGGAGGGTACCTTCAAGTACCGTGCCCGCGCCAAGGACTCCTACAAGCAGGGCATCATCACCGACATCCGTCAGATGGGCGGCTATCCCGAGTATAAAGGTACACCGTACGTAGACTCCGACAACGACGGCATGCCCGACGAGTGGGAAAAGGCCAACGGTCTGGACCCCAACGACCCGAGCGACGCCAACAAGGACTGCACGGGCGACGGCTACACCAACATCGAGAAGTACATCAACGGCATCAGCACGAAATATAAGATAGACTGGACCGACCTGCGCAACAACTACGACACGCTGGCCGAGAAGGGAAAACTGATGTAATACTAACTGATAATGATACAAGAAATGAAGATAAGATACACTATACTCTGTCTGTTCCTTGCCTGCTTCGCCACCGCGACACAGGCCGTGGAGCTCAACAGCAAGGACCGCGACCCTAAGTACGTGGAGAGCATCGTGAAGCGTTCGCAGAAGATTGTGGACAAACTCGGCATCGCCGACACCACCGTAGCCGGACAGGTGCGCAACATCATCGCCAACCGCTACTTCGAGCTGAACGACATCTACGAGGTGCGCGATGCCAAGGTGAAGGAGATAAAGGAGTCCGGCATCACCGGCACGGAGAAGGACAATGCCATCAAGGCCGCCAACGCCGTGAAGGACGCCGCCCTGTACCGCTCACACTTCGCCTTCCCCGCTGCCCTGTCGCTCTACATCAGCGAGAAGCAGATCACCGCCGTGAAGGACGGCATGACCTACGGTGTGGTGAAGGTGACCTACGACGCTACGCTGGACATGATACCTTCGCTCACCGACGAGGAGAAGGCACAAATCTACGCCTGGCTGGTGGAGGCACGTGAGTTCGCCATGGACGCCGAGAACTCCAACAAGAAGCACGAGGCATTCGGCAAGTTCAAGGGCCGCATCAACAACTACCTCGCCGGGCGTGGCTACGACCTGAACAAGGAGCGTCAGGAGTGGTACAAGCGCATCGAGGAGCGCAAGGCACAGAAGAAGAAATAGCCCCACATTCCCCATCCGCTTAGGCTAACCTGCCTTTTAGCCTAACCGAACCATGGAATAATTGCAACTACGTCTAATGAACACGGGCGATGAAGCTGCCAGTCAACGGCAAGCCTCATCGCCCGATGTTTTTGCTGGGGCCTACATTGCCGCCAAGGGCAATAAGCAGTGAAGGAAGAAGCCCGGCCCCTTCTCCGCAATGACGCGGTGGAGGAGCCGGGCTTATTATTAAATGTAATACCTATCGATAACGTGCGTACGTGCGTATGGTGGGTCCATGGACGAGAGTCATGGACCCTTGATGGTTAATTGTAACCGTCGTTCTGTTTCAGATTGGAGTTCGTCAGTATCTGACTGTTGGGTATCGGATAGATGTTCATGTTCGCGTTAGACGCATCGTGGGAGAACCAAGAGCGTGTGGTGAACACTCCGAAACGTACCATATCCTGTCGGCGACGGCCTTCCTGTGAGAACTCCCAGCCCAGCTCGTCGAGCATGCGGCCATACTGGATGGTGGCATTGTCGTGAGTGGTGGTGTTGACATCGCGGCGACCATAGTCGTAGCAGCTGTTACCCATCAGGTCCGCTCCCGTTACGACAGCCTTGGACGGATTAGAGGTGAAGTTGCGCTCTCTGACCTTGGTCACCAGAGCGGCAGCACCATCTGCGTCGCCTGTGCGCAACATAGCCTCAGCCTTCATCAGATACACATCGGCATAGCGAAGCAACGGGAAGTCGTTACTCAAGCGGTTGGTGATGCCCTCGGCATACTCGAACTTACCCCAGCGCAAGCCCTGGTTCTCATCGGAGTCGTCGATGCTGTTCACCACATTCACATACTCCAGAGGTTTGCCCTTCATGTTGCCCATCGTGCAGAGCAACTCGTTGCCGTTCTTGTCATACTGCATGCCGGCGATGAAGTCATCTGTGAGTCGCTGGTCGTCGGGGTCGAAGGTGTCGATGTACTGCGGCAGTACACACGAGCCTCCCCAAGGAGTGGCAGTGAAGTTGTAGGTCGCCTGGTTCTCGGGCTGCAACGAGTACATGTGGAAGTCGAAAGCGTTCCAGTCGGTCACATAAGTCTCGTCGAAGGGGAGTGCGAAGATAATCTCCTTGCTGTTCTCGTTGTTGGTCACGAAGACGTTCTTGCGAACGCTCTCCAGTTGATACTTGCCACAGTTGAGCACCTCGTTGCAGGCGGATATGCATTTGTCATAGTCTTTGTGTGTGCCATTGCTGAATATCTCGGAGTTGAGATACATCTTTGCCAGCAGCGTGTATCCGGCCCATTTGTTGAAGCGTCCGTAGTATTCGCTGTTCACCTCTTCGGTGAGGTTGGGGATGTTCTCGGTCAGTTCGCTGATGATGAACTCATAAAGAGTCTGTCGGTTGCTCTGCTCGGGCAGGTATCCTTCAGGCACGTCGAAATTGGTGACGATGGGCACGTTGGCAAAGAGGTCATCGAGGATATAGTAGTAAGAGGCGCGCAGCACCTTCAGCTCCGAAACGATAGCCGCCTCGCGGTCGCCCAACTTCACCTGGCCCGACTCAAACTGATAGAGCACACGGTTGCAGGCGTTGATGCCGTCGTAGGTACGCACCCACGACTGCAAGGGCACGTCGTCCTCGCTGGTCCACTTGTGCTGGTGCAAGCGTTTGTAGACGCCACCGTCCACCCATCCGTTGGGGCGTGCGGGGACAATGTCCTGGTCGCTGCAGAGCATCTGGGCACGAGCCACGCCGTTCCACAGCAGCATCGTCTTGCGCCACGACACATATGCCGACGACAGCAGTGCGGCTACGTCCTCATCGGTGGGCTCGAAACCGTCCGCCACGATGTTGGTATAGTTGGTATCCTCCAACTCGGTGCAGGAGCACATGCTTGTCAACGATACTGCACCTATTAACAATATATTCAATAAACTGTTTTTCATAAAAAGTTCCTCCTTGGTTATTAGAATGTGACATTAAGTCCGAATGTGAAGTCGCGGGCGTGCGGATAGTTCTGCATCGTATCGTTGCTTGGGCTCAGGCCAGAGGTGGACACCTCGGGGTCGATACCCTTGTAGCCCGTGATGGTGAGAGCGTTGTTCACCGAGCCGTAAAGGCGCAACGATTGGATGTATTTGCCAATCTTACCAAAGGTGTAACCGAGGGTAATGTTGTCAATCTTCCAGTAGTCGCCGTCTTCCACGTAGTAGCTGTTGAACTCCTCAGAGCAGAGGCTGTTGAGCACGGCCTTGCCGAACACCTTGTCGTAGGCTGAGCGCAAGCGGTTCCAGTCCTGACGGCTACGGTTCTCGTAGAACATACGGGTCTGGTTAATAATCTGGAAACCGAAGGCTCCACGCATATTGATGGCCAGGTCCCATTTCTTGTAGCTGAACTGGTTGTTGAAGCCCAAGTACCACTTAGGCACACCGTTACCCAACACCTTCTTGTCCTCGAACGTACGACTGAAGTTGTCATATCCAACCAAGTTGCCGTCTTTGTCTTCATAAATCCACTTACCTTCATCGTCCACATCCACTACCTTGAATCCGTAGATGTCGCCCACCTGATGACCAATGCGTACGATGTGCGACTCAGTCTTCACCGGTTCGGTGATCCATCCGGTCATGAAGTAATCGGTAGAGGCTTGATAGAGGTCATTGGAAAGGCTCTTCAGCTTGTTGGTGTTGGTGGAGAAAGTCACTGTGGAGTTCCACTTGAAATCCCGTGTCTGGATGGGGATGGCATTGATCATCACCTCGAGACCGTTGTTGCTCATCTCACCTACGTTGGCACGTGTGGTGGTGTACACGTTAGGGGGTGAAGGCACGGTGTAGTCGTAGAGCAAACCTTTGATGAGGCGGTAGTACCAGTCGATGGACACGTTGATGCGAGAGTTGAGGACGCTGAAGTCGATACCCAGGTCATACTCATGCTTCTCCTCCCACTTCAGCGTGTTGTTGGAGTTCTGTGTAGGTTGCAGGGAGCGTATCCACTCGCCATTGTAGAGGTAATAGTCGCCATAACCCAGCAGGGAGACACCCAGGAAGGAGTTGCTAGGCTGCGAACCTGTCACACCGTAACCGGCACGAACCTTGAGGTCGTCGAATATCCGCTGGTCCTCCATGAAAGGTTCTTCGGTGACGCGCCATCCCAAGGAGATACTGGGGAATGTGCCCCAAGGCTCGTCGGCACCTGCCAACTGGCTGGCTGCCTCGTGACGTACACTGGCCATCAACATGTAGCGGTTCTTGTAGTTGTAGTTGATACGTCCGAAGAAACCGATGAGGTTGCTGTCGAGCTGGTAGCTGTACATGGTGCCGAGTCCCTCTTTCAAAGCCTGACCCTGGCCGATGTTGTGCCAACTGTAGTTGTCTGTCGGGAAATCGTAGTTTCGCTCGTACTGCTGACGATAGGTGTTTCCCTGATAAGAGTAGCCGACCAATGCCTGGAAGGTGTGTGAACCCCAGGTCTTGTTGAACTGTGCGGTGATTTCAGCCAGTTTGGTGATTTGAGCGCTGCTGCCTGTAGAGGCGTAGCCATTCTGGCCGTCGCGTACATTGGAGATGTGGTTCTTGGTTTCGTAATAACCACCTTCTTGGTTGGATTTGTCGTATGATAGTAGGGCGTTGACGGTCAGTTCCTTGATGGGGTTGAATGTGATGTTGGCACTGAAACGTGTCTGTGTAATCGACTGTTCTCCATCGCATTCATACAGACGGGCCATGGGGTTCTCGTAGTTGAAGATGCCGGTGTTCTCGGTCCACGTACCATCTTCGTTCTTGATGGATTCCGTCGGGTTGTGGATGAGTGCCTGACGCCAAGTGTAATTGTTGAAGCTGCTACCATCGCTAGTGGCGGTATAGCCGGTCTGGTTGCCCAGCAACTGGAAGTTGAAGCGTAGCTTATTGTCAAACATGGAGTGGTTGACCTCGGCACGTCCTTGGAACTCTTGTTTATCAGACCGCTTCATGATACCCTGCAAGTCGCGGTAGTTGATGTTGAAGATGTAGTTGGTCTGCGCGTTACCACCCTTGAAGGAGACGTTGTGCACGTGGCTGACACCTACACGGGTGATGGCATCAATCCAGTCGGTGTCATATCCCAGATCCCATGCAGCGTCGCGCAGGCCGTCCTCTATCTGCTGACGGTAGTCGCTGGCTGTGCAGAAGTCCGGACGTTTGGCGATGGTCGACAGACTAAGGTAAGTACTGTACTGCACCTCGTTGATGTCGTTGCCTTTGGATTTTCTGGTCGTGATGAGCACTACACCATTGGTACCGCGCGAACCATAGATGGCTGCTGCAGAACCATCCTTCAGCACGTCGATGCTCTCGATATCCTCAGGAGCCACGGTGTTGAAGTCGCCCGGCACGCCATCCACCAGGATGAGCGGATTGGTGGAAGCTCCCAGGATGGTGGTGTTACCACGCAGGGAGATTTCGGTACCGCTGGTAGGGTTACCGTTCGGACGGGTAACAGAGAGACCGGCAATCTTACCCTGGATGAGTCGGCCAGCATCGTTTACGGCTCCTGAGATGAAGTCCTCACGCTTCACGCTACCTACGGAGCTAGTGATGTCGCCTTTGCGCTGCGTACCGTAACCGATAACGACCACCTCGTCCAACAGTTTGTTGTCCTCGCCCAGTGTCACCATCAGCTGCGACCGGTCGCCTACGCTTACCACTTGTTCCTGGAAACCGATGTAGGAGATTTGGAGAGCACTTTCGCTATCTACATCGATGTTGAAGTTACCGTCAACGTCGGTGATGGTACCTTCGTTACTGTCCTTCACCCGGACGGTGGCGCCGATGATGGGCTCGCCATTCTTGTCGAGCACCTTTCCGCTCACTTTGCGTCTCTTACCCTTAGGCTGTTGGTTGCCCGACTTCACCTTGGAGATGACCACATTCTTTCCGTTGATAACATAGGTTACATGCTGGCCTGCAAGAACTTGCTTAATGGCCTCCTTACAATCATCTGCCTTGATGGTTACCTTTTGACTAGTGTTGAGGTCCTTGGCCTCGTACACAAATGAATAACCGCACTCCTTTTCAATCTGTGTCAAGGCTTGCCTTACGGTCACATTCTTCATATTGATGCTTTGGGCAAACGCGCCTGTCTGCAAGCAGAAGGCCGCGGCCAGCAACAATAAGTGTCTTTTCACTTTCATAATAATAAATAGATTTAATGTGTAAAACGATATACATGGTAATGACGATTATTCAGGATGGCGGGGTAGTGAGTTTTGCAAGATTTTTTGCAAAACCTTAATAGATGACTATTTCCGTCTCCTTCTGAGTGAAGCGGATACGCTTGGTGGAGGCCAGATTGGTCATGATCTCGTGAATGGACTGACTTGCGCGGAAGAAGGCTCCGTAAAAGTGGAGTTCGGCCTTCTCGGGGTTGGCGAACGTAATCTTCACATCGTAGCTGCGCTCCAATATCTTGCATATCTCACCCAACGACTCGCCGTTGAAGGAGAGTATTCCATCCTTCCATTTGCTCATATTGTCGTTCACGCCAAAGGTCTTCACGGTCATCTCACCGGTCTTCTTATCCATGATGGCCTGTTGCTGCGGGCGCAACGTAACGTTCTGGTTGGAGGCAAGGTGACTCATGTTCACACTTCCCTCGTCCAAGGTAACCTCAGCGCTAGGGTCTTCGGGGTAGTCGCGAAAGTCGAACTTGGTGCCCAGCACAATGACTTTCACATTATCGGAAATTACCTTGAAGGGTTTGGAGTTGTCCTTCACCACCTCGAAATAGCCTTCGCCGATGATGTGCACCTCGCGGTCGGACACACCAAAACCCTGGGAGTAGCTCAGCCGCGAACCGGAATTGAGCAACACGGTGGAACCATCGGGCATGGTCACCTGAGTGGACGACCCCTTGGGTGCCGTGATGACGATGTCGGTGAATACGCCCTTCAGAGCATCCTGTCCGCTGTGGTAAGAGAACCAGGTGGTAACGAAGAGCACCGCGACGACGGCCGCTATGCCGGCAACCCAGTGAAGGAAGCGCGAGCCACGGACCGGGGACGGCTTCTCACTAGCAAGACCCGAGCGTCGGCGGAATCGGTTGAACGCCTTGCCGTAGTCGTATTTCTCGTCGAGCGTCCGCTTCTCCTCGTCCGTCAACCGGTCGTTGAGGTATTGTGATTCTAGATAGTCTATGTCGTTTATATCGGTTTTCATACTACTCATAATTTATATATGGACGACAAAATGAGGATTAGGGGTAGTCCGTTCTCGAACTTTTTCAGTTGTCGGAGGGCATTCTTTATGTGGTACTTCACCGTGTTGACAGATATGCCCATTTCATCGGATATTTCCTGATTGTTCTTCCCCTCCATCCTACTCTTCATGAATACGGTGCGACACTCTATAGGAAATCCGTTTATGGTCTGCAACACTTCCCGCTCCAGTTCCTTCCCCACCAGTTGCTCCACAGGCGATACGGTAGCCAACCGTTGGTCAAAAGCACGTACCTCCTCGGTGGAAAGGGTGGAGAACTGACACTCCGTGCGGGTATACTTGAGTTTGATATGGTCCAGACATTTGTTTTTCACGCTACACAGCAGATAGCTACGCAGCGAGGTGTGGATGTCCAGTTGCTGACGGTTCTCCCACAGATGGAGTATGACATCCTCCACAACCGACTCCGCCGCAAAGTCGTCCTGCAACATGAGGGAGGCAAAATGACACAAGGGACCATAATGCTCACGGTAGAGTGTAGCATAGCCAACTTCCATTCCTTGCTGAAGTTGTAGAATCAGGATTTGTTCATTCGTCTGCATTACCAGTCTTTAGAAGTGTGTTTTTCACTCTTGCAAATGTAGGACATTGCACTTAGATGAACAAGTACAAATGAAGAATTATGCCCTATAAAAGAGGTATTTGACTGGTAATTATGTTGAATCGGTGGCTACATCCTCCCATGTTCTTACATCAATAAGGTATCGCCTCACTCTGCCTTATGATGGTGCCCGAAGGGAATCCTCGGGAAGAGCTTGCGGAAGCGGGTCAAATGCAAGTGGAGGGTGACCGAGCCGCCTGCCACTACCAGCGTGACGGCAGTGATAATCATCACGAGGCCCACACAGTCGCGGGGTGTGAGGGTCTCATCGAACACCACCACGCCAAAGAAGATGGCGGTGACAGGTTCCAGGGCACCCAAGATAGCCGTCGGCGTGGAGCCGATGTACTGGATGGCCAGAGTGGTGCAGAAGAAGGAGATGGCTGTCGGCAAGGTGGCTAGGGCGATAAGGTTACCCCACAGGTACCAGTCGTGAGGTACGGTCAGCGGGCAGAAGGCCACCAAGCGGATGACATAAAGGAAGACGCCGAACAACAGCACGTAGAAGGTGACCCTCAACGTAGGGATGTTCTTCAGCACAGGTTTGTTCACGCCTACCAGATAAATGGCATACGAGAGGGAAGAGAGCATCACCAGCAGCGTGCCCGCCAAACTCAACGTGCCGCCGTCACTGGTATTGTAGAGCATGCCGATTCCGCCCAAGGCCATCAACAGACAGAAGGCGGTCATCAGGGAGAGACGCTCCTTGTAGACCACCGCCATGATGAGGGCCACCATGATAGGGTAGACGAAAAGCATGGTGGAGGCGATGCCAGCGGCCATATAGTTGTAGCTCAGGTAGAGGCAGAGCGACGAGGCGGCCATCAGCACACCCATCACCACCAGTGGCAGTACCTCCCGTCGCTGCAGCTTCAGCGAGTGTCCGCGCGCCTTCAGCATCACCGCCACGATGGGCAGCGCCAACAGGTATCGGAAGAAGAGTACGGAGTCGGGGTTCATCCCGTTGCTGTAGAGCGGCAGGGTAAACAACGGATTCATACCATAAGTGGCAGCGGCAATAGCACCTAGTGCGAAGCCTTTAACTTTCAAGTTCATCATATAAAAAAGACGTGTAGATTCTTTCGGACTGCAAATTTAGTGGAAGTGTGTGGCGTAGCAAACTTTTTGGCGTTAAACCTTTGTTATGCGGAAGTGTCATAAGGATGCGGCGCGACTGGTTTCTCAATTTACGTTAAATAACAAGGCTATTGCCGCAAGTTGTTTGAGACGACAATGATTTTTCAATAATTTTGTAGACTAACAGAGGTAGCGCTTGCTACCACCAATTGATTTAATACCATTAAGAACGAACATTTATGAAACATTTCGCAAAGCAGATGTTGACGGTGGCGGCAGGTTGCCTGTTCCTCGCCCCCGTAAATGCCCAAGACCGTATCCACTACACTGGTACCGAACTATCGAACCCCAATGAGCACGACGGACAGTTGTCGCCCGTGGTGGGTGTGCACAACATACAGACGATGCGCGCTACCCGCCGCTACGACCTCTACTCCACCAACGGCAACGGATGGACCTACAACCACCAGCCGATGATGGCCTACTGGAACGGGAAGTTCTACATGCACTACCTCTCCGATGTGGTGGACGAGCACGTGCCACCCTCGTGCACACTGCTACAGACATCCGCCGACGGCTACACATGGTCGGCCCCGGAGGTGCTCTTCCCTGTCTATCATCTGACGGACGGCACCACCAAGGACGGCACGGTGGTGGCGAAGAACCTGGATGCCGTGATGCACCAGCGCGTGGGATTCTACGTCTCCAAGTCGGGCAAGCTCATCGCCATGGGCCACTATGGCATCTGTCTGCACCCGAAGGACGACCCCAACGACGGCAACGGCGTGGGACGTGTGGTGCGCGAGATACACGAGGACGGCACCTTCGGCCCCATCTACTTCATCTATTATAACCATGCCTTCAACGAGAAGAATACCCTCTACCCTTATTACACACGCTCGAAGGACAAATCCTTCCGACAGGCTTGCGACGAGATACTCGCCAACCCGCTCTACCGCATGCAGTGGGTGGAGGAGGCCGACCGGCAGGATCCTATCCTACCCTTGAAGGAGGAGTACAAGGCCTTCTGCTGGTACACGTTGCCTGACGGACGCATCGCCTGTCTGTGGAAACACGCGCTGACCTCCATCAGCAACGACGGCGGCAACACGTGGGAGCAACCCATCGGCCGAGCCAAAGGGTTTGTCAACAGCAACGCCAAGATATGGGGACAGCGGCTGAGCGACGGCACCTACGCCACGGTGTACAACCCATCGGAGTTTCGCTGGCCACTGGCCATTTCGCTGAGTAAGGACGGACTGGAATACACCACGCTGAACCTGGTGCACGGCGAGGTGCCGATGATGCGCTACTGCGGTCAGTACAAATCGTTCGGCCCGCAATACGTGCGAGGCATACAGGAGGGCAACGGCACGCCGGCCGATGGCAACCTGTGGGTGACCTATAGTGTGAACAAGGAGGACATGTGGGTGGCACGCATCAAGGTGCCCGTGCAGCAACACGCATCCAGCCATGCCGACGAGAACTTCGCCGACTTCAAGACGCTGGCGGACCTGGACATGTGGAACCTCTACTCACCCGTGTGGGCTCCCGTGTCGCTCGAGCAGAAGGATGGCACCACATGGCTTACCTTGAAAGACAAAGATCCGTTCGACGCCGCCAAGGTGGAACGGAAGATACCCAATACGAAGGAACTGAGCATGGAGTTCGACCTGATGGCCGAGCAGAACGACCACGGTACAATGCAGATAGAGTTTGTGGACGAGGACGGCACGGCCTGCGCACGCCTCGACCTCACCCCCGAAGGGGAGTTCCGCTCCAAGGGCGGTGCCCGCTACGGCAAGGTGCTGATGTATGAGCCAGGCAAGCGCTACCATGTGAAGGTGGACGTGTCGGTGACCAACCGCAACTCGGTGGTCTACGTGAACGGCGAGAAAAAAGCTACCCGCATGCTCTTCGCTCCGGTCGCAAGCATCGAGCGCATCGTGTTCCGCACCGGCGAACGTCGCCACTACCCCACCGTGGACACTTGGGCTGACCAGTATGAGGACGCACCCAACGCCAACGGCGTGGACCCGGAGGCAACGTTCCGCATCGCCAATGTGAAGAGCGCGTCGATGGATGCCGACGGATCGGCTGCCGTGTTGCGCTATGCTGACTACAAACACTACGTGGACTACTTCAACGGCATGGAGGACGAGAACATCGCCCAGGCCATCCCCAACGCACAGGCTTCGGACTGGATGAAGGAGAACATCCCCCTGTTCGACTGTCCCGAGAAAGACTTCGAGGAGATGTTCTACTACCGCTGGTGGACGCTGCGCAAGCACATCGAGGAGACTCCCGTGGGCTACGGCATGACGGAGTTCCTGGTAAAGCGGTCGTACGCCGACAAGTATAACCTCATCTCGTGCGCCATCGGGCACCACATCTACGAGAGCCGCTGGCTGCGCGACCCGAAATACCTCGACGGCATCATCCACACATGGTACCGCGGAAACGAGGGCAAACCCATGAACCGCATGATGAAATACAGCTCGTGGAACCCCGACGCCATCTACAACCGCTACCTGGTGACGATGGACACCACCTTCCTCACTGACCTGTACACCGACCTCTGCGACGAGTACAAGCGTTGGGAGGATACGCACCGCCTGGCCAACGGCCTCTTCTGGCAATACGATGTGCGCGACGGTATGGAGGAGAGCATCAGCGGTGCACGCAAGCAACAGAACGCCCGCCCCACCATCAACAGCTACATGTATGGCAACGCCATGGCGCTGGCACAGATTGCTGAGCTGATGGGCAAGACGGCAGACGCGGAGCTCTACCTCCAGAAGGCAGCGGAGACAAAGCTACTGATAGAGGCCCGCCTGTGGAACGCACAGCATCAGTTCTTCGAGACTGTGCGAGGCGACACCTGCGCCCAGGTACGCGAAGCGATAGGCTACATGCCTTGGTACTTCAACCTCCCCTCGAAAGAGTATAGCGAGGCATGGAAGCAGCTGAACGATGAGAAGGGTTTCTCGGCACCTTACGGCCTGACCACCGCTGAGCGTCGTCACCCGGAGTTCCGCACACATGGCGTGGGCCAGTGTGAGTGGGACGGTGCCATCTGGCCTTTCGCCACGGCACAGACCCTGACGGCCCTGGCCAACTACCTGAACCACTCGGAGGCTCCGGTGGTGACGGACAGCACCTTCTTCCACCAGATGCAACTCTATGTGGAGTCACAACATCACCGCGGCCGTCCCTACATCGGCGAGTATCTCGACGAAGTGACGGGTTACTGGCTCAAGGGCGACCAGGAGCGTAGCCGCTACTACAACCACTCTACCTTCAACGACCTCGTCATCACGGGCATCGCCGGTCTGCGTCCGCGCGCCGACAAGAGCATCGAGGTGAACCCGTTGGTGCC
>CAVFUK010000100.1:0-34188 GCA_963625535.1 Anaerovoracaceae bacterium | reverse complement strand
GTTCAAGGAGCGGCCCTGCGGCATGGTCATCGGCTCGTACCGGCTGACGGACTTCGACCTGAACGAGCTGGCGCCGGGAGTGATCGACCACCGGGAGTGGACCGACGACAACGGCCGCAACAACGCGCTGCGCATCAACGGGCTGGGAGCCCCGCGGGCCTTCTACGTGCCCGTGGCCAAGCAGACACCCTTCCCCAACGTCAGCTACGGCGAGGATTACGCCATGGTCCTGGCCATCTCGCGCAACTACCGCATAGAGCGCATCTACGACGTGCTCTACCTCTGCCGCCGCTGGGAGGGCAACTCCGACGCCGCGCTGAGCCGTGAGCAGGTGAACGCCAACAACTACTACAAGGACTACATACGCACCATGGAACTTCAAGCCCGCCAAAGCATGAGTCTTTCTGACTCTTACCGCAGAACAACAGAGGACGATTTGCGGTGCCTCTTAGATAGGCAAATGGACAACTGGGAGCTGGCGCGCCAAAACTACGACGCCTTGCAGCAGGTGGAGACCAAGCGGTTCGACAACGGACTCCAGGTGCAGTTCAACCCACACCGTGTGAAGTCCACCGGAGCGGACATGAGCCAGGAGCACCTGCAGAAGCGGCCCTGCTTCCTCTGCAAGGAGAACCGGCCAAAGGAGCAGGAGCGCATTCCGTCCGTCAGTGGTTTCGAGGCTTTGGTAAACCCCTACCCCATCCTGCCGAAACACTTCACCATCGCCAACAAGGAGCACTGTCCGCAGGAGGTGTACACGGACATGATGAAATTCGTTGTTTGCACATTGCAACAGTCCCATGGAATGCTTGTCTACAACGGAGCGCACAGCGGAGCCTCGGCTCCCGACCACTTGCACTTCCAGCTGTTCCTCGACGCGCACCTGCCCATCTGCGACCTGGTGGAGGGATACATTCAGCGGGACGAACCGCTCTACAGCGCCACCGTCGGTCAAGAGCTGGAAGACGACAGTCTGTTCGGCTTTAGAACGACCGCCAGCAGCATGAAGATTCAGCTGTACGCCTTCACGGAGAGCTACGTGCCGATGGTGGTGGTGACCACGAGCTGCGCGGCAGGAGTCAGGCCAGTGAGCAGTGTGCTGGAGAAAGCTATGAAATGCCTGCCCATACACATCGAGGACGAGAAGGAACCGTCGTTCAACCTGGTGGCTTGGCACACCGCCCAGGACGAGGTGCGCTACGCCCTCATCCCCCGCAGCAAGCACCGGCCCGACTGCTACACCGCCCCCGAGGCGACGATGTTGGTCAGCCCCGGAGCCGTGGACATGGCCGGCCTGCTGGTGACCATCCGCCGCGAGGACTTCGACGCGATGACCCCCGAGCGCGCGCTGGCCATACTGCAAGAGGTGGCCTACCCGAAAGAGACCATGGCAAAGGCCATCGAACAACTGAAGAAAAAATTCAAGACGAAATGACAGAACCTGAGATAAGCGTGGGCATCGTCAATGCCCAGGAGATAAACTTCTGGCTGGGCGGCAACTACCTCGCCAAGGGCGAGATGGTGCAGGGCGAGCAGAACGTGCGCTTCAGCGAGGGAGGCATCCTGTGGAACGGCAACCTCTACCGCGAGCTCACCTTCACCCCCGTGGGCGGCAGCGCCTCGTTCTCGCTCTACGACGTCACCATCGGCATTAACTTCCACTGGGAGCGCAAGGAGACGCAAATCTTCTCGGGCACCCTGAAGCTGGTGGTGGAGGAGGGCAAGATAACCGCCATCAACATACTGCCGGCCGAGGACTACCTCATCAGCGTAATCTCCTCGGAGATGAAGGCCACCTCGTCGCTGGAGTTTCTGAAGGCGCACGCCGTCATCTCCCGCAGCTGGCTCTTCGCCCAGATGGAGAAGCGCAAAAGCATACAGAACAGCGGCAACAAGTTCTTCGCCTTCACCAAGACCGACACCGAGCACATCCGCTGGTACGACCGCGAGGAGCACACCATCTTCGACGTCTGCGCCGACGACCACTGCCAACGCTACCAAGGCATTACCAAGGCCACCAACGAGGTGGTGGCCGAGGCGGTGAAGGCCACCCGCGGACAGCTGCTCATGTATGGGCGGGGCATCTGCGACGCGCGCTTCTCGAAGTGCTGCGGAGGCGTGAGCGAGGAGTTCGAGAGCTGCTGGGAGAATGTGCACCACCCCTACCTGACCGCCACACGCGACCTGGAGCAGCCCAAGGAACCCCTGCCCGACCTCACCAACGAGGAGGAGGCCGACCGTTGGATACGCTCCACACCGGAGTCGCTCTGCAACACCGCGGACCACCACATCCTCAGCCAGATACTGAACAACTACGACCAGGAGACCACCGACTTCTACCGTTGGCGGGTGCACTACACCCAGGAGGAGCTCTCCGAGCTCATCCGGCAACGGTCGAAGACGGACTTCGGCTTCATCATCGACCTCATCCCCGTGCAGCGGGGCCGTTCGGGCCGCATCATCAAGCTGAAGATTGTGGGCAGCCTGCAGACGCTCATCATCGGCAAGGAGCTGGAGATTCGCCGCACACTGTCGCCCTCGCACCTGTTCAGCTCAGCCTTCGTGGTGGACAAGGGGCCGCTGAAGAACGGCTTCCCCGAGAGCTTCACACTGACCGGCGCCGGATGGGGCCACGGCGTGGGCCTCTGCCAGATAGGCGCCGCCGTGATGGGCGAGAAGGGCTACAAGTACGACGAGATTCTGCTACATTATTATAAGGGAGCGGACATCCGCAAATTCTATTAGCCTATGGCAACGAAGAGAAGAACCTGGAGCTGGATTTCCACCCTCTACTTCGCCGAGGGGCTGCCCTACTTCGCCGTGATGACCATGGCGGTCATCATGTACCAGAACATGGGGCTAACGGACGCCGAGATCGCCTTCTACACCAGCTGGCTCAGCACGCCTTGGATCATCAAGCCGCTGTGGAGCCCCTTCATCGACCTGGTGCGCACGAAGCGCTTCTGGGTGCTGGCCATGCAGGCGTTCATGGCCGCCGCCTTCGCCTCAATCGCCCTCACGCTGCCCACGCCCTTCTACCTGCAGGCCACCATGGCCATCTTCGCCCTGATGGCCTTCGCCTCGGCCACCCACGACATTGCGGCGGACGGCTACTACATGCTGGCGCTCACCACCAAGGAGCAGTCGTTCTTCGTGGGCATCCGCAACACGTTCTACCGCTGCGGCAGCGTGTTCGGCCAGGGCATTCTGGTCATGTTGGCGGGGCTCATCTGCGACGGCAAGATTTTCCCCAGTCTGAAGGGCAACGTGGCCGTGGCCTGGGCCGTGGTCTTCTACCTGCTGGCGGCCATCTTCATCGGCCTCTTCCTCTACCACTCCTACATCATGCCCCGGCTTGAGACGGACCGCGGAAGAGGGCGGTACGCCGGGAGGGAGAACACTAGAGACTCCGGGGGAGAGACCATTAACGCCTCCACCGACGAACAGAGGAAGGACTCTGAACGAGAGACCATTAACGCCTCCACCGACGAACAGAGGAAGGACTCCGACGGCGAACTGATAAAATACGCCGGGCGAGAGGTTAGGCCCGCCTTCGACCAAGAATTGATGAAGGACGCTGACCGAGAAACCTATAAAACCTCCACCGACGAGACGGGGAAGGACTCCGACGGCGAACCAATAAATTACGTCGGCCAAGAGGTTAGGCCCGCCTTCGACCAAGAATTGATGAAGGACGCTGACCGAGAAACCTATAAAACCTCCACCGACGAGCCGAGGAAGGGCGCTGACTGCGAACCGATAAATTACGTCGGGCGAGAGAACTATCGAACCTCCGGGCAAGAACTGATAAAGGACGCCGACGGCGAAAGCCGAGGAACCGCCGCCGAGGGGCTGATGAAGGACGCTGACCGAGAGTCTGTGAAGTACTCCGACGGCGAAAGCCGAAGCAGCGCCGCCGGGGGGCTGATGAGAGACTTCGTGGAGACGGTAGTGTCGTTCTTCGAGAAGGAACACATTGGACTGATGCTCTTCTTCATCCTCACCTACCGCCTGGGCGAGTCGCAACTGGGCAAGATTGCCCCCCTGTTCGTGCTGGCCCCGCTGGAGAAGGGCGGACTAGGGCTCAGCACCACGGCCGTGGGCGGAATCTACGGCACGCTGGGTGTGATTGCCCTGCTGCTGGGAGGCATTGTGGCCGGCATTATGGTGTCGCGCAAGGGGCTGAGGTACTGGATTCTACCCATGGCGCTGGCCATCAACGTGCCCGATGTGCTCTACGTGTTGCTGGCCTGGCTCCAGTGCAGCGACCTGTGGTTGGTCATTCCCTGCGTGGTGATTGAGCAGTTCGGCTACGGCGTGGGCTTCGCCGCCTACATGCTCTACCTCATCTACATTTCCACGGGCGAGCACAAGACCTCGCACTACGCCATCGCCACGGGACTGATGGCGGCGGGCGTGTCGTTCCCCGGAATGATTTCGGGCTACATGGAGCAACTGCTGGGCGGCTACACGCCCTTCTTCGTCTTCGTCTGCCTCTGCACCCTGCCCGGCATTGTGGCCGCCGTGCTCATAAGGCGACACATCCCCGAGTCGTTCGGCAAAGAATGACGCCACAAACTGAAAGGAGAAAAGAGAACATGATACTGATAGCCGACAGCGGAGCAACGAAGACCGACTGGTGCCTGACGACGGAGAAGACATCACAGAGCGAAAGGCAGTCCCCTACGCTGGACTATGGGCTAGACGGTTCTTGGGACGAAGAACGGATAGACTTCCGAAACGGAGAACGGACTGGACTTCGAGACGGAGGGAGGACTGACTCCCGAGAAGAAAGACGAATGGGCTTCCGGAAGGAAGAACGGACTAGTTCCCGAAACGAAGAACGGACTGGACTTCGAGACGAAGCGCGGACTGACTCCCAGAACGAAGAACGAATTGGTTCCCGAAACGAAGAACGGATTGGTTCCCGAAACGAAGAACGGATTGGTTCCCGAAACGAAGAACGGACTGGACTTCGAGACGAAGCGCGGACTGACTTCCAGGACGAAGAACGAATTGGTTCCCGGTACGAAGTGCAATTTTCCACGCAGGGAATTACCCCCGTGCACCAATCGGAGGAGACCATACGCGACATTCTCCGTGGGGAGTTGCTGCCGCGGCTGAACACCGCCGAGGTGACGGCCGTACACTTCTACGGAGCGGGCTGCACGCCGCAGAAGATTCCCATGATGAAGCGTCTGTTGGAGGAAGTGTTCCCCTCGGCCCGGACAGTGGAGGTGGCGGGCGACATGCTCGGCGCGGCCCGGGCTTTGTGCGGCAAGCAGGCAGGCATTGTCTGCATACTGGGCACAGGCTCCAACTCGTGCTACTACGACGGGGAGCGGATTGTGAGCAACGTGTCGCCGCTGGGCTACATCCTGGGTGACGAAGGGAGCGGGGCCTACCTGGGCAAGCGGCTCGTGGGCGACTGTCTGAAAGGACAATTGCCGGACCGTCTCTGCCGCAAGTTCCTCGAGCGCTTCCAACTGACACCGGCCGACATCATCGAGCAGGTCTACCGTCGGCCTTTGGCCAACCGATTCCTGGCAAGCCTCTCGTGCTTCCTGGGCGAGAACCGCCAAGAGCCGGAGATTCACGCGCTGTTGGTAGAGTGCTTCAGCGCGTTCGTCCGGCGCAACCTGCTCAGCTACCCCGCCGGGGAACTCTATTGCACCGGCTCCATTGCCTACTACTACGCTGCCGAGTTGCAGGAAGCCGCCGCAGCGTTCGGCCTGCGGGTGGAGCACATCCTGCAAAAGCCCCTGGAGGGCCTCATTGCCTACCACACCCGCTTGCAAAACGAACAAACACTCTGACCCCACATGAAGAGACCCACCCTCATCGGACTGCTCCACGAGAGCCACGCGAACCACGGGCCGGAAAACCAACCAATTCACAGTCGGCCTATTATGGAACAGGCTTCTACCATGGAGCCGCTCCACAAGAGCCAACGCGGACTTTGGGACGGTAAACCAACCAATTCACAGTCGGTCTATTATGGAATAGGCTTCTACCATGGAGCCGCTCCACAAGAGCTACGCAGACCAGAGACTGGAGAACCGACCAATTCACAGTCGGCCTATTATGGGACAGACTTCTACCATAGAGCCGCTCCACAAGAGCTACGCAGGCCAGGGGTCGGAAAACCAACCAATCCACAGTCGGCCTATTATGGGACAGGCTTCTACCATAGAGCCGCTCCACAAGAGCTACGCAGGCCTTGGGTTGGTAAACCAACTAATTCACGATTAAACTAATTATGGAACAGACCACTATCATAGAAGAGCTCTACAAGAGCTACACGGGCCACGAGCCGCAGGCGATTGAGAAAATTCCCGGCGCGGGCTCCAACCGCCAGTACTTCCGCATTATGGGAGAACCCCAGCTCATTGGAGTCTGCGGCACTTCGCCGGACGAGAACCGGGCCTTCATCTACCTCTCGCGCCACTTCGCGGAGAAAGGGCTGCCCGTGCCGCGCGTGGTGGCCGTGGCCGACGATGGGCTCAGCTTCCTGCAGGAGGACCTGGGCCGGCAGTCGCTCTTCGACATTCTGGCGGACGAACGCGCCAACGGGAAACTGAGCGACGCAGGCCGAGAGATGCTGAAGCGCACCATCCGTCTGCTGCCCCGCATCCAGTACGAGGGGGCCGATGGGCTGGACTTCGGCCAGTGCTACCCGCAGCCGGAGTTCAACCACCGCAGCGTGATGTGGGACTTGAACTATTTCAAATATTGTTTTCTCAAAGCCACAGGACTGGAGTTCCAAGAGGACTTGCTGGAGGACGACTTCGAGCGCCTGGCCACGGAGCTGCTGCGCGAACCTTCGCCCACCTTCATGTACCGCGACTTCCAGAGCCGCAACATCATGGTGAGCCATGGAGCGCCCTACTGCATCGACTTCCAAGGCGGACGCAAAGGCCCCATCTACTACGACGTGGCCTCGTTCCTGTGGCAAGCCAAGGCCAACTTCTCGCCCGCCCTGCGCCAGGAGCTCATCGACGACTACCTGGAGGCCCTGCAACCTTACAACCCCATACGGCCCGAGGCGTTCCGCGCGCGGCTGCGACAGTTCGTGCTGTTCCGCCTGCTGCAGGTGCTGGGAGCCTACGGCTACAGGGGCTACTTCGAGCGGAAGGCCCACTTCATAGAGAGCATTCCCTTCGCCATTGAGAACCTGCGGGCGCTGCTGGAGACCCCCTTCGCGGACTACCCCTACCTGTGCCGCGTGCTGAGCGAGCTCGTCGGCCTGCCGCAGTTCGTCTACGAGCGCAACAAGCGCCAGCTGACCGTGGAGGTGATGAGTTTCTCGTACAAGAAAGGCATTCCCACAGACCCGTCGGGCAACGGAGGCGGCTACGTGTTCGACTGCCGCTACGTGCACAATCCCGGGCGCTACGAGGCCTACAAGCACCTGACTGGCCGCGACGAACCCGTGGTCCGCTTCCTCGAGGAGCAGAGCGAGATAGGCGACTTCCTCAGCCACGTGGACGCCCTGGTGGACGCTCACGTGCAGCGCTTCCTGGAGCGGGGATTCACCCACCTGATGGTCTGCTTCGGCTGCACGGGCGGCCAACACCGCTCGGTCTACTCCGCCGACTACGTGGCGCGCCACCTCCACGAGAAGTTCGGGGTGAACGTCCACCTGACGCACCGCGAGCAACACATCGAAGAGTTCCTCAACGCCAATCCCACGCAACTATGAAAGCGATGATATTTGCCGCCGGACTGGGCACCCGGCTGAAACCCCTGACCGACACAATGCCCAAAGCCCTGGTCCCCGTCTGCGGCCGACCCATGCTGGAACACGTCATTCTGAAGCTGAAGGAGGCCGGCTTCACCGACCTGGTGATTAACATCCACCACTTCGGCGAGCAGATTCTCAGCTTCCTGGAGGCCAACCAGAATTTCGGCCTGCGCATTGCCATCAGCGACGAGCGCCAAGCGCTGCTCGACACGGGCGGCGGACTGAAGAAAGCCCAACCCCTGCTGAGCGACGGAGAGCCCTTCCTGGTCCACAACGTGGACATTCTCTCCAACGTGGACCTGCGCCAGCTCTACGCCCACCACCGGCAGACCCGTGCCGACGCCACCTTGCTGGTGAGCCACCGGCAGACCTCGCGCTACCTGCTCTTCGACGGACAGCAACGCCTACGCGGGTGGGTCAACAAGCAGACCGGCCAGACCAAGCCCGAGGGCTTCCGCTACCAAAGCGGTGAGTGCGACGAGCTGGCCTTCAGCGGCATTCACGTAATCTCGCCCACCCTCTTCGCCCACATGGACGAGGCGTGGACCGGCAAGTTCTCCATCACCGACTTCTACCTGCAGACCTGCTCCGCCGCCGACCTGCGCGCCTACGTGGCCACCGACCTGCGACTGATAGACATCGGCAAGCCCGAGACCCTGCAGCAGGCCGACCAATTCCTCCGCGACTACGGGGGCGGCTCACGCTAAGGAACTCCCGAAGGCCAACCAATTCCTCCGCGACTACGCGAGCGGCGCAAGCTAGGGAATTCCAGAAAGCCAACCAGTTCCTCCGCAACTACGCGAGCGGCGCAAGCTAGGGAATTCCAGAAAGCCCATAATCCGAGAGACACAAGCACAAAAGCGGCGACCGGAAACGAGCCTTGGCTACCCGGAAAACGAGCCACGGCTACCCGGAAAACGAGCCTTGGCTCGATGGCACTTGAGCCTTGGCTCGATAGGCAATGAGCCACGGCTCGATAGCACTTGAGCCTAGGCTCATTATCCGCGCCCCTTACTCATGAGCTCCTATATTTAATAAGGTACAGGGCAGCCGATTAAATTTGTGCGGGCAAAGAGTTGTGGGGTTCAATAATTAGTAGTACTTTTGCAGCCGAATTGTATAATCAATTATAATGTCTAACTTAATAAACGACTAATTTATTAATGGAAAAATTTAACAACATTGCCCCGGTAGAGGACTTCAACTGGGACGCTTACGAAAACGGTGACGTGGCCGAGGTAAACCGCGAAGAGGTTGAGAAGGCTTACGACAACACCCTGAACAAAGTTAATGACCGTGAGGTTGTTGACGGTACTGTAATCGCGATGAACAAACGTGAAGTGGTTGTCAACATCGGTTACAAATCAGACGGCATCATTCCCCTGAGTGAGTTCCGTTACAATCCCGACCTGAAGGTAGGTGACACGGTAGAAGTGTACATCGAGAACCAGGAGGACAAGAAAGGCCAGTTGGTACTTTCGCACAAGAAAGCACGCGCAGCACGCTCTTGGGACCGCGTGAACGCAGCTCTCGAATCAGAAGAGATTATCAAGGGTTACATCAAGTGCCGTACGAAGGGCGGTATGATTGTTGACGTATTCGGCATCGAGGCATTCCTGCCGGGTTCTCAAATCGATGTTAAACCCATCCGCGACTACGATGTGTTCGTAGGCAAGACAATGGAATTCAAGGTTGTGAAGATCAACCAGGAGTTCAAGAACGTGGTTGTTTCGCACAAAGCCCTCATCGAGGCTGAGCTCGAGCAACAGAAGAAAGAAATCATCAGCAAACTCGAAAAAGGACAGGTACTCGAGGGTACTGTTAAGAATATCACCTCTTACGGCGTGTTCATCGACCTGGGTGGCGTAGACGGCTTGATCCACATCACAGACCTCTCTTGGGGCCGCGTAAGCGATCCGAAGGAAGTGGTGGAACTCGACCAGAAGCTCAACGTGGTTATCCTCGACTTCGACGACGAGAAGAAGCGTATCGCCCTCGGTCTGAAGCAGCTCACTCCGCACCCCTGGGATGCTCTCGATCCTAACCTCAAGGTGGGCGACCACGTGAAGGGCAAAGTAGTCGTTATGGCTGACTACGGCGCATTCATCGAAATCGCTCCGGGCGTTGAAGGCTTGATTCACGTGTCCGAGATGTCTTGGTCACAGCACCTGCGTTCAGCTCAGGACTTCATGAAAGTGGGCGACGAGGTAGAGGCTGTCATCCTGACACTGGACCGCGAAGAGCGTAAGATGTCCCTGGGCATCAAACAGCTGAAACCGGATCCATGGGAGACCATCGAGCAGAAGTATCCTGTAGGCTCTAAGCACACCGCTAAGGTTCGCAACTTCACCAACTTCGGCGTGTTCGTGGAAATCGAAGAGGGCGTTGACGGCCTCATCCACATCTCCGACCTCTCTTGGACAAAGAAGGTGAAACACCCCTCAGAGTTCACCTCTATCGGTGCCGACATCGACGTTCAGGTGCTGGAGATTGACAAGGAGAACCGTCGTCTGAGCCTCGGCCACAAGCAGCTCGAGGAGAATCCTTGGGACGTGTTCGAGACAGTGTTCACAGTTGACTCCATCCACGAGGGTACCATCATCGAGGTGCTCGACAAGGGTGCTGTAATCGCTCTGCCTTACGGTGTTGAAGGTTTCGCTACTCCGAAGCACCTCGTGAAGGAAGACGGCACACAGGCTCAGCTGGACGAGAAACTGCCGTTCAAGGTTATCGAGTTCAACAAGGATGCCAAGAGAATCATCCTCTCTCACAGCCGCATCTACGAAGACGCAGCCAAGGCAGAGGCTAAGGCCGAGAAGAGAGCCGCTAACGCAGCTAAGAAGACCAACAAGAAGGAGGAGACTCCGATGATTCAGAACCAGGCCGCTTCTACAACTCTGGGCGACATCGACGCTCTGGCAGCTCTGAAGGAGCAAATGGAGAAAGAGAACAACAAGTAATCCAGTTTACTTGAAGTTATACTCACCAGGAGGGTGCGACACACGTCGCGCCCTCTTTTTTATTGTTTATACGATGGAGGTTCTTCCTCTACAGGAAACCGCCAAGGTCGCCTACGAGCAAAAACTGCGTTAGTTCCTTCCTTCTTCGAGTGGCGTTCCAAGAAAGAGCTAAAGTCGCCACGGGGTGAAACTGGGGCGAGTTGATTACTTCTTCGAGAGGCGTTCCAAGAAAGAGCTAAGGTCGCCACGGGCGAACCCGGTGTTAGTTTATTCCTTCTTCGAGAGGAGTTCAGAGGGAGCGTACTTGGTCCCGCAGAATGAAATTAACGCGGCCAGCATCTTTCACGCGGGAGAACGTTTGCGGGAAAGAATATTTATATTTACCTTTGTCACACCATGGAGAAATTCGAAGTCAACATATTGGGATGCGGGTCGGCACTGCCTACCATCAAGCACTACCCCAGCTCACAAGTTGTGAACATCCGCGAGAAACTGTTCATGATCGATTGTGGCGAAGGGGCGCAGATACAACTGCGCAGGTCGAAACTGAAGTTCACCAACCTCAACCACATCTTCATCTCCCATCTGCACGGCGACCACTGCTTCGGACTGATGGGTCTCATCTCCACCTTCGGTCTGTTGGGCCGTACGGCCCCCCTGCACATCCACGCGCCGCAAGAGTTGGAGACCCTGCTCACACCCCACCTGGAGTTCTTCTGCAAGGGGATGAGTTTCACCGTGGAGTTCCACGCAGTGGACACCCGCCAAGCGGCCTGCGTCTACGACGACCGCTCGGTGAGCATCTACAGCATTCCCCTGGTGCACCGCGTCCCCTGCTGCGGTTTCCTCTTCGCCGAGAAACCCACGCCGAACCACATCCGCAGGGACATGATAGACTTCTACCAGATTCCCGTCTACGAAATCAACCGCATCAAGAACGGAGCGGACTACACGCTGCCCGACGGCACCATCGTGGCCAACGACAGACTCACCCGCCCCTCCGGCCCGCCACGGAAATACGCCTACTGCTCCGACACCATCTACAACCCCGCAATCATAGAGCAAGTGAGCGGCGTGGACCTGCTGTTCCACGAGGCCACCTTCGCCTCGGACAAGTTGCAGCGGGCCAAGGAGACCTTCCACACCACCGCCACCCAGGCTGCGCAGATAGCCCTGGAAGCCAAGGCCAAGCGGCTGGCCATCGGCCACTTCTCAGCCCGCTACGACGACGAGACCGTCCTGCTCGACGAGGCCAAGGCCGTGTTCCCCAACACCATACTGGCCCACGAGAACCTCTGCATCAAACTGTAGACTTTCGTTTAAAAAGCCTAAAAAGAGGTCTCCCTAACGGATTATTACTTACCTTTGGAGTCTAATAAGAGGAAGTCATCCAAAGCAAGCAGACAAATGAGTGCCACTGACGAACAGGAACTGATAAAGGACCTCCAAAGCCCCGAGAAGCAAAAGGAGGCCTTCGCGCGTATTGTAGACCAATACAGCGAGCAACTCTATTGGCAAATACGCCGCATGGTGCTCTGCCACGACGACGCCAACGACCTGCTGCAAAACACGTTCCTCAAGGCGTGGACCAACATCGACAGCTTCCGCGGGGAGTCGAAACTCTCCACATGGCTCTACCGAATCGCCATCAACGAGTGCTACACGTTCCTCAACAAGCAGCAGAGCCAAAACTCGCAGATGGTGGACGACCCCGAGGCCACACTGATGGACCGGATGGAGAGCGACAGCTACTTCGACGGCGACGAGGCCCAACGGCTGTTCCAGAAGGCCCTACAGACCCTGCCGCCCAAGCAGCGCACGGTCTTCAACATGAAGTTCTACAGCGAGATGAAGTACGAGGAAATGTCCGACATACTGGGCACCAGCGTGGGAGCGCTGAAGGCGTCGTACCACCACGCGGTGAAGAAGATAGAGAATTACCTGAAAGATTCTTTTTGAATTTAAACCTTTTGAAGCATCATACATCTAACTAGTAAAGAAAGGAATAGACCACTATGAAAGAAGAAGATGAAATTAAGAGGTTGTGCGGCAGCGGTAACCCGTTTACCGTTCCCGAGGGCTATTTCGAGAGCTTTAGTAAACAACTGATGGAGAATCTGCCCGAGCGCAAGCAGACGACTGAGACTCCTGCTCCTATGCGTGTCTCCCTCTACAAGAGACTGAGACCGTGGATTTGCGCGGCCGCCGTTGTGGCCGGACTGGCGATCGGCACGGTAGTGCTCGACCATACGCTGTTCGCCGACGACCAAAGAGAGGTGGCGCTGAGCGACCCTACCACGCTGGAAACCGACGAGCACATAGAATCCATCTTTTCGAGTGCGATGATGGACGACTACTCCATCTACTGTTACCTGACGGATGCTGAATAATCACAAAAAACCGAGGGAAAAGATGAAACAGATTATCGCAATCAGCCTACTCTTGATGGGATTCTGCCTCCACACTGCCGCCCAAGGGAAGCCTCGTTTCAGCAAAGAGGAGTTCCAGGCCAAGCAGCAGGAGTACCTTACCAAGAAGGCCCAGCTGACACCCGACGAGGCGGAGAAGTTCTTCAATCTCTACTTCGAGTTGCAGGAGAAGAAGCGCAAGATTAACGACAAGGTCAACAAGATGATTAGTGAGGCCAAGAAGAAGAGCAGCCACGAGACCAACTACGCAGGCATGGTGGACCGCATCATCAACTCGCGCATCGAGACGGACAAGCTGGAGCGCAGCTACATCTCGCAGTACAGGAAGTTCCTCTCCGACGCGAAGATCTACAAGATAATGACCGCCGAAATGACGTTCCACCTGGAGTTGCTGAAGGATATGAAGGAGCGCCCACGGGAGCGCGACGCCCAGCGCAACAACAACCGCTCGCGGCGGGAGCAGATGCAGCCCAAGGTAGAGGTGAACCCCCTGCAGGCCGACCCGCTGGACCAATTCAAACGCTGACTAGCAGATTGATTCAAGCACCAACAAGCAGATAGACTCAGACTCTAACAAATAGAAGAGAGCCGAAGCATCGCACACCGCAAGCTTCGGCTCTCTTATTTTATTCAAGTTCCGCAAGTAACGAAGACGACGTTTAGTCAAAGCCAAGCCTCGGCTTCTGCGCAGTTTGCGCTCACCCGCAAATGACCTATATACTCAACAGCCAATGAGTATAGTACTCAATGGCACTTGACCTATATACTCGTTTTGGCGGGCCTTAACTCCGGCCTTAGCGTCAGAACCCCAACTCCTCTATCTCACGATTCTCGGGAATGGTAATCTGCTGCATTCCGGGGCGCAGTCTGCAATAGTGCATTTCGAAGTCCTTGTTCACCAGCACGATGGAGTCGGGCGTGAGCAACTGAATGTCGAACGTGTCCACGCTGGTGATGTTGTTGCCACCCGTCATGCTGGTGGACTTCAGCGCCAAGCGGCCTTTCACCAACTGCCAACTCTCGTAGACGACAGTCTCTTGGTTGATGGTGGAGGCCACACCGCCCTCCTCCAGCTTAATGCCTTCGTAGGGCAAGTCGCCCATGATGGTAGGTTCCACCCACTCTCCTATCAGGCGGGCAGGGTCGGGCGAGACGAACACCTGAAACACGTTGGGCTCGTCCGACTGCAGATTCTCGTCCGTGTCCTCGTAGGAGACTTCGGCCTTGTCGCCCACACGTATCGCACCCTGTTTCTCAGCGCCTACAGTATTGAAGGTCAGCGTGTCGCCGGTCGTCTCTTCCAGCAGGGTGATGGTCGTGATGGAAGCGTCCAATATGGTGCCGGACACGGTCACCTGCTTGAAATGGTTCGCGTCGACAAACTCTATGTCGTTGTTCTTCGTCTTGAACTGGCACGAGGCCGCCAGCACCGCCAAAGCCAAAATCCATACTTGTCTCATATCTTTCTAACTTTTAATCTCGTTCCACTATTCCGTTTTACAGTCCCTTCCGCTTGGCTTCGTTCCACAGGTCGTCCATCTCCTGCAGGGTCAGGTCATTCAGGTTCTTCCCCTCCTTGATGGTGTGCTCCTCGAGGTAGCCAAACCGACGGATGAACTTCTGGTTGGTGCGTTCCAGGGCGTTGTCGGGATTGATGTGGTAGAGCCGGGCCGCGTTGATAAGACTGAAGAGCACGTCGCCAAACTCCGCCTCCGCCTTCTCCTTGTCCATGTGTTCCACTTCGGTCTGGAACTCGCCAATCTCCTCTTTCACCTTGTCCCACACCTGCTCGCGCTCTTCCCAGTCGAAGCCCACGTTGCGGGCCTTGTCCTGTATGCGGTAGGCCTTGATGAGCGAAGGCAGCGCGTCGGGCACGCCGCTCAGCACGGTCTTGTTGCCGTCTTTCTCCTTCAGCTTCAGCTGTTCCCAGTTCTCTATCACCTTCTCGGCCGTCTCCGCCTTAGCCTCGCCAAACACGTGGGGGTGACGGAAAATCAGTTTCTCGCACAACCGGTCGCAGACGTCCTTGATGTCGAACTCGCCCTTCTCGGAGCCTATCTTGGCGTAGAAGGCCACGTGGAGCAACACGTCGCCCAGCTCCTTGCAGATGTTCTTCTGGTCGTCCTTCATCAGAGCGTCGCACAGTTCGTACACCTCCTCAATGGTGTTGGGGCGCAGACTCTCGTTGGTCTGCTTGCGGTCCCACGGGCACTTCACCCGCAGTTCGTCCAGTATGTCGAGGAAACGGCCAAAGGCCTCTAACTTTTCTTCTTTTGTATGCATCTTCAGTATAATACTTAATATCGCTCACAAAATTAGGCATTTTCATCCGTTCCGCAACGCAAACGCCTCATCATTCTCACCCTACGCCGTTAAATAATCTTTCCGCGGCCGCCAAACGGACTATTTTATCATCGGATTTATTTACCACTACTTTTGTTGTACGAACCAATTATAATGTCTACCTTTGGCTCGTTAACTTGAAATGAAAACGTATTCTCGAAATGAGAGGTCTATTACTATACCTTATCGTTATCGTCTGCAACGTATGGTTGTCGACGGGCAGCGCGTGTGCACAAAACAAATACATCGTCACCCAATACAGCACGCAGGACGGGCTGCCGCAGAAGACCATAAATTCTGTGCAGCAGGACCATAGCGGCTACATGTGGTTCGCCACCGGCAACGGCATCAGCCGGTTCGACGGCATCAGCTTCACCAACTTCCGCGCCCACCCGACGGACTCCATCAGCCTGACAAGCAACCACATCAACCTGCTGAAGGAGGACAAGCACGGATACTTCTGGATACTCAACTACGACAACTACCTCTATCGGTTCGACCCGAAGAACGGCGTGTTCCAACGCATCTTCAGCGACAACAAGCGCAAGGTGACCACCATGAAAGTGCTGGCCAACGGCGACGTGTGGGTGCACATCGAAGGCGGCGACCTCTACCGCATCTGCACGGACGACCCCAAGCAACTGGTGGTCCGCCGCATCGCCCACATCGAGACACCGATACTCTCCACCTTCACCCACGTGGACAAGGACAAGAGCAGCAACGTGTGGTTCCTCACCGCCAAGGAGCTCTACCAATACAACACCGTCACCCGGAAGTTCACCTACCACCTCATTGGCAACCGCGAGAAGAACTTCTACTGCCAACGGCGCTACGTTAACGACTTCCTGCTGGGCTCCGACAACGGACGCATCTACCGGTTCGACTCGAGGAACCGACGCTACTCAGTCATCGAGCTCCCCACCCCGTCGCCCATCCGCAACCTGAAGGGATTCAGCAAGAACGAGATTATCGTCATCACCAGGGACGACGGCTTCTTCATCTACAACATGAAGACGAGAGCCTACCAGCACTACACCACCCAGAACCTGGGACTGGCGAGCAACACCATCCGGATGTTCTTCGTGGACCAACTGAACGACTTCTGGATTACCTACGAGAGCCTCAACACCATCTCGCACATCAACCGCGCCGAGTTGAAGACCAGCCACTACACGATGAAGGACAAGAACAACGTCCCCGTCAGGACCCGCAAGCCCATTCGCATCCTCGAGGGATTCGACGAACTGATACTGTTCCACACCGACGAGAACATCATCAACTACTACGACGCGGAGAAGAACGACCTGCGCCCGCTGTTCCTCTCGTCCAACCCAGAAATCATCAGCTTCAACGAGCCGGACCAGGTGGAGCTGGACAAGCAGAAGAACCTGTGGCTCACCAAGCAGAGCCAAGGCCTCATCAAGGTCTCGTTCAAGAAAAACCTCTTCAGCCTGCGCAGCCCCAACGAGCAGGACATCTACGCCTCGGAAAACAAGCTGAGCTGCGTGTTCGAGGACTATGCGCACAACCTTTGGGCCTCCAATGGGGACGGCAACACCATGATCTACGACTCGGCCGGGCGACTCAAAGGATACCTGTCGCCCGACGGCAAGCTGTCCGCCACACCCGTGACGATGAGCGTCATTACCTCCGCCGTGCAGGACCGCAACGGGAATATCTGGCTAGGAACCACTGACGACGGACTGATGCAGATACTCCCCATCACGACAGCCTCCGGCACCACTTACCGCATCATCCACCACCGCCACGAGGACCAGAACCCCTACAGTCTGAGCAGCAACATCGTGCAGGCGCTCCACCGCGACGCCAACGACCGGATATGGGTGGGCACCTTCGAACAAGGCGTGAACTACATGGAGACGGACGCGCAAGGCAACGTGCGGTTCATCCACCAAGGCAACTTGCTGAAGCACTACCCCACCACGGGCAACCGTGTCCGTTGCATCGAGACGGACAGCCACGGGAACCTATGGATAGGCACGGCCTCGGGAGTGGTGCGGGGCGACCTGCGGCAGACGAAGCCCGAGCAGATGGAGTTCACCACCATACGGCGCGTTCCGGGCAACGTCAAGAGCCTCAGCAACAACGACGTGTTCGACATTCACTTCACCCGCGGCGGCGAGCTCTACTTCGCCACCTTCGGGGGAGGACTCTGCCAACTGCAATCGTACGAAGGCCGGCGGCCCGTGTTCAAGAACTTCACCAAAGCGGAAGGTCTGCCCTCCGACGTGCTGAAGAGCATCCTGGAGGCACCCGACGGCGACCTTTGGATAGCCACCGAGGACGGCCTCTGCCACTACACGGCCACCACAAAGAACTTCGAGACCTACGACAGCCGCTTCTTCCCCTCGGACATCCAGTTCATGGACGAGCGAGGCGTGTGCACCCGCGACAGCATCATGATGTTCCCCACCGACCGCGGCCTGCTGACCTTCCGCCCGCAGGACATCCACAAGGACTCCACCGCCTACCGGTTGGCGTTCAGCCACTTCTTCATCAAGGAGAAGGAGATAAAGCCCGACGGCAGCGGCATCCTGCACGACGACATCGACAAGACCACCTCCATCACCCTGTCGCACCGCGACAACTCCTTCACCTTCCGCTTCGCCACGCTGGACATGAAGTACCCCGAGAAGATACAATACGCCTACACGCTCGAGGGGTTCGACCACTGGAACAACGCGCACACCGCCCGAACGGCCACCTACACCAATATCCCCAAGGGCACATACATCTTCCGGGTACGCTCCACCAACAGCGACGGCGAGTGGGTGAACAACGAGCGTAGCATCCTGATCACCGTGAAGCCCTCGTTTTGGGAATCCACCTGGGGCATCATCCTGCTGGTGGTCATCTTCGTAGCCATCTCGCTGCTCACCACCTACATCTTCCTGCTGTTCTACAAACTGCGGTCGAAGATTTCCTTCGAGCAGCGGCTCAACGAGATACGCACCAAGTTCTTCACCGACGTGGTGCACGAGCTGCGCACACCGTTTACCCTCATCATCGCCCCGCTGGAACACATCCTCTCGAAGGACACCGAGCAACTGCCCGACAATGTGTACCAGGACCTGAAGCTGATACAGAACAACACCAAGCGGACGGTGAAGCTCATCAACCAGATTCTCGACTTCCAAAAGATACAGAGCGACAAGATGCACCTCTATGTGCAGCAGGTGGAGGTCACCTCGTTCGTCAAGCAGATAGCCGGCAACTTCCGCAGCCTGGCCACCGAGCAGGGCACGGACATCAAGCTCAACCTGCCGGACCATCCCGTCACCCTGTGGATAGACTCCAACAAGATGGAGAACGTGATGTTCAACCTCATCTCCAACGCCTTCAAGTACTCGCCCAAGGGACGGGCCATCACCGTCTCCGTGAGCGAGGCCGCAGCCGAGGTGACCATCACCGTGAGCGACCAGGG
This sequence comes from Anaerovoracaceae bacterium, assembly GCA_963625535.1. Lineage (GTDB taxonomy): Bacteria > Bacteroidota > Bacteroidia > Bacteroidales > Bacteroidaceae > Phocaeicola_A. The sequence goes on along the minus strand of CAVFUK010000100.1, from coordinate 15,267 downwards.
CTACGGCATTCCCTCAGAGAAGCAGGCGCTGGTGTTCTCGCGCTTCGAGAACATCATCCACAACGAAGCCTTGAAGCAACCCAGCACCGGCATCGGACTGGCGGTGGTGAAAGAGGTGGTGGAGCTGCACAAAGGCTCCATCGACCTGCAGAGCACCGTCAACGAAGGCTCCACCTTCACCATCCACCTGCCCAAAGGCAAGGACCACTTCGACAAGAACACCGAGTTTGTGCTCGACAACTACGAGTCGCCCACGGAGCAGCAACAGGCAACGATAGAGGACACGCTGGAGGACGCCGAGAACAAGGAGACCGACGAGAACATAGAGACCATCCTGGTGGTGGAGGACAACAACGAGTTGCGCAACTTCCTGCAGAGCATCCTCTCCGAGCAGTTCCGCGTCATCGCCGCAGCCAATGGCAAGGAGGGACTGAAGAAGGCGCGCCTCTACTACCCCGACATGATAGTCAGCGACGTGATGATGCCCGAGATGGACGGCCTGACAATGGTCCGTCAGATACGCGCCAACAAGGAGATAAGCCACACGCCCATCATCCTGCTCACCAGCAAATCGGCCGTGGAGAGCGAGATAGAAGGGCTGAAGCTGGGCATTGACGACTACATCACCAAGCCCTTCAGCGCCAGCCTGCTGAAGGCGCGCATCATCAACATCTTCGAGACGCGCAAACGCATGCAAGCACTCTACTGCTCGCAACTCATCGCCTCGGGCGACAAGGCGGACGACACCTTCACGCTGGACGGGAAGTACTCCGAGTCCATCTCCAAGGAAGACCGCTCGCTGCTGAAGGAGATCGTCAAGGTCATCCACAGCCACGACCCAGAGCAGGACTCCATCCACGAGGAGATAAAGCAGGCCACGGGGCTGAGCAGCTCCACCGTGCTACGAAAGATAAAGTTCATCACCGGAATGACCACCAACGAGTTCATCAAGAACGTGCGAGTCAACAGGGCCGCCGAGCTGCTGAAGGAGAAGAGCGAGCTGAGCGTCAGCGAGGTGGCCTTCATCTGCGGATTCAAGGACCAGCACTACTTCAGCAAGTGCTTCAAGCAAGTCTACGGAGTGTCGCCCAAGGACTACAAGGGCGAGAGCCCCATGGAAAATGGTGAAAACTGATTAAAAATACAGGACGGATAGTGTCACGTCACTTATTATCGCTACATTTGTCACAGTTTTAGCAAATAATAAGTATGCAAGCATCTGACAGCATTGTTATTATCCCGACTTATAACGAAAAGGAGAACATCAGTAACATCATTCGGGCGGTCTTCGGCCTCGAGAAGTGTTTCCACGTGTTGGTCATCGACGACGGCTCGCCCGATGGCACGGCAGACATCGTGAAGTCCATGCAAACGGAATTCCCCGACCGACTCTTCATGATAGAGCGCCGCGGGAAACTCGGACTGGGCACGGCCTACATCGCCGGCTTCAAGTGGGCCATCGAGCGGAAGTACGACTACGTCTTCGAGATGGACGCCGACTTCTCGCACAACCCCAACGACCTGCCTCGCCTCTACGCCGCCTGCGCCGAGGAAGGCAACGACGTGGCCATCGGCTCGCGTTACGTCAGTGGCGTGAATGTGGTGAACTGGCCTATGGGACGGGTGCTGATGTCGTACTTCGCATCCAAATACGTGCGCATCGTCACACGGCTGAACATCCACGACACCACCGCCGGATTCGTTTGCTACCGCCGCGAGGTGCTCGAGACCATCCGTCTGGACGAGATTCGCTTCAAGGGCTACGCCTTCCAGATAGAGATGAAGTACACGGCCTACAAGTATGGCTTCAAGATTAAAGAAGTGCCCGTGATATTCATCAACCGCGAGCTAGGCACATCCAAGATGAACAGCAGCATCTTCGGCGAGGCCATCTTCGGCGTGATGCGTCTCCGCTGGGACGGATGGTTCAAGAACTACTCCCGAAAATAAGAACGTATACATATTATATATATAAGACACTCGAGCATGACCCGCACACTCATCCAGAACGCCATCCTCGTCAACGAGGGGACCGAACAGAAAGGTTCGCTGATAATTGAAGACGACACGATAGCGGACATCCTGCCGCAAGGCACGGAGCCGCAAGGTCCGTTCGCCGAGGTCATCGATGCCGACGGACTCTACCTGCTGCCGGGCATCATCGACGACCACGTGCACTTCCGCGACCCGGGCCTCACCCACAAGGCGGACATGGAGAGCGAGAGCCGCGCGGCAGCAGCCGGCGGTGTGACCTCCTACATGGACATGCCCAACACCAAACCACAGACCACTACACTGGAGGCGCTGGAGGACAAGTTCGCCGAGGCCGCACAGAAGAGCCGCGTCAACTACTCCTTCTTCTTCGGCGCCACCAACGACAACAGCGACCTGCTCGCGCAGCTGCCTAGGCAACGCGTGTGTGGCATCAAGCTGTTCATGGGCTCCAGCACAGGCAACATGTTGGTCGACAGCGAGGAGGCCTTGCAGAAACTCTTCTCCGAGGCGCGGATGATCATCATGTCGCACTGCGAGGACTCGGCACTGATAGCGGCCAACACCGCACACTATAAGTCGCTCTATGGCGACGACCCCGACGTGAAGTACCACCCAGCCATCCGTAGCGAGGAGGCTTGCTACCGCTCCTCGGCACTGGCAGTAGAGCTGGCCCGGCGCACCGGTGCCCGTCTGCACATTGCCCACGTGAGCACGGCACGCGAGCTGGAACTCCTCTCGCACGCGCCGCTGGAGCAGAAGCACATCACCGCCGAGGCTTGTGTCAGCCACCTCTACTTCTGCGACCGGGACTATGAGCGGCTGGGCACCCGCATCAAGTGCAACCCTGCCATCAAGACGGAGCAGGACCGCGCCGCGCTGCGACAGGCGATGACCGACGGACGCATCGACGTCGTTGGTACCGACCACGCGCCGCATCTGCTCAGCGAGAAACAGGGCGGCTGTCTGAAGGCCGCCTCCGGAATGCCCATGGTGCAGTTCTCACTGGTCACCATGCTGGAACTGGCGGACGAAGGCGTGCTCACCATCGGACAGGTGGTGGAGAAGATGTGTCACGCCCCTGCCCGCCTGTTCGACATTACCCGCCGCGGCTACCTGCGCAAGGGATACAAGGCCGACCTGGTGTTGCTCGCCCCCCACGACCCTTGGACGGTGAGCACCGACAACATCCTCAGCAAGTGCGGGTGGAGCCCCATGGAGGGACACACCTTCCAGTGGAGGGTGAGACGTACCTTCGTCAACGGCACCACGGTCTACGCCAACGGCCGCGTGAACGACAGTTGCCGGGGCGAAGCCTTGTCATTCGACCGATAAACAGAACATTCAGATATGCTACACCGGATTTTCCTCTTCCTGTTGTTTCTGTTGGTGGCCACCGACAGCTACATCTATCTACGCTTCGTGCAGAAACGTTGTTGGAGCAGATGGCTCAAGAGTCTCTACTGGTTGCCCTCCGTCGTGCTGGCCCTCGGACTCGTGCTGCTCACGCTCAACGACGACTTCACGCCCCGGAGCAACCAATTCGTCGGCATCTACCTGCTGGTCTACATGGCCATCACCATACCCAAGGGACTCTTCACCATCATCTCACTCGTGGCGCTCCTGTTGCGATGGTGCGGCAAGAAGGTGGAGAGGGCGGTCAACTGGTTGGCCCTGGCGGTCAGCCTGGCTGTGATGTACATGGTGGTCTACGGCAGCACGGCCGGTTGGCGACACTTCACCGTGAAGGAAGTGCCGTTCGCCTCCAGCGACCTGCCCCGGGAATTCGATGGTTACCGCGTGTTGCAAATCTCGGACCTCCACATAGGCACCATAGCCGGCTACCCTGGTGTGGTGCGCAAGTTGGTGCGGCTCGTCAACGACCAACACCCGGACCTGATTGTCTTCACGGGCGACCTGGTGAACCACATCGCCACGGAACTGGACAGTGTGCAGACCATCCTCGCCGAACTGCAGGCACCGAACGGAGTCTACTCCGTGCTGGGCAACCACGACTATAGCCTCTACTACCATTGGGCGACTGAGGAGGCGCAAGCAGCCAACCTCGAGGACCTGAAGCAGCGGGAGGCCGCCATGGGTTGGCACCTGCTCAACAACGACCACGTCATCCTGCGGCGTGACAGTGCCGCCATCGCGCTCATTGGTGTGGAGAACGACGGCGAGCCTCCCTTCCCCAGCAAGGGCGACCTGCCCCGGGCCATGCAAGGCACCGACGGGCTGTTCAAGATACTGCTGAGCCACGACCCCACACACTGGCGACGCGAGGTGCTCCCCCGCTCCGACGTTCAACTGACACTGGCGGGTCACACCCACGCCATGCAGTTCCAGCTGTTCGGCTTCACCCCCGCTTCGTGGTTCTACCGCGAGAACCAAGGGCTCTACACCGAAGGCGAACGGGCACTTTACGTCAACGCGGGCACCGGAGAAGTGATGCTTCCGTTCCGTTTTGGAGCTTGGCCAGAAATAACTCTCTTTACCTTACATCGGAATTGAAATAAATCTTTATCTTTGTCGGCAACAAAAGTATTACCTATATGGGCACCATTGTTTACCGAATCTATCAAGTATGCATCGCAGCTCCCATCTTCCTGGTGCTGACGTTGCTAACCGCGCTTGTCACCATCATCGGCTCTTTCCTTGGAAAGGCCAGCACGTGGGGCTATTACCCTGGCAAGATATGGTCCAAGCTCACTTGCTTCATCCTGTTGTTACCCATCACGGTAAACGGACACGCCGACATTCACTGGAAAACCTCCTACATCTTTGTAGCTAACCATCAAGGGGCGTTCGACATCTTCTTGATTTACGGGTTCCTGGGGCGCAACTTCAAGTGGATGATGAAGAAGTCGCTCCGCAACATCCCCTTCGTAGGCAAAGCCTGTGAAGCCGCCGGCCACATCTTTGTGGACAAGTCCGGGCCGAAGAAGGTGCAGGAGACTATCGACCACGCCCGCCACACGTTGCAGGACGGTATGTCGCTGGTGGTGTTCCCCGAAGGACGACGCACCTCCACGGGTCACATGGGCGATTTCAAGAAGGGAGCCTTCCAGTTGGCGGACGAGTTGCAGCTGCCCATCGTGCCGATGAGCATCAACGGCTCCTACGAAGTGTTGCCTCGTTCGGGCGGCTTCATCAAGCGCCACCGCATGACACTGACCCTGCACGAGCCCATCTACCCGCAAGGCCAAGGCCACGAGAACATCCGCGTCACCATGGAGAAGGCTTACAAAGCCATCAACGAAAGCCTCCCCGAGGAGTACAAAGGGAAAGAGGGTTGAGCGTAAATCTGTTCCGAAACGTTCCGAGCAAAGGAAGTGACCACACATTTTAGCGAATCGAGGCGAAAGGTCCGTCAGTCCCCGCCAACAATCCGGTGACTCATATTCATCAGCTTCTATTCTTGAGTCGTCATCGAACCTATGATGGCGAGCATGCGCTTTCGAAAGCACGATGCACAACCGGAGAGGCGTCGAAGCGCTTTCCCGTAAAAGGAAGATTACAAGATTACCTGATAACTTCGGCTACCGGTTCTGATTCATGCGGCGCATATTCTCCTTCGCCGTCTCGGTAAACTCTTTGATGTAGGGGTGATTGCGGAATTTGTCCGGGGCGCTGTCGAGCAAGGTCTCTATCTGAGGAGTCATCACCGGGTAAGGCATGTTGCTGCTCAGGATCATGAAGACACCCACGCCCAGGGCATTCTCGTAGTTGCCTTGGATGAAGTCCTTCACCAACTTCGTCATCTCGTCGGAGAGGGCCTCACCCTCCTTGTTGATGGTCTCCTGCACTTCCTGCGAGTCCTTGCCGTCCATAATCATCTGGCTCTCCTTGTGCGAGAGGTCCTCGAAGCGGGTTATCAACTCCTGGCGTCGGTCGATGAAGTCGGCCAACTTGTCGTTGAGCTTCGTTCCCGTCACCGTCTGCTTCAGGTCGTCGATGGTAATCTTGATGCTACCGTTCTCGATGACTACGGGGAACATTGCCTCGTCGTCCATATAGAGGGTCGCCATCACTACGGAGTCCACCTTGCCCTTCATCTGGAACTTGCCGTGAACGATTTCGCACGAGTCGATGCTCGTCATCTGATCCGTGTTCCATACCTTCAAGAACAGCATCTTCCCGTCCAAGCGTGAGATGGACGAGGTGCCTTCTATCTTGTAATTGTTGCAGGCCGTAAGCGCCAGCATCAATAAAGGTGCGAAAAGTAACGTTTTCTTCATACGCAGAAATCTCCGTAACATTGATTACGGTGCAAAAGTACTAAGCATACAGATACGAGTAATTCTATTTTATTAATCTTTAATTCTTTAACGGGGCATTTATAGGTATTTAATAAGATTCTTTTCGGCCCAAAAGAGGAGTGGCTACGATTTTTGTCCTACCTTTGCGCCATAACTAAAACCATTGCGAAAGACTATGAGAAGAAACAGACTGATACTTACGGCCTTGGTGGTCATGAGTTGTCTCGTGGCACGAGCCGACGAGGGTATGTGGATGCTACAATTGATGAAAGAGCAGCATCTGATTGACCGGATGAAGAAACAGGGACTGACACTGGAGGCGCAGGACATCTACTCCACCGACCACGTGTCGCTGAAGGATGCCGTGGGCATCTTCGGACGGGGGTGCACGGGCGAGGTGATTTCCGCCGACGGACTGGTGCTGACCAACCACCACTGCGGATTCGACGCCATACAGCAACACAGTTCCGTGGAACACGACTATCTGAAGAACGGATTCTGGTCCATGAGTCAGGCAGAGGAACTTCCCTCCGAGGGGCTGACCTTCACCTTCATCGAAAGCATAGAGGACGTGACGGACTATGTGGAGAAATACATGAAGGACCACAACCTCACCGACGAGACGATGGGCGTGAGCGACATGCTCAGTGAGGTGCAAACGGAACTGGAGAACGCGAGCGAGCTGAAAGGCAAACCGGGAATATCCTTCAACGTGATGCCCTTCTACGCTGCCAACAAATACTACCTGTTCGTACAGAAGGTCTACTCCGACGTTCGTCTGGTAGCCGCGCCGCCCCAGTGCATCGGCAAGTTCGGCGGCGAGACGGACAACTGGATGTGGCCGCGCCACACGTGCGACTTCTCCATCTTCCGCATCTATGCCGACGCCAACGGCGAACCGGCCGAATACAGCCCCAACAACGTGCCGCTGAAGAGCAAGAAGCACCTGACCATATCCATCCGCGGCATCGAGAACGAGGACTTCTCCATGATCATCGGATTCCCCGGCAGCACCCAGCGATACCTCACCGCCAGCGAAGTGGCCAGCCGCGCGTCCTCCATCAACGTGCCCCGCATCAAGGTACGTACCGCTCGCCAGAATGTGCTGAAGGAGGAGATGGCAGCTAGCGATAAGGTGCGCATACAGTATGCCTCGAAGTACGCCAACAGCAGCAACTACTGGAAGAACGCCATCGGCATGAACAAGGCCATCGTGGACAACAAGGTGATAGAGACCAAGCAAGAGCAGGAGAAACGCTTCGCCGAGTTCGCCAAGCAGCAGGGCAATAAGGAATACATGGAAGTGGTGGACAAAATCAACCAAGTGATTGCCGGACTCGACTCCGTACGCACCACCTACACCGCATTCACGGAGACATTCCAAGCCATCGAGTTCGTCACCCCAATCAAGCTGATGGACAAAATGAGACAAGCCATCCAGGACAAGGACCAGAAGAGCATCCAACGGCTAAGCGACAAGCTGCGCGAAATGTACACCTTCGTCCACAACAAGGACTACGACCACGAGGTGGACCGCAAGGTGGCCAACGAACTTATCTACTGTTACTCAGAGCTGACCGACGATTGGCCTGCGTTCTATGAGGTGATAGAGAAGAAATACAAAGGTGAAGTAGAACCCTATGTGAATGACATGTACGAGAAGTCCATCTTCGCGTCCGAGAAGAATCTGGAGGCCTTCCTGAAGAAGCCTACTGTGAAGGCCATCGACAACGACCTCTCCACCAACTACAGCCGCTCAATCTATGAGACGCTCGCGTACCTGACCACTGCTATGAATGAGTACCTCAACCAGCTAGTTCCCCTGCACAAGACTTACGTGAGAGGGCTGTGTGAGATGTACGCCCCCACGCCGAAAGCCGCCGATGCCAACTTCACGATGCGTATGACCTACGGCAACGTACGTCCCTACTCGCCCAAGGATGGTGTGTTCTACCAGTACTACACCACGCTGAAGGGAGTGATGGAGAAAGAGGATCCCGAGAACCCTGAGTTCAATGTGCCGGAGAAATTGAAGGAGCTCTACCAAAAGAAGGACTTCGGCCGCTACGCCATGAAGAGTGGAGAACTGCCCGCCTGCTTCCTCACCAACAACGACATCACGGGAGGCAACAGCGGTAGTCCCGTCCTCAACGGGCAAGGCCAGCTCATCGGTTGCGCCTTCGACGGCAACTGGGAGTCACTGAGTGGCGACATCAACTTCGACGCCGACCTACAGCGTTGCATCTGTGTGGACATCCGCTACATCCTCTTCATGATAGAGAAGTTCGGCGAGTGCCCCCGCCTCATCAACGAGATGACCATAGTAGAATAATCGCTCCCCTCATCGAGGAGCCCCACACGAAAGCGTCCGCTTCGTTTCCATCCACAGGAGGAACGGAGCGGACGCTTTGTCTTTATCTGAAACTTCCATCGCATGTGCCACTTCTTCAGATAGAGAGGCCCGTCACGCAGCCATTACGCCGCGTTCATAACTATTCATGTAGGTGCAAGCCCCCCGTGTTGACGCTGCAAGAATCCGAACAAAACGATGGTGTGACAATTGTCAAACGCGTGTACGGCAATTGCCAAACATGTGGATGGCAATTGTCAAACACGTGGATGGCAGTTGCCGTACACCCTTCGAGCGAAGATTCTTGCATCATATAGCAGGGATTCTTACAGCATGAAAAAGGGGTTCTTGCAACGTGAAGAACCCCTCCTATAAAATGTAATCTTGTATGGTTTCGCACCGCATCACCAACGACCGGGTGACCGGCAAGAGGCTGCCGCTACTTCATGAATACGAAGTAGACGGCCAACACCAGGCAGACGAAAGCCGCCAGATGGTTCCAATGGAGCGCCTCGCCCTTGAAGAGTACGGTGGTGAAGAGTGTGAAGATGATGAGCGTGATGACCTCCTGCGTCACCTTCAGTTGCATCAGGCTGAACGGGCCGCCGTTGCCTTGGAAACCGATGCGGTTGGCGGGGACCTGAAACGAATACTCGGCCAAGGCGATGCCCCACGAGAAGAGAACTACAACCCAAAGCGGCCAATTGGAGGAAATCTTCATCTCCTGCAACTTGAGGTGACCATACCAAGCGAAGGTCATAAAGATGTTGGAAACGACCAACAACAGTACTGTGTACAAAGCTTTCATTTCTTTTCTATTTTAGTAGGCAGAAGTTCTGTCTGTATGTTCGTCATCGCGCCCCACATACTGTAGCGGGCTTCGGGGTTCATGGCCTCCAGTCGCTGCAGGACCTCCTTCATGTCCGACCGGTGCGAATCGTGCTCGTAGGGGCAGTTCTTCAGTTGTTTTTGGAAATCCATCTGAGCGGCCATCTGCACAAGATCGGACTCGTGCACCAGGCAGAGGGGACGGATGATGGTCATCTGAAACTTCTTCATCTCCAACTTGGGCGGCATCGTGCTGTAAGCCCCTTGGAAGGTAAGGTTCATGAGAAGCGTCTCGAGGATGTCGTCCATGTGGTGACCCAGGGCAATCTTGTTGCAGCCTAACTCCTTGGCGACCGTGAAGAGGGCCTTGCGTCGGTTCCACGAACAGAGGAAGCAGGGCGACTTGCGGGTGTCGGTGGAGGCATCGAACGAGGTTTCGTAGCGCACGTAGGGGACGTTGCGCTCCTCGGCGAACCGCCGCAGGTAACTATCGTCGGACTGATAGGGAATGTTGGTGAGAGACACGTGGACGGCACAGACCTGGAAACGGGGCTTAAGGATGCGCGACCGCTTGGCGAGCAGATGGAGCAGGGCGAGCGAGTCCTTTCCGCCCGAGAGTCCCACCAGTATCTTGTCGCCGTCCTCCACCAACCGATAGTCCACCATACCTTTGTTGAAACGCCGTTCTATCCGCTGAATCAGCCGTTCCTCATCTGTCAACTGTGTCATAATCACTTTGAAATCGGGCGCAAAATAAGGAAATTTCGAGTCAATTAACAAATTGTATCTCTCCAAAAAGAGGGTATAAGGTTTTTCTTTGTACTTTTGACATCGCATTATTTGACAAACTGAAGAACAGAAGCATGAAAAGATACATTTTTGCCCTGCTGATACTTCTCACAGGGTGGGCTAACGCCCAGACGCTGAACCAAGCGAAACAGTGGTTTCAGGACGGCAACTTCGAGAGTGCCAAGCCTGTGTTCAAGAAACTGGTGAAGCAGAGTCCCAGCAACGCCTTCTACAATTTCTGGTACGGAGCCTGCTGCTACGAGACGGGCGAACAGGCGGAAGCGGAGAAGTATCTGCAGAAGGCGGTCGACCGCAAGGTAATCAACGCCTACCTCTATCTGGCCAAACTGCAGACCGACGAGTATCGCTACGAGGAGGCCGTGGAGAACCTGGAATCGTACCAAGAGCTGATGGCCAAGAAGAAGAACGCCGACACGACGGAAGGAGACAACCTGCTGGAGTACGCCCGCAAAGCCAACCGCATGCTGAAAGGCACGGAGCAAGTGGTCGTGGTGGACAGTTTTGTGGTGGACAAGCAGCGCTTTCTGGAGACTTACAAGATAGGAAAGGAATCGGGACGGATAGGTTTCTACGACGACTTCTTCACCGGTGACGGACAGGACAGCTGCACAGTGTTCGAGACGGAACTGAAAAACAAACTCTACTTTGCCCACGCTGGCGACGAGGGAACGACGCTCTACACCATGGACCGACTAGGCAACGGATGGGGCGAAGCCTATCCCCTGCAGGGGCTCGACGAGACAGGCAACCAAAACTACCCCTTCGTGCTGGCGGACGGAGTGACGCTCTACTACGCCTCTGACGGAGAGGAGTCGCTGGGCGGATACGACATCTTCGTGACCCGCTACAACCAGGAGACGAACCGCTACCTGCGACCGGAGAACCTGGGAATGCCGTTCAACTCACCGGCAAACGACTATATGTACGCCATCGACGAATACAACAACCTCGGATGGTTTGCCTCCGACCGCTACCAGCCGGAAGGCAAGGTGTGCGTCTATGTGTTCGTGCCCAACGAGTCACGCGTCACCTACAACTACGAGAGCACCGACGAAGAGGTGGTGCGCAAGGCTGCCATGTTGCACAGCATTGCCGACACATGGGGCGACGAGGCCACGGTAGCGGAGGCCCGCGAGCGCCTCAACAACATCGCCCAACAGACCGAACAGACCGAGCCGCAGCACGAGTTTGAGTTCGTGATAGACGACAACACCACATACTACCGTATGGAGGAGTTCCGCAGCACCAAGGCACGTCAGCTGTTCAGTCAGTGGAGGTCCACGGAAAAAGAGCTCACCACGCTGGAACAGGCCCTGGAAAACAAGCGCGACATCTACCACAAGAGCAAGCCAGCGACACGCAAAACCCTGTCGGCGGAACTGCTGAAAATGGAGAGTAAGTTGGAGACGCTGAAGGCTCAACAAGCACAGCGGGCGAAGGAAGCACGCAACGCCGAAAAGATTTTCATCACGAAATAGAGCTTTTCAGAAAAAGAATTCCTACATTTGCATCAGATAGACGGTGTCCCTGGAAAGCGGGCGCTCAGTTACATATAATATATAAGAACAGTAGACTATGGATTTGATTATCGTTATTGCAACCATCGCAGCGGGACTGGTGCTCTTCATTGCCGAAGTGTTCCTCATTCCCGGACTGAGTCTGGCAGGCATCGCGTCGGCCGGCTGCCTCGTCTTTGTCAACTACTACGCCTTTGCGCACCTCGGTGTGGCAGGCGGATTCATCACGCTGCTCATCTCTGTAGCAGCCTATCTGCTCATCTTCTTTTGGTTCATCCGTTCCAAGTCCATCGACAAGCTGGCGCTGCAGAAGGACATCGACTCCACGGTGGGCACACCCGAGCAGTCGGCAGTGAAAGTCGGCGACGAAGGCATCGCCATCACCCGCCTGGCCCTCATCGGCAACGCGGAGATCAACGGCAACATCATCGAGGTGAAGTCCGCCGGAGGTTTCATCGACGAGCGCACGCCCATCGTGGTGGACCGCATCCAGGAGGGCATCATCATGGTCCGGCCCAAATAAGCAGAGAAATATCTTTAATACTAACATCATAAACCCTTAAAATCATGTTTGATTCGTTTTATTTGACAATCATATTGGTCGTGGGAGTCATCATCCTGTTGTCTCTCCTCTTCCACTATGTGCCATTTATCCTTTGGCTCTCAGCCAAAGTTTCGGGTGTAAACATTTCGCTGGTGCAACTCTTCTTGATGCGCATCCGTAACGTGCCGCCCTACGTGATCGTGCAAGCCTTGATAGAGGCCCACAAGGCAGGACTGAAGAACATCACGCGCGACGAGTTGGAAGCGCACTATCTGGCCGGCGGCCACGTAGAGAAGGTGGTACACGCCCTGGTGTCGGCATCGAAAGCCAACATCGAGCTGTCGTTCCAGATGGCTACGGCCATCGACCTTGCCGGACGTGACGTGTTCGAAGCCGTACAGATGTCCGTCAACCCGAAAGTGATTGACACACCGCCTGTGACAGCCGTTGCCAAGGACGGTATCCAGCTGATAGCCAAAGCCCGTGTGACCGTGCGCGCCAACATCCGCCAGTTGGTGGGAGGTGCCGGCGAGGACACTGTGTTGGCCCGTGTAGGCGAAGGCATCGTGTCGTCCATCGGTTCGTCGGAGAACCACAAGTCGGTGTTGGAGAACCCCGACTCCATCTCCAAGTTGGTGTTGCGTAAGGGACTCGACGCCGGAACGGCCTTCGAGATTCTCTCCATCGACATCGCGGACATCGACATAGGTAAGAACATCGGTGCTGCCCTGCAGATTGACCAGGCCAATGCGGACAAGAACATCGCCCAGGCGAAAGCCGAGGAGCGCCGCGCCATGGCCGTTGCCAGCGAGCAGGAGATGAAGGCAAAGGCCGAAGAGGCTCGCGCCAACGTGATACAGGCCGAGGCTGAAGTGCCGAAAGCTATGGCAGACGCCTTCCGTAGCGGCAACTTGGGCATCATGGACTACTATCGGATGAAGAACATTCAGGCCGATACCAGCATGCGCGACAGCATCGCACGCCCCGAGCGCCCGTCATCGATGGAACCGCTGAAGTAACTAGTTTACGAACATAATCTGTGAGGGGAGTCTATCCTTGACACAGGAGAAAGTCTTGGATGGCTGAAGCTTCGCCACTCGTGCGGAGCATGCAAAGCGTCCAGGACTTTTTTCTTTCAATATCCACTACGGGTACGTTGTCAGGAGACTTCCGGTGCCCTCAAACGGAATGCATCAGTCGTCCCGTCGGACTCGGGAGTTTGGTTGCGGTCAACGGATTCTTTTCCTCCTCCACATTAAAGCATAGAAACCATGAAAAGACATTTTGAAGAGTCGGAACTGATTATCAACAGCGACGGTTCCGTGTATCATCTCCACCTACGGCCCGAGCAACTGGCCGACAAAGTGATACTGGTGGGCGACCCGGGCCGCGTGCCTATGGTGGCGCAGTTCTTTGAGTCCACCGAGTGCGACGTGTCGAACCGCGAGTTCCGCATCATCACGGGCTCGTACAAGGGGAAACGCATCACGGCCATGTCCACCGGCATGGGTTGCGACAACATCGACATCGTCATCAACGAACTGGACGCGCTGGCCAACATCGACCTCAGCACCCGCTACGAGCGCGACACGTTCCGCCAGCTGGAGTTGGTGCGCATCGGCACCTGCGGCGGACTGCAGCCCTACACACCCACGGGCACGTTCATCTGCTCGGGCAAGTCCATCGGCTTCGACGGTCTGCTCAACTTCTACGCCGGGCGCGACCGTGTGTGCGACCTCGCCTTCGAGGAGGCTTTCATCCGCCACATGGGTTGGACGGGTAATGTGGGCACAGCGCATCCTTACGTCATCGACGCCGACCCGGAGCTGACTGCCCGCATCGCCGGCAGCGACATGGTGCTGGGTGTAACCATCTCCGCCAACGGCTTCTTTGGTCCGCAAGGCCGTGTGTTGCGCGTCCCCCTTGCCGACCCGCAGCAGAACGCGAAGATAGAGTCCTTCGAGTACAACGGCCTTCGCATCACCAACTACGAGATGGAGAGCTCAGCCCTCGCCGGCATGAGTCGCTTGATGGGTCACAAAGCCACCTCCGTCTGCATGGTCATCGCCAACCGCCTTGCCCAGAAGATGGACATCGACTACAAGGTAGAAATGCCCCGCCTCATCCAAATGGTGCTGGAAAGAATTTGATTCGGTGCGGCCACTGTCAGAATGACATAAGTCCTGTCCCATTCCCCTATCAGTTAGTAAGTCATCAGTTAGAGGAATGGGACACACTTTTTTGTGGCCACGCCAAATGCAACATCTACATTTCAGCATAACGGAATTTGATCAAGTTATTGAAAATGGAACGTGACTTATCCGAAATAACACCTCCTGGACACGCTGCAAGATAATCAGGTTCACAGACAACTATAAGTTTATGTCGTGCACGACTGATTGCGACGTTGAGGAGCTGCTCTCCCTGTTCGCCGGCGTATATCTTGCCAAAATACGATTTCTTACCATCATCGAATTTTGAGCAATCAACCATATCAAAGATGATAACATCGCATTCTGAACCTTGGAAAGTATGCACGGTACCAATCTTCACCCTTTCTTTAAATTCAGAATCATATGCTTTTTCGGTGAACTTGGCCTTTAGAAGTGCAACTTGTCCAGTATAAGGAGTTATTACCCCAATACTAAAAGTTTCTTCCTCTTGCGAATTATACAAGTCCAATAAATTCATGACGGCATCCGCATTTTGTACATTCTGTCTCGTGCCACCCTTAGTAAATCTCACAAGTCCATCAGTCACAGCATACATTCCTACGACACATCCGCTATATGGAGAGCGAGCAACGATAGGATTGTTCTTATTATTCTTTGCTACCAACCGATCAGCATAGAACGGATGATTGATGATATCTACCAACTTAGGATTGGAACGTCTTTGATTCAGCAACTGATGCAGTGCCGGATGATTGGTATGATTAATATCAATGCCACATAACTTAAACAC
>CAVFUK010000099.1:0-11558 GCA_963625535.1 Anaerovoracaceae bacterium | reverse complement strand
TAGGTATATAAAAAAAGAAGGGAATCTCACGATCCCCAATCTTTATTAACCTTAAATCTAATACCATGAAAAACACGATGCAAAGGTATGGCTTTTATGTTATGCAACATACAAATACCAAGAAAATCTGCACCCGTTTAACATTGTTTTGATTTTAAGGTTCGTTATATTTATGAATATTCAACTTCATTCACATTTCAACCTTACTCCACATAGAGCACCAGGCCCTTCAAGTACTCTCCCTCGGGGTGGTAGATGTTCACCGGATGGTCGGCGGGCTGGGTCAGCTGGTGGAGTATACGCACACTGCGACCGGACATGGCGGCGGCGGTGAACACAGCGGTGCGGAAGTTGTCCTTCGTCACCACCTGCGAGCAGGAGAAGGTGAAGAGGATGCCACCAGGACGAATCTTCTCGAAGGCCTTGGCGTTGAGTTTGCGGTAACCCTGGAGGGCATTGCGCAGCGCCTCCTTGTGTTTGGCAAAGGCAGGCGGGTCGAGGATAATAAGGTCGTAGCGGTCGCCCATGCGATCGAGGAACTTGAAGGCATCCTCGGCAAAGGCTTGGTGGCGGGTGTCACCGGGGAAGTTGAGCTCCACATTCTGGTTCGTCAGGTCGATGGCTTTGGCGGAGCTGTCCACGGAATGGACGGACTTGGCGCCACCACGCATGGCGTAGAAGCTGAAGCCGCCGGTGTAGCAGAACATGTTGAGCACGTCACGGTCGCGGGCGTAGCGCTCCAGCAGCGCACGGTTTTCACGTTGGTCCACGAAGAAGCCAGTCTTCTGTCCCTTCAGCCAATCGACGTGGAAGAGGAGCCCGTTCTCCATGGCCACATTGTCGGCGCTACCGCCCTTGATGAAGCCGTTCTCCTGACCCAACTCGGCCTTGAAGGGGAGCGTGGTCTCGGACTTATAAAAGATGTTTTGCACGGTGTCGCCCATGACGGCTGTGAGGGCCTCGGCGATGTCCATGCGGCAGACGTGCATACCTACGGAGTGGGCCTGCATGACGGCGGTGGCACCATAGATGTCGATGACGAGGCCGGGCAGATTGTCGCCCTCGCCATGCACAAGGCGGTAGGTATTGTTGCGAGGGTTACCTGCCACACCGATAGTTTGGCGCAGCTGGTAGGCGATGGAAATCTTGCGCCACCAGAACGCGGTGTCGATGGGCTCGTCCACGAAGGAGAGCACACGCACGGCGATGCTGCCTATCTGATAGTGTCCCACGGCGATGAACTCGCGGGCTGCCGTGAACACCTTCACCACTTCACCTTCCTCGGGCTTGCCGTCCACACTCTGTATGGCGCCCGAGAATATCCACGGGTGGAATCGGCGCAGCGACTCCTCTTTACCCGGTTTAAGATACACATGTCTGTACTCCATGATCTTCCGTTTCTGCGTTATGCTTTTTATCTGTTTGCTTGTTCTCAATAGGTATGCGCTCCAGCTGGTAGTCGCCGCTCTGACGAAGGCTCTCCACATAGTGATAGATGCGGAGGCAGGCCCAAGCGTCGGTGGCGGCGTAGAGCTTCTGCTTGTCGGTGAGCACATCGGCCTCCCAGTTGCTGAGGCGCTGGGCCTTGGAGATGCGCTGCCCGAAGAGGATGGCATAGATGCGCTGGAGGCTCTTGTCGTCGATGCCGAAGTCGGCCACGTACTGTTGCAGTTCGAGGAAAGCGCCGGGCTCGAAGTCGGAGCGTTTGTGGAGGGCGCCGAAGTCGTCCTTCAGCGAGAGGCCTATCTTCATGACGTTCTTGTCCTCGAGGAAGCGTTGCAGCGAGGCGGGCAAGCCGATGTGGTTGAGCCGGAAGAGGAAGCATACCTCGTCGGTGCTGACTTGCAGCAAGGCCACTTTGTAGCTGCGTCCTCTCGCGAAGGAGGGGCGCGTCTCGGTGTCGACACCCACCATGGGGTATGTCATAAGGTAGGCCACGGCCTTGTCGGTTTCGGCCTCGTTCAGTATGGTGACGATGCGGCCCTCAAAGGATACCACAGGCAGAGAGTTGATGACCTTCTTGTCGATGGTGTTGCGAATGATCTTACTCATCGTAGACCTCCTCTCCATAGGGGTCGTTGGCGGTATCGGCATCATCGTCGTCGGCAGCGACGGGGTCGGCATACTTCACGTCGTGGAGGGCGCGCATGGTGTTCACCAGGGTCTGCCCCCAATAGTGGGCGAAGTTGTCGCGGCAGATGGCCACGGCATCGTGCATGGTCTCGCTGAGCCCGAGGCGGAACACCCCGACGAAGTTCTTCACGTCCTGGTAGATGTCTGCCAAGTCCTCGGAGATGTTCTTGCGGATGGGGGTGTCGCTGTAGACCATGTCCTGGACGAAGACGTCCAGATAGTCGTCCTTGTCGCCCATGATGCCAGCCAGTGTCATGCGGACGACCTCGTAGTCGCCCTCGGTGACGATGTTCTCGGGGGCATAGTCGCCCAGGGCCTCACACTCGGGGAGCATGGATGCCTTCAGGTAGAGCAGGGGCAATATCTTCAGAATGGTATCGACAAACTCCCAGCGGCGGTGCGCCTCGGCCTGCTCCAGGTAGGCACAGAACTCCGCGGCCACCGTGACGAACTCCACGGTATTCTTGTCGAACACGATTTGTGACTGATTTTCCATATTCTTCATTAACGAACGGCAAAGGTAAGGAAAAAAGCCGTTACCCCGCCACAGGTTACTACAAAAATAATTCGGCGGCAGATTCTTTATCCACAAATTGCGCTGAGTTTGGATTCTTTCCCGTATCTTTGTGGCCCATAGTAAAGAGCGTTATAATGACAAAAAATAAGAAAAAAGAGACCACGAAACCGGCAGTCAACCCTACAAGCAGGCTGCGGGACATGGTGACGTATATGAAGAACGACACCGCGCGATTCATGACCGGCATGGTGTGCGCCATCGTGGCGGCGTATATGATGCTGGCTTTCTCGTCGTTCTTCACCACGGGAGCGGCGGACCAGAGCATACTGGAACGGCCCCAGGCAGGCGAACTGCTGTCGGTGCATAACCATATACAGAACTTCGCGGGCGCGCTGGGTGCACGAGCAGCGGAGTTCTTCATCAACGGTTGCTTCGGCATCCCGTCATTCTTCATCGCCCTGTTTCTCGCCGTGGCGGGACTGAAGTTGATAAAGGCCTACAACGTGCGGCTGTGGAAATGGTTCTTCTGCTGCTCGTTCCTGCTCATCTGGTGTTCCATCTTCATGGGCTTCGCAGTGGAGCCGCTGATGGAGGACTCGTTCTTCTACCCCGGCGGTGCCCACGGACACAACGTGAGTCTGTGGCTCTGCTCGCAGATAGGCGCACCGGGCCTGACGCTGCTGTTGCTGGCGACGGGCATTCTGTTCTGCGCGTTCCTCAGTGCCAAGACGATAACCTTCGTACGCAAGGTGCTCCACCCGAACATCCATCTGAAGCGGAAGACGAAAGCCGCCGAGGTGGAAGCTGACGGGGAAGAGGGCGCTGGAGCGAAAGACTCTGAAGCAGTTGGTTCGAGTGCGGATGGATTCGGAAGAGATGGCTCCGGGGCAGGAGATTTCGGTGATGCTGGTTCCGACCTGGGAGTTTCCAGTGCGGAAGGTTCCGGCATGAGCGTTTCCGGTGCGAACGGTTCGAAGCCGGGCATGACGGAGCCGGAGTTTCAGATTGCCGCGGCAGAGGCCAACGACAATGAGCCTCGTCCCTTGACGGTGGACCTGACGGGCGGAACCGCCAAAGACACTACCACCGGCAATACTGCTGGCGGTGCAATGAACGTTACAATGGGCGGCACTACTGCCGGCTCGACAACATACGGCGAAAAAGGTCTGCAGGAGATTGTCGGACCGAAGAACTTCGGACAGACCACCGGCGGCGAAGAACCGTACGAGAGCGGTGCGGGTAATGGTTCGGGGGTCGGTTCGGTCAATGGCTCTAGTTATGGTTCCGGCAATGGTTCGCAAGGCAATAGCTCACAGGAGTCTGCCGGCAGTGGCGCCGAAGGACAGCACGGCATAAGCGGAAGCGGTGCCGACGGTGTGAATCCGGCAACAGACCCCAGCACGGAGCCGCTGAACGTGAAAGTCGGCGGCACGGCGGAGGACGCGGACGTGATACCCACCGAACCCTACAACCCGAAGCTAGACCTGGAGAACTACCACTACCCCACCCTAGACCTACTGAAGAAGTACGAGAACAACACCCCATCCATCGATATGGACGAACAGACGGCGAACAAGAACCGCATCATAGAGGTGCTCCGCAGCTTCAACGTGGAGATATCGTCCATCATGGCCACCGTGGGACCCACCATCACCCTGTATGAGATAACACCCGCCCAGGGCGTGCGCATCGCCAAGATTCGCAACTTGGAAAACGACATAGCCCTCTGCTTGGCGGCGGAGGGTATCCGCATCATCGCCCCAATCCCCGGCAAGAGCACCATCGGTATAGAGGTGCCTAACGCGCGCAAGATGGTGGTGCCGATGTGGGACGTGCTCGCCAGCAAGAAGTTCCAGGAGTCCACCTACGAACTGCCGATGGCACTCGGAAAGACCATCACCAACGAGGTCTACATGGCCGACCTTGCCAAAGCGCCCCACCTGTTGGTGGCAGGTGCCACAGGACAGGGTAAGTCCGTTGCGCTGAACGCCATCGTCACCTCCTTATTATATAAGAAGCATCCGGCGGAGCTGAAGTTCGTCATCATCGACCCGAAGAAGGTGGAGTTCGCCATCTATGCCCCCATAGAGCGCAACTTCCTGGCAAAGCTGGAGGATGAGGAGGACGCCATCATCACGGACGTGAAGAAGGTGGTGAAGACGCTGAACTCGCTCTGCAAGGAGATGGACACGCGATACATGCTGCTGAAGGACGCGGGCTGCCGCAACATCAAGGAATACAACGAGAAGTTCAAGGACCGGAAGCTGAACCCGAACAACGGGCACCACTTCATGCCCTACATCGTGGTGATCATCGACGAGTTCGGCGACCTCATCATGACGGCTGGCAAGGAGGTGGAGTTCCCCATCGTCCGCATCGCCCAGTTGGCACGCGCCGTGGGCATCCACGCCATCATCGCCACACAGCGACCGACGACGAACATCATCACGGGATCCATCAAGGCGAACTTCCCGGCACGTATGGCGCTGAAGGTGTCATCAATGATAGACTCGCGCACCATCCTCGACCGCTCGGGAGCGCAGCAGCTGATAGGCCGCGGCGATATGCTCTACCTGCAGGGCAGCGACACGGTACGTGTGCAGTGCGCCTTTGTGGACACGCCGGAGGTGGAGCGCATAGCCAACTACATCAACCACCAGCAGAGCTATCCGCACGCATTCATACTGCCGGAGCCGGACATGCCGGACGAGGAAGGCGGCAGCGGCGGCGCGGCGGACGTGGACCTCAACCATCTGGACCCGATGTTCGAGGATGCGGCCCGACTCATCGTCATCAACCAACTAGGCTCCACGTCGCTCATCCAACGGAAGTTCTCCATCGGATACAACCGCGCGGGCCGTTTGATGGACCAACTGGAGAAAGCAGGCATCGTGGGACCGACGCAGGGCAGCAAGCCGCGTGAAGTGCTCTGCATCAGCGAGGACGACCTAGAGGCGCGCCTGCAGAATCTGAAGGAGTTTAACCACTAACAAGTTCCGACCAGTCCGAAAGAAGAAAGACTTCCGTAGGCCCGATGGCAGAGACAGAAGAAACACGATAGTTTAATAATAAATAAGAAGAATCGGGAGTCCGGAAGGAGAAACGGAAGTTCGAGAGACGGACGAAACTCTATAGTTTAATAATAATAGGAAGAGTGGGAGCCCGGAAGAAGGAACAGAAGTTCAAGAGACGGACAGAAACTCGATAGTTTAATAGTAAGTGAAGAAGCGAAATGATGAAACGAAGATATTGGATTAGCTTTTGCTTGATGGTGCTCTCGCTGGTAGCGAGCTACGGCCAGAGTGCTTCGCAAGCGAAGGCGGTGCTCGACAAGACCTCCGCCCTACTGACGAAGGACAGCGGCATACGCGCCACCTTCAAGTTGAGTAACTACGAGAACAACCGCGCCATAGGCGAGGTGAACGGCACCCTCTCGATGAAGGGCGACCGATTCCTGCTGGAGACACCGGGCATCACCACGTGGTTCAACGGAACCACGCAGTGGACCTATCTGACCGATAGCGAGGAGATAAACATCAGCAAGCCCTCCGAGGAGGAGCTGCAGCTGGTTCACCCCTACACGTTCATCCACCTCTACCGCAAGGGATACAACTGCTCGCTCGTTGGCACGGTGACCTACAAGGGGAAGAAGACGTACAAGATAGAGATGACCCCGCAGAACAAGCGGTCGGACGTGAAGCGGATACTCCTGTGGATTACCTGCCAGACCCATCAGCCCACCGCCATAGAGATAGCTATGATGGACGGACACCGTCAAGTGGTGGAGGTTACGAGCTTCGCCAACGGACAGAAGTTCTACGACAGCAAGTTCACCCTCAACACGAAGCTCTACCCGCAGGCGGAGATTATCGACCTACGATAAAAACGAAACATAAACCTAAAACACGAATAACTATGAGTAATGAAAAAGTAAGATGTCTTATCATCGGATCCGGCCCCGCCGGCTACACATCGGCCATCTACACGGGCCGCGCTAACCTGTCGCCTGTCCTCTACGAGGGAATACAACCGGGCGGACAGCTGACCATCACCACCGAGGTGGAGAACTTCCCCGGATACCCCGAGGGCATCGGCGGCACAGAACTGATGGACGACCTGCGCAAACAGGCTGAGCGCTTCGGCGTGGACATCCGCAACGGCATCGTCACGAAGGTGGACTTCAGCAAAGCGCCTTACAAGATCACCATCGACGACGAGAAGGTGATTGAGGCAGAGACGGTGATTATCAGCACCGGAGCCACAGCCAAGTATCTGGGACTGGAGGACGAGAAGAAATATGCCGGCATGGGCGTGAGCGCCTGCGCCACCTGCGACGGATTCTTCTACCGCAAGAAGGTGGTGGCCGTGGTGGGCGGTGGCGACACAGCCTGCGAAGAGGCTTCGTACCTCGCCAGCCTGGCATCGAAGGTATACCTGATTGTCCGCAAGAACTATCTGCGCGCGTCGAAGATTATGCAGGAGCGCACACTGAGCAACCCGAAGATAGAGGTGCTCTTCGAGCACAATGCCGTGGGCCTCTTCGGCGAGAACGGCGTGGAGGGCGTGCACCTGGTGAAGCGCAAAGGCGAACCCGACGAGGAGCGCTACGACCTTGCCATCGACGGATTCTTCCTCGCCATCGGCCATAAGCCCAACTCCGACGTCTTCAAACCGTGGGTTGACACCGACGAGACAGGTTACATCATCACCGAAGGCGCAACGCCTTGCACCAAAGTGCCGGGAGTGTTCGCCGCAGGCGACGTAGCCGACCCGCGTTACCGCCAAGCCATCACTGCCGCCGCCAGCGGTTGCAAAGCCGCCATCGAGGCAGAGCGCTACCTGGTGGAGCATAACCTATAAGCATAGACGTAGTAGAGCCATAGTCGGAACGTTGTTTAAAACACGTCCGGGCGGAAGCCGAATGAGATTCGAAGAGGATTCGGACGGGATTTGAAGAGTATTCGAACAAGATTCAATCTCAAGCCGGACAAGATTCGAATGGGATTCAGTCCACGGACCGACTTTATTCCGACATGGCTTTGGCTATACCTATATATATAATAAGGTTAGAAGTCGTTCCCCATATCCTGACCGGTGTGGGGAACGTTACTTTCCTCTCCGCCCATACTATCTTTCCTCGGCCACCTTGGAGCGTCATGAAGTTCTGTCAAGAAGGCTTGGAGTATGCTTCGTGGTTACTTCGAGCGACAATCTATTGTGGGGAACGAAAAAAAATATCGGGTGATGGTTTGCTTGGTTCAGAAACTATGCGTAACTTTGCGCCCAATTTAGTCCGTGCGGGTAGAAGCAAGCAGTTCACAGAGTAGGGACTCACCTGGCGGAGAAACCGTTTAATTATAAAAACTAAAATGTACGTAATTGTAGAAATTAACGGACAGCAGTTCAAAGCCGAAGAGGGCAAGAAACTGTTTGTACATCACATCGCACAGGCAGAAGCCGGCGCAACTGTAGAGTACGAGAAAGTGTTGTTGGTAGACAAAGAAGGTGCCGTGACCGTAGGTGCTCCTACAGTAGAAGGCGCTAAGGTTGTTTGCGAAATCGCAAGCCCCATCGTGAAGGGCGAGAAAGTGCTCGTATTCCACAAGAAGAGAAGAAAAGGTTACAGAAAACTGAACGGACATCGTCAACAGTTCACAGAGTTAACTATTAAACAAATCATTGCTTAATCAATAAAATCAGAAAGAAATGGCACATAAAAAAGGTGTAGGTAGTTCTAAGAACGGCCGTGAATCAGCTAGTAAGAGATTAGGCGTAAAGATTTTCGGCGGACAGGCTTGCAAGGCAGGCAACATCATCGTTCGTCAGAGAGGCACAGTTCATCATCCGGGTAACAACATCGGTATGGGCAGCGACCACACACTCTACGCATTGGTAGACGGTACTGTATGTTTCAAGAGAGGCCGCGAGGACAGAAGCTACGTTTCTGTTATCCCCGCTACCACAGAAGCCGAAGCATAACAGCTCACGATAAAACTTTTCAGAGAAAGGATGTGTCCCTAGCGGGATGCATCCTTTTTTTCGTTTCATAATTCCTTCACTTCATCACCCCTTCGCTTCATCACCCCTTCACTTCATCACCCCTTCGACTTATCAATCCTTCGCTTCATCACTCCTTCGCCTTATCACTCCTTCGCCTTATCACTCCTTCGCCTCAACGCCCGAAAGCGTCGCTCGCGATACGGTAACTTCGGGTCATCATACTTAATTGCAACCGGCCGAGGTGAATTCTTCAGCGCCCCTAGCGCCTTCTTCACACGGCTTCCGCCGCATGCCTTCTCGTTTCAACGAGATGCCTTCTTATTTCCGTGAGATGCCTTATCAAATAATTTAGACGCCTTGTGCCAAAGTAGGAACTTCATTTGTCCGCGCCAAGTTTTCCTTGCGGACAGGCACAAAAGAAATGCGCCGCTGATGGACAAGCGGCGCATTAAGATAGAGATACCAACATAGTATCACTTTTGTGTTGGGATACCAGGATTCGAACCTGGAATGACAGGACCAGAATCTGTAGTGTTACCATTACACCATATCCCATTGTTTCCAAAAGCGATGCAAAGGTACGCATTTCTTAGTACCCTCCAAACTTTTCGGGGACTTTTTTCACTAGAAATCGAAAATATTTTTCTCACGCCCTTACCATGCTGTCGCCAATACAGACGCAACGCACTGATAGAAAGCGAGAAAGAGGAAACCCGACGGATAGACTCTTTGACTCGCTGACGGCACCACCGCAAATGGATAATTGGGAAAGCGAGTCTAAGGACGCGTCATCGCCGCCCTCAGCCATCGAAGAAAAGTTAGAAAGAGACCAAACTTTTACCAACAAACAGCCTTCCTCTGAAGAAAAGAGAGAGGAGAACCACCCACTGGGCTCCATATATTCGAAGGAAGGGAGAGGAACCCACCGGTCTTCTCTCTGTCGAAGAAAGAGAAAAGGGAATCTACCTCACCAATCTCCTCCTACCGAAGAAAGAGAAAAGCGGACCGCCCCACTGGACTTCCCCTACAGAAGATAGAGAGATAGGAGTCCACTCCCACAAAGACTTCCCCTACAGAAGAAAGAGAGATAGGAGTCAACTCCCACAAAGACTTCCCCTACCGAAGATAGAGAGAAAGGAGTCTACCCCCACTGAACTTCCCCTACCGAAGAAAGAGATAAAGAATCCTCCCCTACCCCTCTACTTCATTCCGACCTGCGGGGACCTCCAGCCTGTGTTTTGTTCAACTCCTATATATAATAAGGTAGAATGGAATGAATTCCGCCAAAAGCAGGACGTAACATTGTGGATTGGGTGAAAAGTATTACCTTTGCCTCACAATTCGAGAAACAATGCGAACATCATACTTCAGAGCTTTACTGATTGCGGTACTTGCCGGATGGATGGCCTCACTGGCCACTCCCGCCGAGGGCAAGGACTTCACGGTGGTGCTGGACGCCGGACACGGCGGCAACGACCCTGGAGCCATCGGCAAGACAGCCAAAGAGAAAAACATCAACCTCAGCGTCGCACTGGCGGTGGGTAAACTGCTGAAGAGCAGCGACCCATCCATCAACGTGGTCTACACACGACGCAAGGACGTGTTCGTCACGCTGCAAAACCGGGCACAGATAGCCAACAAGTGCAACGCGGACCTCTTTGTCTCCATCCACACCAACGCCCTGCCTAAAGGACACAACTCCACCATGGGCACGGAGACCTACACACTAGGACTGCACCGCACACAGGAGAACCTGGAAGTCTCCAAACGAGAGAACTCGGTAATCCTCATCGAGGATGACTACAAGACACGCTACGCGGGCTTCAACCCCAACTCGGCCGAGAGCTACATCATCTTCGAGTTTATGCAGGACAAGAACATGAGTCAGAGCGTGCAACTGGCGTCGATGGTGCAGAAGCAATTCCGCAACACAGCCAAGCGCGTGGACCGCGGCGTGCGCCAAGCCGGATTCCTGGTGCTACACGCCACCTCCATGCCGAGCGTACTGATAGAGTTGGGCTACATCTCCACCCCAGCGGAGGAGAAGTACCTCACCTCACAAGCGGGCGTGAACGCCATGAGCCTCAGCATCAGCCAAGCTATCCTCAACTATAAGAGCACCCAGAAAGGAAACGGCAAGGCGATAGCACTGAAAGAGCCCGAGCCGGAACCGACACCCGCTGCCGACAAGAAGACCGCCAAGCAGACAGCGAAAGCGGACAAGGCCGACACTCAAAAGGATAAGACAAACACACGGACGGATTTAGCCGCCAACGATACGAAGACCTCGTCCGCCACCAAGGCAGGGGATAAGTCTTCCACAACAACGAAGATAGAGCCGAAGTTTGCTACCACAGGAAAGGCTGAGCCAAAGTCCTCCGCTACGGGTAAAGCCGAGCCCAAGAGCAATATCACAGGAAAGGCAGAGCCAAAGTCCTCCTCCGCAAGTAAAGCAGAGCCCAAGAGCAATGCAACAGCGAAGGCTGAGCAAAAGAATGACTCGAAGTCTTCCTCCGCAGGTAAAGCCGAGCCCAAGAGCAATGCAACAGCGAAGGCTGAGCAAAAGAATGACTCGAAGTCCTCCTCCGCAGGTAAAGCAGAGCCGAAGAGCAATGCCCCAGCGAAAGCCGACGCGAAGCCAGCCTCCACCGCGGCACAGGGCGAAATCGTCTTCAAGGTGCAGATTATGGCGGCGGGCCGTCAGCTGAAGACGAACGATCCGCAGCTGAAGGGAGTCAGCCCCGTAAGCTTTTACAAAGAGAAGGGACTCTATAAGTACACCTACGGCGAGAGCACGGACTATCAGCAGATTCAGCAGGCACGGAAGAAGATGGCCGCCAAGTTCAAGGGAGCCTTCATAGTGGCCTTCCGCGACGGCGCGAAGATGGACATCAACGAGGCCCTACGT
>CAVFUK010000098.1:0-14199 GCA_963625535.1 Anaerovoracaceae bacterium | reverse complement strand
ATATAATATCACGTAGATGCTTTCAAAAAACGTTAATGTGATTTTCCTGCGCGTACGCACGAGGGAAGTTACGAAATCAAGTGTCATATCTGTCATGTGTCATGTCGAAATTGTTGATGTTCATAACTCGTGTTCATTACTTTTGTTTTATTCCGTCGGCAAAGATAATACAGGATTCCGCATTTTCCAAACGAAGTGTGCCCAACTAGCTGGGCACACGTTTTTTTTGCGCTACTAAATTACTTATTTTATACCAATCTCTTGCAACTTCGTTCAAATGTGACAAAAACAAGAATCGGCTGAACACCGCCGTATAGCGTAGCCAACCGATTCTTGTTTCTTTAAGGATTCGGACGATTACATCTCGCCACCGCCAAAGCCTCCATCGGGCATGCCCTCGGGACGAGGACCATCAGGACGCGGACCGCGGGGACCACCTTGAGGACCTCCGTGAGGACCACGACGCTTCTGCATCTCCTGGTATTTCTTGTATTGCTCCTCGGTAAGGATTGTCTTTATCTTCTCGTCCATTTCCTTACGTTTGGCTTCCATCTCCTCGCGTTGCTTCTTCATCTCCTCCTTTTTCTTCTTCATCTCCTTCTTCTCTTTCTTAGCCTCGCTCTTCTTCTGCTTCATCTCGGCCTTGGCTGGACGCATCTGCTCCATCACAGCCTTGAACTCGGTAGCTTGCTTCTCGTCGAGACCCAAGTCCTTAATCATCTGTTCCATCTGTTTCTCAGGATCGGGGCGTTCACCTCTTTGAGGTCTGTCCTGTGCCATAACCAACGTTGCGCCGCTCAAGAGAGCAACTGCCAACACAAAAATTGTTTTTTTCATTGTCGTATTCTTTTAAGTTCAATTACACTATTATGACCACCGGAGAGGCCATAAGTTTAACCCGCCATCGGCCGTTATCAACCAACGCATCGTTTTTGCCGACAAACGGGAAGAATGCGCCCAACGAATCTATCGCACCTCGGGCGAGGACTATTCGCCCCGTGCCTCCTTGCGGCGTTTCTTCCACAGCTGCCAGCTGTTGATGATGTTCTGCCACAGGACGTACGAGCCAGGACCGATGGACGACACGGGGGTCAGGAAGGTGTAGGACATCCAGATAGCCAGCACCGTGTTCTTCTGCCCAAGGGCCTGACCGGCGCTGATGCGGTCGTTGTACTGACTACCGATGGTCTTGCCGATGATGAACTGCAAGCAGCAGAGCACCAGGGCCGCCAAGGCTATCCATATCTCCACCATCGGGTCGGCAGTGCTGTGCATGAGCGACTTCACCGTCTGTCCCGTGACGATGGAGAGTGAGACGGCCCACAGGTAGAAGGCCAGGTTGGGATACGAGGTGATGGCCTTGTTCGCCCGAGGGAAAGCATACTGCATGAGACAGGCCGCCAGGAACGGACAGATGAGCAAGGGGAATATCTTACTCAATATCATCAAGAAGGAGGTGAAGAAACCCTGCTCGGCGTGGGGAGCCACCAGCGGGAATATGATAGGTACGATGATGGTGGTCAGGAAGTTGGAGAGCAGGGTGTAGGCCGTCAGCGAGGAGGCACTGCCACCAAGCTTGCCGGTGATGACCGCTGCCGCCGTGGCCGTGGGACAGATGACGCAGACCATGCCGGCCTGGGCCACAATCTCGTTGAAGGGAGCCAGCGCATAGTAGACCGCCACACAACCGATGATCTGGATGAGCGAGAGCCACAGGTGCCACGCCCGCAGCTGTAGGTTGCGGGGGGATATCTTGCAGAAGGTGACAAACAACATCGTGAAAATCAGCAAGGGGGTGAGCACGTCGATGAGCCAACGCATAGCGGGCTTCAAGGGGGCGACAAGCGGGACCTGACTGAAGAAGAGGTAGACACAGGCACCTACCAACATGGCTACCGGCAAGGTCCAATTCTTGAGAAACTGTAACATAACGCTTAAACTTTACTATCGTATTGTTCTAGCCATCAGTGGGTAAGGGAGTCGACGGCAGTAGGCCCCTCGCCTTTGGCCGTGCAAAAGTACGGCTTTTATGCTAGAAATGCCTACCTTTGCCACGCAATTTTGCAAAACGTTACAGTTTAATCTTTATGTACAAACAAAAAGCTAACAACCGTAGGCTCATCACCTTCCGTCAGCTGAACCGCAAGTCTTACTCCGTGTTCCGCAGTCTGAAGAAAGAGATTCGCATCGGGGTGCTGTCGTTCGCCACATTGACCTACGCCAATGTGAACAGCGTGTCGGCACAGACGGTGAACCACTCTTCCGAACAGACCGAGACCACCGACGTGGAGATGGAGGAAGTGGAAGTGACAGCCTCGCGCGTGCCTCTGACACTGAACCAGGCGGCACGTACGGTCACGGTAATCGACCGCGCCACCATCGCAGCGGCGCCTGTTCAGAGTGTGAACGACCTACTGAAGTATGTCATTGGCGTGGATGTCCGCCAACGTGGAGAACAAGGCATCCAAACAGACATCAGCATCCGCGGAGGATCGTTCGACCAAATCACCCTCCTGCTGAACGGCATCAACGTCTGCGACCCGCAGACCGGACACAACGCCGCGGATTTCCCAGTCGACTTAAACGACATTGAACGCATCGAGGTCCTCGAAGGACCTGCCGGACGAGTGTATGGCACCTCCTCGCTGTTGGGGGCCATCAACATCGTCACCCGCACCGACCGCCAGAGCCATGCCGCCGTGCATGCAGAATGGGGCTCCTACGGACTGGCGAGCGGCGGACTGCGGCTCAACCTGAGCGACAAGCGCCTCACCAACCAACTCTCCGGCAGCTACAGCCGAAGCGATGGCGCCACCACGAACAGCGACTTCAACACCCTGCGCGCCTTCTACCAAGGAGGCTTAAGCCACCCGCAGGCCGACGTCAAATGGCAAGCCGGCCTCACGCGCAAAGACTATGGTGCCAACACATTCTACAGTGCCAAATACCCCAACCAGTACGAGGAGACCCGCAAGTACTTCGTGGCCCTGCAGGCAGAGACGAAAGGGTTCATCCACTTCCTGCCCCAGGTCTACTGGACCCAGGCCACGGACCACTTTGAACTGGCGAAGGGAGACGCCAGCGTGTCGCCCTACAACGACCACCGCACCACGACGTGCGGTGTGAACCTCAACAGCTACTTCACCTCCCGCCTAGGCAAGACGGCCTTCGGAGCGGAGATGCGCAACGAGGATGTCATCAGCACCGTGTTGGGCGAGACACTCTCCCACCCCAAGCAGGTGTCGGGACGAGATTACCAATATACCAAAGGACGCAACCGCACCAATGTGAGCCTGCACGCGGAGCACACGGTGCTGCTGTCCGGCTTCTCGCTGTCGGCCGGCTTCGTGGCCACCATGAACAGCGACTGGGACAAGCGGTTCCACCTATTCCCCGGCGTGGACGCCTCCTACTGGATTACCCCGCAACTGAAGACCTACGCCTCGTGGAACACCTCGCTGCGCATGCCCACCTTCACGGAGCTCTACTATACCACCAACGCCACGCACCAGGGCAACAAGGAGCTGAAGCCGGAGCAGATGCAGGCCTACGAGCTGGGACTGAAGTACGTACTGCCCGGACTGGAAGCCACGCTGAGCGCCTATCACCACCGGGGGAAAGACCTCATCGACTGGGTGCGCCCTGTGGACGAGACCATCTACTACTCGATGAACCACACCCGCATCAACACCACCGGCATAGAGCTGTCCGCCATACTGACTTTCGACCGGCTCGTCTCGGCCGATTGTCCACTCCGGTCGCTCTACGTGGGTTATAGTTACATCAGCCGCAACAAGCCCGAGGAGGCAGCGTATGAGTCGCAATACGCCTTGGAGTATCTGCGCCACAAAGTGACAGCCCGACTCAACCACCGGATATGGAACCAGCTGACGGCCGACTGGGTGTTCCGCTGGCAAGAGCGCATGGGACACTACACGGACTATTCCGCCAGTGTGGGCGGTGAGCAGAAGTCCTACAAGCCCTACGCCATGCTGGATGCCAAACTCATCTGGGACACTTCCGCCTACCAGCTGTTCGTGGAGGCCAACAACCTCCTCAACAAGCGTTACTACGACCACGGCAACATCCCCCAGCCCGGATTCCAATTCCGTGCCGGAGTAAGTTACCGCTTCGACTTGTAACTAGCGCACAAAATAGAATGAGGTCTGACGGGAGGGAGTTAATGAATCCCCTCGTCAGACCTCGAATTTTATAGACATCCCCACCCGCAAAATGATGAAGTATACTTCGAGGGTCGGAGAAGTATACTTCAATGGGCAATGAAGTATACTTCATCTGCCGATGACCTATAACCCTTACATCATAGGGGTCAGGAGTTGACGCTCATACACTTGCTTCGGCGGCGACATAGACACCCGTTTCAGAGACCCTATGCTCAACGGCCCGAGAGCATAGGTTCATCCGGGAGGTGGTTAGAGCATGCCTTTGGTGGAGGGAAGCTCGTAGTGATAGATGTCGCGCTTCACCGCCATCTTGAGCGAGCGGGCAAGGGCCTTGAAGATGCCCTCTATCTTGTGGTGCTCGTTGTCGCCCTCGGCCTTGATGTTGAGGTTCATGCGGGCGGCATCGCTCAGCGACTTGAAGAAGTGGAGGAACATCTCGGTGGGCATCTCCCCTATCTTCTCGCGGTGGAACTCAGCGTCCCACACCAACCAGGGACGGCCACCAAAGTCGAGAGCCACCTGGCAGAGACAATCGTCCATAGGCAGGCAGTAGCCGTAGCGCTCGATGCCCCGCTTGCTGCCAAGGGCTTGGTTGATGCACTCGCCCAAGGCCAAGGCAGTGTCTTCTATCGTATGGTGCTCGTCGACGTAGAGGTCGCCCTTCACGCGAATGGTCAGGTCCATGCCGCCATGCTTGGCAATCTGCTCCAGCATGTGGTCGAAGAATCCCAGTCCGGTGTGGATGTCGCTCTTCCCGGTTCCGTCCACATTCAGCGCCACATAGATGTCTGTCTCCTTGGTGGTGCGCCGCACCTCCGCCTTACGCTCACCAGCAAAGAGGAACTCCGTGACGCGGCTCCACGAGGGAGTGATGAGGACGCAGGTGTCGCGCAACTCCTCGGGCAACGACTGTCGGTCCCCGTCGTGCAACCAGATGGCCTTGCAGCCCAGGTTCTTCGCCAGCTCCACGTCCGTGGGGCGGTCGCCTATCACGTAGCTGGAGACCAAGTCGTAGCTGCCGTCCATGTAGGCACCCATCATGCCCGTGCGGGGCTTGCGGGTGGGAGCGTTGTCCTCGGGGAAACTGCGGTCTATCAGGATGTCGTCGAAGGTGACGCCCTCGCCGGCGTAGGTCTTCAGCATCAGGTTATGGGCAGGCCAGAAGGTCTCCTCGGGGAAAGAGTCCGTACCCAGTCCGTCCTGGTTGGTGACCATCACGAACTCGAAGTCGAGCTTGCTGCGTATGAAGGCCAGGTTGCTGATGGCGCCGGGGTAGAACTCCAGCTTCTCCAGCGCGTCGAGCTGGTAGTCCACGGGCGGTTCGATGACCAGCGTACCGTCGCGGTCAATGAATAGAGCTTTCTTCTTCATCACGCGTTTCCTCCCTCTTTATAGGTACGCAGGACTTCAATCAGGGCTGTGTTCTCGTCGATGGTACCGACGGTGATGCGCAGACAGTTGTGACACAGCGTGACGTGCGTGCGGTTGCGTACGATGATGCCGTTGTGCACCAGATAGTCGTAGATGGCCTTCGCATCCGTCACCCGGGCCAAGAAGAAGTTGGCGTTGGTCGGATAGACTTGGATGCAGCAGGGCAACTGGCGGAACTTCTCCATCAACCGGTCGCGCTCATGGCACAGTAACTCCACGCATTGCTTCACCTCGTAGGTGCGCTGCAGCCGACTCATGGCGTGTTCCTGCGTCAGCTGGTTGACGTTATAGGGATACTTTACTTTATTAAATAAGGAGATGATGTCGGTGGAGGCGAAAGCCATGCCCAAGCGGATGGCAGCGTAACCCCAGGCCTTGGAGAAGGTCTGCAGGACGATCATGTTGGGATAGTCCGCCAACCGCAGTGCGAAGGAGGGCTCGTCGGCAAAGTCGATGTAGGCCTCGTCCACCACCACCAGGCCTTCGAACCCGCGGAGCAGTTTCTCTATCTCCGTCCGGCGGAGCGCGTTGCCCGTGGGGTTGTTGGGCGAGCAGAGGAACATCACCTTCGTGTGGTCATCCGCCGCCGCCAACATCTCGTCGGCAGAGAACTGGAAATGCTCGTCGAGCCGCACCTTGCGGTAGGCCACATTGTTGATGTCGGCACACACCTCGTACATGCCGTAGGTGGGGTCGATGGCCACCACATTGTCCACCGCCGGCTCGCAGAAGGTGCGAAACACCAGGTCGATGGCCTCGTCGCTACCGTTGCCCAGGAAGATGTTCTCGGCAGGCACGCCCTTGATGCGCGACAACTCCGTCTTGAGCGATGTCTGCAGGGGATCGGGATAGCGGTTGTAAGGTCGGTAATAGGGGTTCTCGTTGGCATCCAGAAAGACGGATGCCGCCGCGCCCTTGTACTCGTCGCGGGCGGACGAATAGGGTTTCAGACTCCAGATGTTGGGTCGTGTAAGTTCTTGTAAGGATTTCATAAGCATCACTCTTTAATGGATTGAAGACGTACGGTTACGGCATTCTTGTGGGCGTCCAGCTGCTCGGCCGCAGCCATGCGTTCGATGGCGGGACCTATCTGACGGATGCCTTCGGCGGTGAGTTCCTGGAAGGTGATCTTACGCACGAAGCTGTCCAGGCAGACACCGTTGTAGGCCTTCGCATAGCCTTTGGTAGGCAGGGTGTGGTTGGTACCAGAAGCATAGTCGCCCGCACTCTCGCAGGCATACGAGCCCAGGAATACGGAACCGGCGTTGACCACACGCGCCGCCAGCGACAGATAGTCCGAGACCTGCAGTATCAGGTGTTCGGGAGCATAGAGGTTGGTCAGCGCCATGGCCTCGTCCATGTCGCGCACCAGCACCAGTTTACTGTTGGCAAGCGCCCGTGCGGCAATCTCCTTGCGGGGAAGCTGCTGCAACTGGCGTTCCACTTCCGTCTGCACGGCTTCTATCAGTGCCTCGGAGGTGGTCACCAGCAGCGTCTGGCTGTCCACGCCATGCTCGGCTTGCGACAGGAGGTCTGCGGCCACGAAGACGGGATTGGACGTGGTGTCCGCCACCACCTCCACCTCGGAGGGACCGGCAGGCATGTCGATGGCTACATCGTGGAGCGACACGAGCTGTTTGGCAGCCATCACATATTGGTTGCCCGGACCGAATATCTTGTACACCTTGGGGATGCTCTCCGTGCCGTAGGCCATGGCACCGATGGCCTGCACACCGCCGGCCTTGAAAATCTTGCTCACGCCGGCCAACTTGGCGGCATAGATGATGGCGGGGTTCACCTTACCCTCTTTGTTGGGAGGGGTGCAGAGGACAATCTCCCGGCATCCGGCCAAGCGGGCAGGGATGGCGAGCATCAGCACGGTGGAAAACAGCGGGGCTGTGCCGCCAGGTATGTAGAGGCCCACCTTCTCGATGCCTACGGCCTTTTGCCAGCAGACCACACCGGGGCGTGTCTCCACCTTCTTGCTCTCGAAGCGCTGGGCAGCGTGGAAGGTCTCGATGTTGCTCTTCGCCACGGCCATAGCCTCCTTCAGTTCATCGCCCACCAGGGCACAAGCCTCATCCTCCTCGGCCTGACTCACGCGTAGGGAGACGAGGCGGGCTTTGTCGAACTGCTCCTCGAAGGCCATCACAGCCTTGTCGCCTCCGCACTTCACCGCCTCCAAGATGTTGCCGACGGTCTGGCGCAATGTCTCCAGGTCCGCAACGGGACGTTTCACGATGTCGGACCACTCCGACTCTTTGGGGTATCTGATTACGTTCATCTCTTCTTATATATAATAAGGTATAGTGACAGGTTAGAGAATCATCTTTTCGATAGGCAGTACCAGGATGCCTTGCGCACCCAACGACTTCAGCTTGCCGATGATTTCCCAAAAACATTTCTCGTCGAGCACGGTGTGTACGGAGCTCCATCCCTCCTGTGCCAAGGGCATCACGGTAGGACTCTTCACACCGGGCAACACACTGATGATGTCCTTCAGCCGGTCCGTGGGGGCGTTCATCAGCACGTACTTCTTGTCCTCGGCGCTCTTCACGGCCTCTATGCGGAAGAGCAGCTCCTTCAGCACCTCACGCTTCTCGTCGCTCAGCTGTTTGTTGCCGATGAGCAGGGCCTCGGACTTCATCACCACTTCCACCTCCTTCAGGTTGTTGCTCACCAGCGTGGAGCCGGAGCTGACGATGTCGAAGATGGCCTGTGCCAAGCCGATGCCCGGAGCTATCTCCACCGAGCCGGTGATGACGTGGATGTCGGCGTTCACCCCGTTGCGGGTCATGTAGTCGCGCAGGATGTTCGGGTAGGAGGTGGCTATCTTCTTGCCGGCAAACCACTGCAGGCCGTTGTACTCCTCCGCCTTGGGGATGGCCAGGGAGAGGCGACACTTGCTGAAGCCCAGGCGACGGATGACCTCAGCATCCTCGGCACGCTCCACAAACTCGTTCTCGCCCACGATGCCCAGGTCGGCCACGCCACTGGCTACCGACTGCGGGATGTCATCGTCGCGCAGAAACAACACCTCCACCGGGAAGTTCGACGACTGCACCAAGAGGGTGCGTTTGGAGGTGCTCAACTTGATGTCCGCTTCCTGCAACAAAGCCATTGTATCTTCGTACAAACGGCCTTTCGACTGTACTGCAATTCTCAACATAACTATTCTTCTTTTATTATTATTGTTCTTTATTGTTTTCTCCAACGGATGGTACATAAACGAAAAAAGGCTTACCTCATCATCGGCAAGCCTCTTCGTATCCCCTATCTGTCACATCAGGTTTCTACATACACCTATCAGCCCACCGAGTCGCTTCGTCAGGATGATGATGATGATGTAAAAACAAGTTGCTCATTTGTTCACTATTATGTTTTCGCTGCAAAAGTACGGAGGTTGATTCAATTGTGCAAGTGTTTCGAATTATTTCTTTGCATTTTTCCACAGACACCAATAAATGACTATATTTGCATCCATTGTACACACGCTAATACTGAAAAGCATGAAACAGACACCTCACCACATACGGCCCCACGCGGACCTCCGACGAGCGGCATTGCTCATCGGCCTCGTCGCCTTGCTGACGGCAGCGGGTCTGACAGGCTGCCACGGCGGCAAGTCGTCCGCACAGGACGACGCCAGCCACGACTTACCCCAGATACAACAGCGGGGCGAACTGGTGGTGCTCACACTCTACAGTTCCACCACCTACTTCCTCTACCGCGGTGAGCCGATGGGCTACCACTACGAGCTCTGCCGCCAGTTTGCCGAGTCGCTAGGCGTGACGCTGCGCGTGAAGGTGGCCGACAGCCCCGACGAGCTGGTGCGGATGTTGCTGCGCGACGAGGGCGACCTGATAGGCTACAACCTGGGTGTCACCAACGAGCGCAAGGACAGCATACGCTACTGCGGCGAGGAGACCATCACCCACCAGGTGATTGTGCAGCGGCGCGGCAAAGAGACACTGAAGGACGTGACGGAGCTGATAGGGAAAGAGGTGTACACCACCCCCGGCAAATACCTCGACCGGCTGCAGAACCTCGACAAGGAGCTCGGCGGCGGCATCGTGATTCACGAAATGCCAGCCGACAGCGTCTCCACCGAGGACCTCATCACCCAAGTGGCCACGGGCAAGATAGACTACACGCTGTGCGACAACGACATCGCCCAGCTGAACCGCACCTACTACCCCAGCCTCGACATTTCGCTGCAGGTGAGCTTCGTGCAACGGTCGTCGTGGGCCGTGCGCAAGGACCAACCCCTGCTGGCACAGGCAGCCGACGAATGGTACAAAGCCAACGTGAAGTCCACCGCCTACCGAGCCAGCACGAAGCGCTACTTCGAGCAGAGCAAACGCCCCGTCTACGGCACCATCCTGTCGGTGAAGGACGGCAAGATATCGCACTACGACGCGCTGTTCAAGACCTACGCCAAGGAGATTGGGTGGGACTGGAAACTGCTGGCCTCGCTGGCCTACACCGAGTCGAACTTCGACACCACCGTGGTGTCGTGGGCAGGCGCCAGGGGACTGATGCAGCTGATGCCTAAGACCGCCAGGAACCTGGGGGTGCCCGAGGGCAAAGAGCAGAACCCCGAGGAGAGCATCAAGGCCGCCACGAAGTACATCGCCCTGATGAACAAGAACTTCCAGAGCATCACAGACGCCGAGGAGCGGTCGTCCTTCATCCTGGCAGCCTACAACGCGGGCTTGGGCCACGTGAAGGACGCCATGGCCCTGGCGAAGAAATATGGCAGCAACCCCAACGTGTGGACCGACAATGTGGAAAAGTACATCCTGCTGAAGAGCCACGAGCAGTACTTCAACGACTCGGTCTGCAAATGCGGATACTTCCGTGGCACGGAGACCTACAACTTCGTGCGCGAGATAAAGGAGCGCTACCAGAACTATAAGGAAAAGATAAAGAACTAACTCTAAGACCCGACGTGAACAATCTATTCGACGAAATAGCGGCGTACCACTTCTCCGACCTGGACTATACGGACAAGTACGCCCGCCTGCACAGCCTGCTCGACAGACTCTGCAAACAACTGACGGCCGACGAGCCGACCGACTTCTCGAACCTCTTCGCCCGGCTCTATTTCCTCTGCGACAAGCGGAAGATAAAGAGCCAGGCCATCGAGATATTTCGCATACACGCCCGCCAGACGCTGCAGCAACACGCCTTCACGCTGACCCACGAGGACTACCTCTACGATGTGAAGGCACTCTGTGAGACGGTGAGCCAACTGCTGCACGAGCCTGTCCCCGCGCGCCTGGCCGACGCGTTGCCCGCCCACTGGCGACCGCTGCCCCAGACCGGCTTCCATGGGGTGTGGAAGAAACGCATACGCATGCTGGTGGACCGCTGGGAAGAGGACATCATCTATGGTATCGACGAGGAGAACCCCGAGAGCGAACCCCTGCAAGTGGTCTGTCCCGAGGAGTTTGCCTCCATCATGGAGATACTCTACCGCGGAGCACAGCTCAATCTGCTGTCGGTGAGCGCCGACGAAGCCGAACTGTTACGGCCCGAACTGATAGTGTTCGAGCCCGATTACCTGATAGACATCAGCTCACTCGCAGCCTGCTACCAGAACTACGGCGACACGCCGCTCAACTACCTCTACAGCAAGTTCCGCCCCCAGGAGAGCACACACTACATCCTGCTGGGAAACGCCGCCAACCAATTCCTCGACGACTGCGTCAACCAGACCGAAGAGACACCCGCCTCGTACGACCTCTCCATACAGAAGGCGTTCCGGGCCGACGTGCTGACCTACTGCACCACGCCGCAGATCGACCTCAAATACTTCAACTCCGCCAAGGAACAGTTCAGCCACATCCAGCACACACTCGAAGTGCTATTCAGCGAACCCTCCTACGGCTTCGTGGCCGAGAAGGTGATGCTGGAGCCCTCGTTCATCTGCGAGAGCCTGGGCCTGCAGGGACGCATGGACCTGCTGCAGAACGACTGGAAGAATCTGATAGAACTGAAGTCGGGCAAGGCGGACGGATGGAACGGCGCGCTGCGCCCCAAGAGCAGCCACTCCCTGCAGATGGCGCTCTACAAAGAGATACTCTACTACAACCTCGACATGGCACGACAGGAGGTGCACACCTACCTGTTCTACTCCACCTACCCCAAACTCTACGCCGAGCGGAGCGCCAAGGGGCAGATACAGAAAGCCATCGACCTGCGCAACCGCATCGTGGCCAACGAGCTTCGGCTGAAGCAGGGCGAGGGAGAGGCACTGATAAGCGCGCTCACTCCAAAGGACTTCAACGAGAAGCAGGACATGAGCAAGCTGTGGTGCGACTACCAGTTGCCACAAATAGCCAGCTGGCTGCAGCCCTTCCACGACGCCACGGACACGGAGAAGGCCTACTTCTACCGCTTCCTGGCCTTCACCGAGAAGGAGCAGTTTCTCTCGAAGACCGGCGACGCGCAGATAGACTCCACCCGCGGATTCGCCTCGGTGTGGACGGCCGACCTCACCAGCAAGCAGGAGGGAGGCAACATCCTCGTGGAGCTCCGCATCGAACGTCTCGAAGGTGAGGAGGGCATCGACCGCATCGTGCTCAGCGTGCCCACCTACGACGAAGGCTTCCTGCCCAACTTCCGCAAAGGGGACATCGTGCTCTTCTATGAGCGCAACGGACAAGCCGACAACGCCACCAACCGACAGGTGTTCCGCGGGAGCATCGAGGAGATTGACGACCAGCAACTCACCATCAAGCTACGCTACGCCCAGCGCAACCGCCAGGTGTTCCGCAAGGAGAGCCGCTACGCCGTGGAGCACGACTTCATGGACGGCTCCTACAACACCATCTATCGGGGGCTCTACACCTTCCTCACAGCACCCCAGAAGCGCAAGGACCTGCTGTTGGCCGTGCGTCCGCCCCGCCGGGACACCACGCGCACGCTCATCCGTCACTACCTGAACCCGCAGATTGACGACATCGTGCTGAAGGCCAAGCAGGCGAAGGACTATTATCTGCTAGTGGGTCCGCCAGGAACGGGCAAGACCTCCGTGGCGCTGAAGAGCATGGTGGAGGAGTTCTACGCTCAAGCCGATTGTCAGATACTGCTGCTCTCCTACACCAATCGTGCGGTGGACGAGATATGCGAGATGCTGGAGAGCATCGACCATCACCCCGACTATCTGCGCATCGGCAGCGAGCTCTCGTGCGAAGCCCGCTTCCGGCCGCACCTCATACAGAACTTCACCGACCGCTACGCCTCGCGACGCGACATCATCGCGGCACTGAACGGAATACGCATCTTCGTGGGCACCACCGCCTCCATATCTGGTAAGCCGGAGCTGTTCCAGCTGAAGCACTTCCAAGTGGCTATTGTGGACGAGGCCTCGCAGATACTGGAGCCTCAGCTGATGGGCATCCTCGCAGGCCATAGCGGCAACGGGGTGTGCGCCATCGACAAGTTCATCCTCGTGGGCGACCCCAAGCAGTTGCCTGCCGTGGTACAGCAGTCGCCGAAGGACTCCGCCGTGAGCGACCCTCTGCTACTGGACATCGGACTGACGGACTGCCGCAACTCCCTCTTCGAGCGCATCTATCGTTGGCTCCACGCCCATCCGCAGGAGGGCATCCTGGGGA
Source organism: Anaerovoracaceae bacterium (assembly GCA_963625535.1). Lineage (GTDB taxonomy): Bacteria > Bacteroidota > Bacteroidia > Bacteroidales > Bacteroidaceae > Phocaeicola_A. The sequence continues at coordinate 959 of CAVFUK010000098.1, read as the reverse complement.
TGCTCAACCGGCAGGGACGCATGCACCCGATGGTGAACGACTTCTCCAACCACTGCTTCTACGACGGTGTGCTGGACATCGTGCCCGTGAAGCACCAGACCGAGGAGCTGGAGTTCAGCGTCTGCCCCGATGCGGATCACCCGATGCTGCCCTCACCGTTCGGAGCCGGTTATTCGCCCTACGTGCAGCTGCTGAGCACCACGCGTGTGGGATTCCTCCCCTCGCCTCCCCCACCGATGGAGGACTCCAACAAGATAAACCGTCACGAGGCGGCCATCATCGCCCAGCTGGTGAAGGGCATCTATGAGCTCTGCTCGCTCAATGGTTTGCCCGTGAACCCTGCCAAGCGCATCGGCATCATCGTGCCCTTCCGCAACCAGATTGCTCTCATCGGCAAGGCGCTGAGGGAGCTCCAGCTGCCCCAGGCAGAAGAGATTACCATCGACACCGTGGAGCGTTACCAGGGGAGCCAACGAGACATCATCCTCTACTCCACCACCATCAGCCAGCCCTATCAGTTGGACATCCTCTCCGTCACCACCACGGACAACGGCGCGCTGATAGACCGCAAGCTGAACGTGGCCCTCACCCGTGCCAAGAAGCAGATGTTCATGGTAGGCAACGAGCGCATACTGCGCCGCAGCCCACTCTACCGACAGTTCATCGAACAGTATAAAATCACGAATATTTAATGATTGACAATGATGACAAATAACAACAAGCCACAATACCTCGACTTTGATTCCTACGAACGTGTGGCGGAACCGCATAAACGCGAGAAGGCCTCTACATGGCGCATGGCCATCGGCCTGCAAGATGTGGACGTAAACGTACTATTTTCCGCCCACGACCGCTCTAACCGCCTGTAGTAAGGCGGTCAGAGCGATTGGGGCCGACGATAAAAATTTTGTTTTTAACATTATCCCTTGTAGTAACAAGGTAGAAGGTCTTTTGTGGCG
>CAVFUK010000097.1:0-41274 GCA_963625535.1 Anaerovoracaceae bacterium | reverse complement strand
CGGAGGACTGAGGAAGACAAAAAGTCGAAAAGACGAAAACCCCTAACCCAAAACCAAAAACACAGAACCATCTGTAAACCACCCCATTAACCCCAACACCACCAAAAACCTCCAAAAAAAATCGCCGAAATGTTTGGAGCGTATCGGCCAAACCCTTACCTTTGCAACCGCTTTCAAGAAGCACGGGCGTTTAGCTCAGCTGGTTCAGAGCATCTGCCTTACAAGCAGAGGGTCGGCGGTTCGAATCCGTCAACGCCCACAAGAGTTCCTTTTTTGATTCGATGAGAATTGGAAAAGGAATTTTCTTTTTTTAAGCCGAATAAGGCTTTTTATGAAACTTTTCCCCGCAAAGAGCGGGTTACTTGAATGAAATGATTTATTTTTGCACACTCTTAAACTGAAATGATGATTATGGGGCTTGACATACTTACAGCCATCTCGCCGATTGACGGCAGATATAGAGGGAAAACAGAGGCTCTGGCCAACTACTTCTCCGAGTTCGCACTCATACGCTTCCGCGTGCAAGTGGAAATAGAATACTTCATCACCCTGTGTGAGCTGCCGCTGCCGCAGCTCAAGGAGTTCGACAGCGCACTGTTCGAACGCCTGCGCGCCATCTACCGCGACTTCTCCGAGGCCGACGCAGCCCGCGTGAAGGAGATTGAGAGCGTGACCAACCACGACGTGAAGGCCGTGGAATACTTCATCAAGGAACAGTTCGACCGGATAGGCGGACTCGAGGCCTTCAAGGAGTTCATCCACTTCGGACTCACCTCGCAGGACATCAACAACACCTCCATCCCCCTCTCCGTGAAGAAAGCCCTCCACGAGGTCTACTTCCCACAGATGGAAGAGCTGGTGGAACAGCTGCGCACCTACGCCCAGGAGTGGAAAGACATCCCCATGCTGGCCAAGACGCACGGACAACCCGCCTCGCCCACACGCCTGGGCAAGGAGGTCATGGTGTTCGTCTACCGCCTCGAGCGCCAGCTGGCCGTGCTCCGCGCCTGCCCCGTGACCGCCAAGTTCGGCGGAGCCACCGGCAACTTCAACGCCCACCACGTGGCCTACCCACAGTACGACTGGAAGGCCTTCGGCAACCGCTTCGTGGCCGAGAAACTGGGACTGGAGCGAGAGGAGTACACCACACAAATCTCCAACTACGACAACCTGGGCGCCATCTTCGACGCCATGCGCCGCGTCAACACCATCATGATAGACATGAACCGCGACTTCTGGCAGTACATCTCCATGGAGTACTTCAAGCAGAAGATTAAAGCCGGCGAGGTGGGCTCCAGCGCAATGCCCCACAAGGTGAACCCCATCGACTTCGAGAACGCCGAGGGCAACCTCGGGGTGGCCAACGCCCTGCTCGAGCACCTGGCCATGAAGCTCCCCGTGTCGCGCCTGCAGCGCGACCTGACGGACAGCACCGTGCTGCGCAACGTGGGCGTCCCCTTCGGACACATCATCATCGCCATAAAGAGCTCGCTCAAAGGCCTGCGCAAACTGCTCCTCAACGAGGCGGCCATCAACCGCGACCTCGACAACTGCTGGAGCGTGGTGGCCGAGGCCATCCAGACCATACTCCGCCGCGAGGCCTACCCGCACCCCTACGAGGCGCTGAAGGCCCTCACACGCACCAACCAAGCCATCACCGAGAACGCCATCAAGGAGTTCATCGAGCAGCTCAGCGTGAGCGAGGAGGTGAAGCAGGAGCTGCGGAACATCACCCCGCACAACTACACCGGAATGTAAACTTATACATTATATAATATATAGTACATTAAAAAAAGTAACGCCCGAGAGGGTAATTGTTTAATCATTAAAGGTAAAACACAGCTATGATTACAGACCATGAGAATTGGCAGGAAAATGCTGATGAGAATCAGAACGCAAATTCCGAGAACGAAAACGCAAAAGAGAGTCGTTATGCTCATGTAGGCAGCTTCGACGGCAACGCGAGTGACGAACAACGCCCTCACCGCCCCACCTTCACACGGGCGGCAGGCGCCACCCCACGGGGCGACAGACCGCAGCGTCCGCGCTTCAGCCGGCCCACACAAGCCAACAGCGAACGGGTGACCTTCAACAACCGCGACGACCGTCCCTCGTACGGCAGCAGCCGCGAGTATGGACAGGACCGCAGAAGCTCCTATGGCTCATCCTACAGCAGCTCCTACAACCGCGAGGACAGCGGCGAACGCAGGCCCTACCGCCCGTCGTACAACCGCGAGGACAACGGCGACAGCTACAACAGCTACGGCACTGGCGGCTACAACAATAATAGAGGCGGCGGCTACAACCGCAACCAAGGCGGCGGCTACGGTAACAACCGCGGCGGTGGCTACAACCAGAACCGCGGCGGCTACAACCAGAACCGCGGCTACAACCAGGGCGGCGGCTACAACCAGAACCGCGGCTACAACAGCGGCAACTACGAGGGCAACGCTGGCAACACCGACTACAACACCACCGACACCGACTATAACAACAGCGCCGCAGCAAACGGCAACACCGCCGCTGCAAACGGCAACACCGGCAACAGCTACGCTGGAGGCAACAACGGTAACAGCTACGGCAATACCGGCAACAATTACGGCAACGGTGGAGGCAACTACGGCGGCGGCTATGGCAACAACTATGGCGGCGGCTATGGCAACCGTGGCGGTTACAACCAGGGCGGCGGCTACGGCAACCGCGGTGGCTACGGCAACGGCGGCGGACAGCAGCGCCCGCGCTTCAACAACCAAGGTGGCGGCTACAACCAGGGCGGCGGACAGCGCCCGCGCTTCAACAACCAGGGGGGCGGCTACAACCAGGGCGGCAACCGTCGTCCGCCGCAGCAGCAGGGTGGTGGATTCCGTCCGCGCAAGGGAGCACAGGCAGCCTACAACCCCAACGCCAAGTACAGCAAGAAGAAACAAATAGAATACAAAGAGGAATTCGTGGACCCGAACGAGCCGATCCGCTTGAACAAATACCTGGCCAACGCCGGTGTGTGCTCACGTCGTGAGGCCGACGAGTTCATCACAGCCGGAGCGGTGACCGTCAACGGCGAGGTGGTGAGCGAGCTCGGTACAAAGGTGAAGCGCGGCGACCAAGTGACCTGCAACAGTCAGCCCGTCACCATCGAGCGCAAGATCTACATCCTGCTCAACAAGCCGAAGGACTGTGTGACCACGTCCGACGACCCCCAGGAGCGCAAGACCGTGATGGACTTAGTGAAGGGTGCCTGCACCGAGCGCATCTACCCCGTAGGCCGACTGGACCGCAACACCACCGGTGTGCTGCTGCTGACCAACGACGGCGACCTGGCCTCTAAGCTCACTCACCCCAAGTTCCTGAAGAAGAAAATCTACCACGTGCGCCTCGACAAGAACCTGACCAAGGCCGACATGGACCAGATTGCCGCCGGCATTACGCTGGACGACGGCGAGATCCACGCCGACGCCATCAGCTACGTGACCGAGGACAAGTCCGACATCGGCATCGAGATCCACTCGGGCAAGAACCGCATCGTGCGCCGCATCTTCGAGTCGCTGGGCTACCGCGTGGTGAAGCTGGACCGCGTCTTCTTCGCCGGACTCACCAAGAAGGCTCTCCGCCGTGGACAATGGAGATTCTTAACCGAGAAGGAGGTGAACATGCTCCGCATGGGCGCTTTCGAGTAATAAATACAACACAAACAGAGATTTCAGATTATGGAAAAAGTATGTAGAACAAAAGTTGTCGACCTCCTGAAACGTACGGATTTCGGAGCGATGGTGAATGTGAAGGGCTGGGTGCGTACACGTCGTGGAAGCAAACAAGTGAACTTTGTTGCCTTGAACGACGGTTCTACTATCAATAACGTGCAAGTGGTGGTGGACGTGGCCAGTTTCGACGAGGAGCTGCTCCGGCTCATCACCACAGGCGCCTGCCTCAGTGTGAACGGCGTGCTCACCGAGTCGGTGGGCTCGGGACAGAAGGCCGAGGTCCAGGCCCGCGAGATAGAGGTGCTGGGCACGTGCGACAACACCTACCCCCTGCAGAAGAAAGGCCACTCCATGGAGTTCCTGCGCGAGATTGCCCACCTGCGTCCGCGCACCAACACCTTCGGTGCCGTCTTCCGCATCCGTCACAACATGGCCATCGCCATCCATAAGTTCTTCCACGAGCGTGGGTTCTTCTATTTCCACACACCGCTGATCACCGCCTCCGACTGCGAGGGCGCCGGCCAGATGTTCCAGGTGACCACGATGAACCTCTACGACCTGAAGAAGGACGAGAACGGCTCCATCATCTACGACAACGACTTCTTCGGCAAGCAGTGCAGCCTCACCGTCTCCGGTCAGCTGGAGGGCGAGCTCGCCGCCACCGCCCTGGGCTCCATCTACACCTTCGGCCCCACGTTCCGCGCCGAGAACTCCAACACTCCGCGCCACCTGGCCGAGTTCTGGATGATAGAGCCCGAGGTCGCCTTCAACGACATTGTGGACAACATGGACCTGGCCGAGGAGTTCATCAAATACTGCGTGCAGTGGGCACTCGACAACTGCTACGACGACGTGAAGTTCCTCAACGACATGTTCGACAAGGAACTCATCGAGCGTCTGCAGGGTGTGCTCGGCGAGGACTTCGTCCGCCTGCCCTACACCGAGGGCGTCAAGATACTGGAAGAGGCCGTGGCCAAGGGCCACAAGTTCGAGTTCCCCGTCTACTGGGGCGTGGACCTCGCCTCCGAGCACGAGCGCTACCTGGTGGAGGACCACTTTAAGCGGCCCGTCATCCTCACCGACTACCCGAAGGAGATAAAGGCCTTCTACATGAAGCAGAACGACGACGGCAAGACGGTGCGCGCCATGGACGTGCTCTTCCCCAAGATAGGCGAGATCATCGGCGGCTCCGAGCGTGAGGCCGACTACGACAAACTGCTGACCCGCATCAAGGAGCTCAACATCCCGATGAAGGACATGTGGTGGTACCTCGACACGCGCAAGTTCGGCTCTTGCCCCCACTCCGGCTTCGGCCTGGGCTTCGAGCGCCTGCTGCTCTTCGTCACCGGAATGACCAACATACGCGACGTCATCCCCTTCCCGCGCACACCCCGCAACGCGGAGTTCTAGACTCACAAACGGCTGTTCTCTATAGGAACGCATAGTTTTCTTATTTTATATAGGTCCCGTGTGGCGCCCGCAAAGCGCCGCGCGGGATTCTTTTCATCCGCGGCGCAAGAAAAAAAGAATTTCTTTTGCTTGGTAATCAAAAGAAAAGTCGTACCTTTGCAAGCCGATTATTATCAAAAAAAGATAAGAGTTTAGTTTTTAGCGAGTTAATGGTCCTGAGTCAGAGGACCGTTTAGCTAGCTTAGTAGTAACAATTTAAAAAACAAATTAAGAGTGGATACTTTAAGTTACAAGACCATTTCTGTGAACAAAGTGACAGCTACCAAGGAATGGGTGGTTGTCGACGCTACCGATCAGGTGCTTGGTCGCCTGGGCGCGAAGGTAGCCAAGCTGTTGAGGGGTAAATACAAACCCAACTACACCCCTCATGTGGATTGTGGTGACAACGTCATCATCATCAACGCCGACAAGGTGAAACTTACCGGCAACAAGTGGAACGACCGCATCTATCTCACCTTCACAGGCTATCCTGGAGGCCAGAGAGAGATCACACCCGCCCGTCTGATGGCAAAACCCAACGGCGAGGAGAAGCTGGTGAAGAGAGTCGTCAAGGGAATGCTCCCCAAGAACCGTCTTGGCGCCAAGCTGCTGAACAACCTCTACGTCTACGCAGGCAGCGAGCACAAACACGAGGCTCAGTCCCCCAAATCAATCGATATAAACTTACTTAAATAATAGCGTATGGAAGTAGTAAATGCATTAGGCAGACGCAAAAGCGCAATCGCACGCGTTTTCGTTAGCGAAGGTACAGGAAAGATTACCATTAACAAAAGAGACATTGCACAGTACTTTCCATCAACTATTCTGCAGTATGTCGTAAAGCAGCCGTTGAACAAGCTGGAAGTGGCCGAGAAGTATGACATCAAGGCCAACCTCTGCGGCGGCGGTTTCACCGGACAGTCCCAGGCCCTGCGCCTGGCCATCGCCCGCGCGCTGGTGAAGATCAACCCCGAGGACAAGAAGACGCTTCGCAGCGAAGGATTCATGACACGTGACTCACGCGCCGTTGAGCGTAAGAAACCGGGTCGTCCCAAGGCACGTAGAAGATTCCAGTTCAGTAAACGTTAAGCTTTGCATCAGCTGATAGAGCGTTTAGTATCTAAACTGCCGCGATTTCCCCTGGCGGGAACTACCCGGCGGTTGGTGAAAACAAAAAAGAATGTAAACGATTAAAAGAATAAAAAACAATGTCTAGAACAACATTTGACACATTATTGGAGGCAGGCTGCCACTTCGGTCACCTGAAGAGAAAATGGAATCCGGCTATGGCTCCTTATATATTCATGGAACGCAATGGTATTCACATCATTGACCTCCACAAAACAGTGGCCAAAATCGACGAGGCCGCTGACGCGCTGAAGCAAATCGCTAAATCAGGAAAGAAAATCCTGTTTGTCGCTACTAAGAAACAAGCTAAACAAGTGGTAGCCGAGAAGGCCGCCGCCGTAAATATGCCGTACGTAATCGAGCGTTGGCCGGGTGGTATGTTGACTAACTTCCCGACTATCCGTAAGGCTGTCAAGAAGATGGCTACCATCGATAAACTGACTCAAGATGGTACCTATGCTAACCTCTCCAAGAGAGAAATCCTCCAGATCTCACGTCAACGCGCCAAGTTGGACAAGAACCTCGGTTCCATCGCCGACCTGACACGCCTGCCGTCAGCACTCTTCATCGTGGACGTGCTGAAGGAGAACATCGCCGTGCGTGAGGCCAACCGTCTGGGAATCCCCGTGTTCGGTATCGTGGACACCAACTCCAATCCTACCGACATCGACTTCGTGATCCCTGCCAACGACGACGCTACAAAGTCCGTTGAGGTGATCCTCGACGCTTGCTGCGGTGCCATTGCCGAGGGCATCGAGGAGCGTAAGGCCGAGAAGGTGGACGCCGAGGCTGCCGGCGAGGCTCCTGCCGCCCCTGCCAACAAGGGCAAGAGAAGAGGTGCTCAGAAGGCCCGCCTCGACAAGAACTCCGAGGAGGCCATCAACGCTTCGAAGGCTGCCGCTTACGTGAAAGAAGACGAAGAGGCTTAACATAAACCGTTGAGAGTTGAGTATTGAAAGTGCGGGGTTAAGAGGCTTCTCTCTTAGTTCACATTTCCAACTCTCAGCTCTCAACTTTTTTTTAATTCGAATCATAAACTTATAAAATAGACAATTATGGCTGTAAGTATGGCTGATATTACCAAGCTCCGCAAGATGACCGGCGCTGGTATGATGGACTGCAAAAATGCACTCACTACCGCTAATGGCGATTTCGACCAGGCGATGAAAATAATCCGCGAGAAGGGACAGGCTGTTGCCGCTAAGCGTTCCGACCGCGACGCTTCCGAGGGTTGCGTGCTCACAAAGGCTGAGAATGGCTTCGCCGCCATCATCGCCCTGAAGTGTGAGACCGACTTCGTTGCAAAGAACGAGGACTTCGTGAAGTTGGCTCAATCTATCCTCGACGCTGCCGTTGCCAACAAGTGCAAGAGCCTCGACGAGGTGAAGGCACTGCCGCTGGGCGACACCAACGTGGCTCAGGCTGTGGTGGACCGCAGCGGAATCACCGGCGAGAAGATGGAACTTGATGGCTACAACTTCATCGAGGGCGACAACGTGGCTGTTTACGACCACATGAACCGCCACATCCTCTGCACCATGGTTCAGACCAACCTGCCCGCCGCTGAGCAGGCTCACGAGGTGGCCATGCAGGTGGCTGCCATGAACCCCGTGGCACTGGACGAGGCCAGCGTTCCGCAGAGCGTGAAGGACAACGAGCTGAAGATCGCCATCGAGAAGACGAAAGAGGAGCAGGTGAAGAAGGCTGTGGAGGCCGCTCTGAAGAAAGCCGGCTTCAACCTCTACATCGCCGAGAACGAGGAGCACCTGAACGAGGGTGTGATGAAAGGCAACATCACCGAGGCTCAGGCCGAGGAGATTCGTCAGCTGAAGGCAAAGGTTGCCGAGGAGAAGGCTGCCAACCTGCCCGAGCAGATGGTGCAGAACATTGCCAACGGTCGTATGGCTAAGTTCTACAAAGAGGTTTGCCTCCTGAAGCAGGAGTACATCCAGGACGCCAAGCTGACTGTGGCTGATTACCTGAAGGCTGCCAACAAGGACCTCACCGTCACAGCTTTCAGCCGTTTCACACTGCGTGCTGAGTAATTTAGTTTAGCGGGGGCTTTTCCCCCGCTTCCGTTTGCATGAAGAATCAATGCGCCGGGAGGGTTTCTACAATCCTTTCGGTGCATTGGTGTTTTTTGGAGGGTCCCCAGTCTCCCACGAATTGTTTCTCTTTTCCTTTATTTATAGGACTCGTCGTCTTTTAAACTCTTAGTCTTTTAGTCTCTTAGTCTTAGAAGAAGTCTCTTTGTCTTCCAAAAAGTCTTTTAGTCTCTTAGTCTTTTTGACTTTTAGTCCCAAAATAAGTCCGAGAGGCTTATTTTGTCCTCACGTAGCCTTCTTTCTTCAGCAGCTCCGTCACCTTGGGGCGCAGGTCGCCTTGGATGAGGATTTGGCCGTCCTTGCTGGAGCCCCCTACGCCACACTTGCTCTTCAGGAGGCGCTCCAGGTCGCGCAGGTCGGCCTCGGTGCCTACGAATCCGCTGACCAGGGTCACCGTCTTGCCGCCACGGCCCTTCTTCTCGATGCTTATCCGCAGGTTCTGTTTCTCACGGGGCAGGGTCTCCTCCTCGGCGGGCGCCTCTGTCTCGTACTGATAATCGGGGTTGGTGGAGTAGACCACGTTGAGCCGCTCCTTCCAGTCGTTCTGTTTCATGCTCTGTCTTCACTATTTAGTTTGCCTGCAAATGTAAGGCGAAATGTTGGGATTACCGCCACCATTCCTCGAAATCTGGGCGGCCCGCAAATCGGCTTCGGCACAGAGTGTAAACCATTAGTTGACACTCGACCATTGTTTGGCTTCGGTCTAAAGTGTAGTTTCTACAAATATTTTTCGCCAGAAGTTGGCGTAGTATCTAAATAATGTCTATATTTGTTGCCGAGTTATAAAATAGGGAAAATAGGAAATTATTTCAAGGTAATGATTCGCTTCGAAAGAGGCGGAACGTTTTTTTTTATTCTTATCCCTCTATATAATTCGTAAAAGTAGAAAACATTTTGTCTAACCTTTAAAAACATCCTATGAAACACATGTTTTCAGAAAAAATGCATGGGTGTATGGGCGCTGTGGCCACTGGTACATTGCTCTTGGCGAGCTGTACGATAAGCTACGACCCGGAGACTTTCGATCCTGGAGTTTCCAATACCACCCTTAAGAGTCCCGAAGTAACAGTTGCCAGCAACCCCGACGGCAGCAAGAGCGTACTTACGTGGCCTGTAGTCTATGGTGCCGGCGGCATCAAAATCTCCCTCTACAACGTGGACGACGCCAACAACCCCATCCCGGTGGTTGTGGACACCATCATCGATGGTAGCAAGGCTGAGTTGCCCCGCCAGGAGGACACCTACTACAAACTGGTAGTGCAGTCGCTCGGCAACACGAAGTACAACAACAAGGACTCCGAGACGGCGGAAATCAGCTTCAACTCTTGGGTTCCCAAGATTAACGAGACCACGTTGCCTGCCGGAACGGACCTCTATCAGTGGTTCACCGACAACGCCTCGCTCGTGGAGTCGCAGACCGCGGAGTTCTCCGTGGAGCTGCAGGCCGGAGCGGAGTACACCATGAGCCAGCCCATCACGCTGGGCAGTGTGCCTTTCGTGCTCTACGCCAACAGCAAGACCACCAACGCCACCATCAAGATGGGCAAGACGGCCAGCATCATCACCGAGGCCGGCGTTAAGCTCAAGTTCCTGACCTTCGACTGTACCGAGATGACGGACAAGAGCACCTCCATCATCGCCCTGAAGAAGGAGCCCACCATCGAGAAAGTGGCTGCCTCGAGCAACCCGTCGTGGAACCTCGCCGCTACACAACCCATCGTGCTCAACCACGTCTACACCAAGGGCTTGCAGTCGCACCTCATCTGGGACAACAACGTCCAATTCTGGACGGTGAACACCATCCTGGTGCGCAACTGCATCATCGGTGTCGACCAGGCGGCGCAGCTCGCCAACAAGGCCAACTCCATCGACTTGACTAACGGTTTCGTCTATAACCTGACCGTGGAGAACAGCACCGTCTACAGCACCACCAGCATCTCAGGTAAGGGAGGATACTTCGTAGTCACCTCCAACCGCCCGCAGCAATACTTGAACGGCGCTTTCCCCACTTCGCAGTACGAATACCTCAACACTACTTGGTACAACATGAACAAGGCCTCGTCCGGCAAGAAAATTGGTATGTTCGATTACTCACGTCTGAAAGGACAGAGCTGCCACACGACGGTGGTGAAGAACAACATCTTTGTCGACTGCAGCAGCAACCAAGTCGCACGTGCCTCAATTCTGCAGGGACAGACTAACGGTATGAAGACGGAGTTCGCCAACAACTGCTATTGGTACGATGGCGCTGACACAGGCGGCAATGACTGGAACCAGCAGGACCGTGTAAGCTTCGACCCGCAGCTGACCCAGACCGCAGAAGGATACTTCACCGTAGGCGGTGCCGAGGTGAAGGCTGCCCAGTGCGGCGACCCGCGTGGATTAGAGTAACAATCAAGTAGAAACATCAAAACAAGCATATTCAATATGAGGAAAAAATATATCATACTCAGTCTGTTTCTGAGTTTCCTGACCGCCACTGTCACACCGACCTACGCGCAGCAAAAGGCGCAGACGGTGACAGGTATGGTTGTCGACGAAAGCGGCGAGCCCGTCATCGGCGCCGCCATCATGGTAGACGGTACCTCCACCGGTACGGTGACCGACATCAACGGTAAGTACTCCATCAAACTGCCCGAGAACGGCAAACTGAAAGTATCCTTCATCGGCTACATTGCACAGACCATCTCCAGCACCGACAAGATGAGCCGCATCGTGTTGCGCGAGGACCAGATGAAACTGGACGAGGTGGTGGTCGTGGGTTACGGCTCGCAGAAGGGACGTAACGTGACGGGTTCCATCGAAGTGGTGGACATGAAGGACATCGAGGACCTCTCCGTGACCAGCCTCGGCGACGCCTTGGCCGGCATGATCAACGGTCTGCACGTCAGCACCTCGGGCAACAAGCCCGGTAGCGCCGCCCACCTGACCATCCGTCAGAGCGAGGGCCTGGCCAAGAACAACGGACAGGTGAACGCCAAGTTCTCCACACAGGACGACACACCTCTTTATATTATTGACGACTTCTTCTCCTCCGAGAGCGCGTTCAACGCCTTGGACCCCAGTGAGGTGGAGAGCATCTCCGTGCTGAAGGACGCCGCCGCCGCCATCTACGGTGCGCAGGGTGCCTACGGTGTAATCCTGGTGAAGACCAAACGCGGAAAGGTGGGCACACCTAAAGTCAGCTACACCGGACAGTTCGGTATTACCGACGCCTTGGTAATGCCGAAGATGATGAGCGCCTACGACTACGGCCGCACATGGAACGGCTACAAGGGTACGCCCGACTACAGCTCCGACGATGTGAACGTCACCCGCGAGCTCTTCCAGGCCGACGAGTTGCAGGCCATGAAGAGCCTGAACTACAACCTGCTGGACGACGAGTGGTCAGCCGCCCTGACGCAACGCCACAGCGTGAACATCAACGGTGGTACCGAGCGCGCCACTTACTTTGCCGGTGTGTCCTACAACACACAGGAAGGCAACATCGGCCGCCTCGACTACGAGCGCTGGAACTACCGCGCCGGTGTGAACGCTAACCTGAGCAAGTTCGTGAAGATGACCGTGCAGGTGTCTGGCCACTACGGAGCCACCAAGAAGGCCGTCAACAAGTACGGCAGCTCCGACTCCGGCGACTACAACCTGTTGCTCACCCACCTGCGCCACGTGCCGCAGACCATCGACGGCCTGCCCATCGTGTACCAGGGAATGGACCAGGACAACACCGCCAGCGGCGACAACCTCTACAACTTCTACGCCATTCAGAACTCACCCGATAAGGCCAAGAGTGACAACAACGGCTTCACCATCGACGGATCTATCGAGTTCGACATGGGATGGTTCAAACCGCTGCAGGGCTTGAAACTGAAGGCCTCTTACTCCAAGAGCGTGTCCAACAGCAAGAGCTCGAGCACAGCCACAGCCATGAGTGTCTACAGCATGAACAACCGCGCCGGCTCGGGCCACCACCTCTACTCAGGCTTGATGGACGACGGCGAGACCATGGTGGACTACTCGCTCGACAACATGACCGAGATGTCGCTCGACAACGGTAACCGCATCCAACGCTCCATGAGCCGCAGCGACAGCTACCAGCTGAACATCACCGCCACCTACGCCCGCCAGTTCGGCCTCCACAACATCAGTGCCTTGGCCTCCATCGAGCGTGGCGAGAGCGACTCCGAAGACCTGGAAGGCGTCATCCTGAGCCCGCTGTCGTTCACCGACGGACAGTCCAACTCAGGTACCGGCACACAGACCACCTCGTGGGGACGTTCCGAGACAGGCCGTCTGTCCTACATCGGCCGTTTGAACTACTCTTACGCCGACAAGTACCTCTTCGAGTTCTTGATTCGTTCGGACGCTTCCAACAAATTCTCTCCCGAGAACTACTGGGGCGTGTTCCCCTCAGCATCCGCAGGATGGATCATCTCCGAGGAAAGCTGGTTCAACAAGGAGAAGACCGGCATCGACTACTTGAAGATTCGTGGATCATTCGGTCTGCTGGGCCGCGACAACATCAACTCCTACGTGTGGATGACCCGCTACAATCGCGACGAGGGCAAGGGCTCCGTGTTCGGAACCTCTTCGCTGAGCCAGAACGTCAGCGCCGGAATGACCATCGAGCAGGGTGGCGCCAACCCCGACGCTCACTGGGACAAGACCTACAAGACCAACTTCGGTGTGGACATGCGCTTCCTCAACAGCCGTCTCTCCGTTAACCTCGACGCTTACTACGACTTCGGCCGCGAAATCTTCGGCTCACACCAGGGAACCAAGTACTTCCCGATGACCGTAGGTATCAAGCCCACTCCCGAGAACTTCGTGGAGAAGGACGTCTACGGCGTTGAGCTGAACGTAGGCTGGAGAGACCAGATTGGCAAGGACTTCTCTTACTGGGTGAAGATGAGCACCGGCTACGACGACGACCGCGTGAAGGTGATGGCCGTGAAGGAAGTGCCGGGCCTGACAGACCCGACTCCGGGCAATCGCCAGGACACCGGTCTGTGGGGACTCGAGTGCATGGGTATGTTCCGCAGCTACCAGGAGATTGACGAATACTTCGCTAAGTACAACATCACCTCTTACCTGGGCATGAGCAAGGACGCTGTGCGACCCGGTATGCTCATCTACAAGGATAACGGTGGACAGTGGGATCCCGAGACGAAGCAGTACACCGCCCCCGATGGAATCGTCAGCTCCGACGAGTCCTACGGCGACTACGTGAAAATCTCTCACCGCTCAGAGAATCCTTACAGCGTGACCTTCAACTTCGGTGCCAAGTACAAGAACTTCAGCCTGCAGGCTCAGTTGGGCGGCAGCTGGGGCGCCAAGGTGATGGCCGGAACCAACATCCGCAAGTGCGCCAGCAACCTGGAGTACACCAACATTCCTAACTTCTGGAAGGACATGTTCGTCTACGAGGATGTGCTCGACGCCAATGGTGCTGTGGTGGCAGCCGCCAACCGCGACGCCGCTTATCCTAACCTGAAGTACGACAGCGTGAACAACCTGCAGTCTACATTCTGGGCCTTGGACGGCACCACCATCTCGCTGCGCAATGTGACGCTGGCCTACAACGTGCCGCAGAACCTGTCGAAGAAGGTGGGAATCTCCAACTGCAAGATCAACGTGACCTGCCAGAATGCCATCAACTTCGTAAGTCCGCACATCGAGGACGCGTGGAGCAGCTGGGGCGGCAACTACGGCTACTATCCTAACCTCCGCAAGATCACTGTGGGTGTAAATGTTTCATTCTAAAAAAGACAAGAACAATGAAAAAGAAACTGAATAAATGGGGTTACCTAACCCTGGCTACCGCGGCTGTATTGTGCAACACCGGATGTAGTGACGAGTTTCTGCAGGAAAAGAAACTCTACGGAAAATACAGCGAGGCGACGGTGTACGCCAACTATGAAACTGCAAAGAACCGTATCGACAATATCTACAACAAACTCTATCCCGGACAGAACGAGGGTGACGGCAAATACTCCGCCCTCGTCAGCACCGGCAACGAGGACGTTTGGGCGAAGACGACCGAAGAGTACGGCGGACTCTCCGACTGGGAGAACAGCCAGATGATTCAGACCTACTCCAACGTGGAGGACCACTTCTATGTGGAGAACAAGGAAATCAGCCCCTACGGCCACGTGCGTGAAATCAACGAGGTGATAGAGAACGTGCAGAAGTACGGCAAGGACGAGCTCACCGAGGACCAGTACAACGCCATCCTCGGACAGGCTTACTTCATGCGTGCCTGGCGCTATTGGCTCATGGTCAGATGGGTAGGCGGTGTGCCTATCATCAAGACGGTGCAGAACGCGCTCGTGGGCAACGGCGAAGGTCTCGACCTCGTAGTGCCCCGCTCATCGACCAAGGAATGTATTGAGTTCATCTGCTCCGACCTCGACGAGGCTGCCAAGCTGCTGCCCGCCAAATGGGAGCGCGAGGAGTCCGACTGGGGTCGTGTGACCGCCGGAACAGCCTTGGCCCTGAAGGGACGCATCCTGCTCCACTGGGCCAGCCCGCTGTGGAACCGCAAGAACGACCAGAGCCGTTGGCAGCAGGCCTACGACGCCAACAAGGCAGCCATCGAGAAGCTGACCGAAGGCGGCTATGGTCTGGCCTACGAGGGCAACGCCGGATCGCAGAAGCAGAGCGCACAGAACTGGGCCAAGATGTTCCTCAACGTGAAAGGTTCCGACGGTTCCGTCAACGAGGCAGTGTTCGTTACCTTATATAATAATGTACAGAAGACCAACAACTGGAGCAAGTGGAACGGTTGGGAACAGAACGTCCGTCCGAAGAACACCTACGGCGGCGGTGGCAAGCACCCGACCTCCGAGATGGTGGACCTCTTCCCGATGGCCGATGGCAAGAAGGTGGGCGAGTCTGAGACCTACACCTACGACCAGCTCTGCTTCTTCATGAACCGCGACCCGCGCTTCTACCGCACATTCGCCTTCCCCGGCGTAAGATGGTTCTACGACGGTACTACCAAGGACAACCTCACCGAGTCGAAGAACGACGTGACCTTTGCCGGCGGTGCCACCATGCGCGACAACTATCCCTACAACGGTTCCGATTACGTGCTGTGGAGCTACACCTATTATAAGAACGCCGAGGATAAGCTCGACAATACCAAAGCTGGCTACGGTGCCGACGCGCTGGGCAGCATGAGCGGACGCTCATCCGTCTACATCCGCAAGCGTTCGGACGACAAGCAAATCAACGGCTCTCCGTTCTACGTCTACAACACCACCAGCAGCACCGAGTCCTCCGATGGTAAGGGATTCTCACGCTGCGGTCTGCCCTACATGGAAATCCGTTACGCCGAGGTGTTGCTCAACTACGCCGAGGCTGCCGCTTCCCTGGGTAAGGACGACGAGGCCTTCGAGGTGCTGAAGCGCATCCGCTCGCGTGTGTACGACGCTAAGTACGCCGAGACGAACTATGGCTTGACAGCAGGCTTGTCCGGTGGTCAACTCATCGCTTCCATCCTCTTCGAGCGTCAGATAGAGCTCGCTTACGAAGGCAAGCGCTTCGAGGACATGCGTCGTTGGATGTTGTTCGACGGCGGTGCCAACCAGTCTGCCCTCGGCAGCAACTTCGAGGTGACCGGTTGGGGTGGCAACACCTGCACCTATCTGGGCCTGACACCGACCAACGGCCGTGCTAAGTACCACTACATCGAGATCGTCAGCAAGGACCTGGCTACCGCCGAGGACTTCAAGAGCGATCCTATCCAGGCCACCATCAACCGCAACAGCACCTATGCGGGACTGAACCTGCTGGAGCGTGAGAAGAACAACAACCAGGGCCAGACTCAGTTGGAAACATTCTACAACACCTACTTCGAGCGTAAGGACCGTGCCGCTGAAGGCTCCGACGACACCCAGGCGGTTTACTGGAGTCCCTACTTCTACATCTTCGGCTTGGCCAACAGTGCCATGGTGAACAACCCGACCCTCTACCAGAACATCGGTTGGGCCGACATCAGCCATGGTGGCAACGGCATCTTCGACCCGTTGGAAGAGGACGCTACCAAGATTCCGGTGGACACCGACACGGGTTACAACGATTAACGATACTCTATACTAGAGTGGATGTATCATTTAAGTGTTAGTTTTAGAAGGGCTGTTCCGCAAAGGACGGCCCTTCCTTTCTTCGTATGCTTTGGAAGGTGGTAGAATGCTTGGGCCGTGGGAATGTTCGAGTTCGTGGGAATACTTGGGCCGTCACCCTTTTTAGCCTCTACATTTATACTTGCAGAATTTGGGGAATTTGAGCGAAAAAACAGATTATCGCCCACCGCATTCCTCTTGATTCAGAAAAAAGTCGTACCTTTGCACGCAATTATTGGTATGACTATGAATAACCGCTCGCACAAAGATACAGATAAAGTTCCGGAGCCTACGCTCAGGCGACTTCCGTGGTACCTTTCCAATGCCAAACTGCTGAGAGACAAAGGCGAACGGTACGTTTCCTCTACCCAAATCTCCAAGGAAATCAACATCGATGCTTCGCAGATTGCCAAGGACCTGTCCTACGTGAACATCTCCGGCCGCACCCGTGTGGGCTACGATGTGGACGAGCTGATTGCCGTGCTGGAGGATTTCCTCGGCTTCACTCAGATGCACAAGGCATTCCTGTTCGGGGCCGGCAGCTTGGGACAGGCGCTGCTGGGCGACTCCGGTCTGACCCACTTCGGCCTGGAGATAGTGGCCGCCTTCGATGTCAACCCCGAGCTGATAGGCAAGGAGATTAACCACATCCCCATCTTCCACACCGACTCCTTCCCCGAGAAGATGAAGGCCTACAACGTCAACATCGGGGTGCTGACCGTGCCCATCAACATCGCCCAGAAGGTGACGGACGACATGGTGGCGTGCGGCATCAAGGCCGTGTGGAACTTCACCCCCTTCCGCATCCGTGTGCCCGAGCAGATTGTGGTGCAGAACACGTCACTCTACGCCCATCTGGCGGTGATGTTCAATCGGTTGAACTTTAATCAGATAAAATAATGAAGATACTTGCTGTTGGCATGAACTATGCCGACCATGTGAAAGAGCTGGACGGCACCTTCGTACGTCCCCAGGAACCCGTCATCTTCCTCAAGCCCGACTCGGCGCTGCTGAAGGACGGGAAACCTTTCTTCATCCCCGACTTCAGTAACGACGTGCAGTACGAGACCGAGCTGGTGGTGCGCATCTGCCGCCTGGGCAAGAGCATCCCCGAGCGCTTTGCCCACCGCTACTACGACGCCGTCACGCTGGGCA
This sequence comes from Anaerovoracaceae bacterium, assembly GCA_963625535.1. Lineage (GTDB taxonomy): Bacteria > Bacteroidota > Bacteroidia > Bacteroidales > Bacteroidaceae > Phocaeicola_A. Next base: position 23,616 of record CAVFUK010000097.1, on the reverse strand, counting down.
TCGACTTCACCGCGCGCGACCTGCAGCGCCAGGCCCGTGCCGTGGGCAATCCGTGGGACCTGAGCAAAGGGTTCGACAACTCCGCCGTCATCGGCGACTTCGTCCCGTCGGAGCGATTCGGCGACCTGCAGAAGCTCCGCTTTCATCTGGACATCAACGGCAACACCGTGCAGCGCGGCTACACGGCCGACATGCTCTTCCGCGTGGATGAAATCATCGCCTACGTGAGCCGCTTCTACACGCTGAAGATGGGCGACCTGCTCTACACGGGCACTCCCGTGGGTGTGGGTCCCGTGCACATCGACGACCATCTGCAAGGTTATTTGGAAGGGGAGAAGCTGTTGGACTTCCACGTCCGTTGACGCTACACTGTTTGTGCGAACCTAAAATGAGAACGATATGAATATTCGTGTGGGATTTGGATTCGACGTACACGCCCTGGTGGAGGGCCGTGCGTTGTGGTTGGGCGGCATTCGCCTCGAACATGAGAAAGGACTGTTGGGCCATTCGGACGCCGACGTGTTGATTCACGCCATCTGCGACGCGCTGTTGGGAGCTGCCAACATGCGCGACATTGGTTATCATTTCCCCGACAACGCCGGTGAGTTCAAGGACATCGACAGCAAGATTCTGCTCTCGCGTACGGTGGACCTGATCGCCACGAAGGGTTACCGCGTGGGCAACATCGACGCCACCGTGTGTGCCGAGCGCCCCAAGTTGAAGGCCCGCATTCCCGAGATGCAGGAGGTGCTAGCCCGCGTGATGAATGTGGACGTGGACGCGGTCTCCATCAAAGCCACCACCACCGAGAAGCTAGGCTTCACCGGCCGCGAGGAAGGCATTGCCGCCTACGCTACCGTACTGATAAACAAGGAGTAGGGGAGTGCAAGCATAGTCGCCGTGCTCGCTTATTGCTCAGCGATTTCTCACCCATCGTACGAACGCCTTTGGACGATTGTTCGCAGGCTTTTAGACTATTGTTCGTAGGCCTTTAGACAATGGTTCGTTTTGCCAAAAACAATGTAATTGTTTTGCCTTATACAATCGATTGTTTTGCCTCATACAATCGGTTGTTTTGCCTCATACAATCGGTTGTTTTGCCTCATACAATCGGTTGTCTTTTTGGCGGTAATTGATGGGCTTGGTTACTGCGATTATTCGAAGGCCTTTCCTCGTTGGTTTGAAGGCTTTACGCATTTCATCCGAAGACTTTACGAGAATCGTTCTTCTGCCTTCTGACCAATGGCGGTTTTCTCTACGGCTATTGTTTGAAGGCCTTTTGTCTTGAAGACCTTTCGCCTCTCGCCTCGAAAATCTTACACCAGCAAGAGTCCGATAGTGAACAGCACTCCGAAGATGAGGATGTTGCGGGCGGTCTCGCCCAGCACCTTGTTCAACTCGCGGCCCTTGTTGATGCGCACGATGTGGCTGTAGCTGATGGCGTGCGGGATGAGGTAGAGCAACGGCAGGTGAGCCGCCAACAAGCGACCGTTGAAGATGAGGGGGACGCAGACGAACGCGCCGACAATGCCTACGAGCAGGTAACCCAGCCGTCCGGCACGGGCTCCGAAACGTACCACCAGCGTGCGCTTGCCGCTCAGTTTGTCCTGCTCCCAGTCGCGGTAGTTGTTGATCATCAGCAGTGTGTCGATGACCAGTCCACAGGCCAGGGCGGCCAGAGTCACTTCCCACGTCCACTTGTGCAGCTGCACGTAGTAGGTGAATCCTACCGGCACGATTCCGAAGAAGAGCACCACCAGCAGGTCGCCCCATCCCCAGTAGGAGAGGCGCGTCGTGTAGAGGAAGGCGAAGACCACACAAACCACTCCCACGAGTATCAGTTCTAATCCTCCCCAGTAAACCAATGGCAGACCGATGAGGCACGACAGCACCGTGGCGGTGGCAATGCCGTGCTTCATGGCGTCGATGGTGATCCACCCTTGCGCGCAGGCCCGCTTCGGTCCTAGCCGGTCCTCCCGGTCGCTCCCCTTGGCGAAGTCGTAGAAGTCGTTGATGAAGTTGGCGTCTATCTGCATGGCGAAGGCGAACAGCAGACAGAGCACGAAGGGGGGCACTTGGAACAGGAATCCTGCGTCGGTGCAGGCCAATGCCGAGCCTACCAGCACCGGTACGGCTGCGGCGGTGAGGGTCTTGGGCCGTGCCGCCAGCACCCATGCTTTCAGTGAATTGGTTTTTATCTCGCTCATTATCGGAGAGGTTATGGTTTGTTGCTGCAAAGGTAATGCTTTCTACGGGGAAAGCCGAGGTTCGCCCGCATGATTTATCCAAGACAGTTATTATGAGAGCGGGGCCTTTGCCAAATGGAGTATAGGTCAACGGCACTTGAAGTATACTTCATTGGCACTTGAGGTATACTTCATCGACCATTGAAGTATACTTCATTTAGGTTTAGCAGGTCCCCAAATGGCTAAGGCTCGTGAGCCAAACCTCCTTTTAACCTTGTCCGTATGCTTGTGGAACTTGAGTTATTCACCCATCAAGCCAGTTCTGTGCGCTTGCAGGTACCGGTGCACCGCCGGAGGCAGGAAGAAGCGGATGTCCTTGCCGGCCTTCAGACTCTCGCGGATGAATGTGGAGCTGATGTCGAGTAGGGGAGCGTCGACCACCGTCACCGAGGCGGGCAACGTCTGTGCGTCGATGGGGAAGCCCGGACGGGGATAGACCAGCAGATGGTTTTCGCTGAGGATGCGCTCATGCTGGTACCACTGGGTGAAGCAGTGCCAGTTGTCGCCGCCGATGATGGGGACGAACCGCACCGAGGGGTAGCGCTCCTTCAGGGCGTCGAGAGTGTGGACCATGTACGAGGGGCGTGGCAGTTGGAACTCGATGTCCGTCACCTTGAAGCGGGGGTAGCCGTCGATGGCCTCGCGCACCAACTGCAGCCGCAGGTCGTCGTCCCACAGGTCGGCGTGCGACTTCAGTGGGTTGTGCGGACTCACCATGAACCACAGCTCGTCCACTCCGCCAAACTCGCACAGGTAGTTGGCCAGCGCCAGGTGTCCGATGTGTATGGGGTTGAACGAACCGCCCAGCAGTCCCACGGTCAGAGTCGCTTCTTCCATCGCCAACATATCCACAGTTGTGACAGAGCGAGCAGCAGCATCACGATGGCGATTATATGCTGCTCCATCAGCAAGCCGAGTATTCCCACGGCCAGGGAGGCTATGGTGATGAGGATGCTGACTATCACCATCCACTTTGCCACTTGGTTCACAGGTCTCATGATGTTCTATTGTTTTTGGATGAATGCTTCTATGGTGGCCAGAGCCTCGGCTTTCGCCTTCTCCAGGTCGTCGTTCACTATCACCACGTCGAACTTCGGGGCGAAGGTCAGCTCGTAAGCTGCCTTGTCCACCCGGCTCTTGATGACCTCCGGCGCGTCCGTGCCCCGTCCGACGAGGCGACGCTCCAGTTCCTCTATCGAGGGTGGCTGTATGAAGACCGACAGTGCCCGGTCGCCGTAGTACTTCTTGATGTTGCAACCGCCCACCACATCCACGTCGAACACCACGTTTTGTCCGGCCTCCAGCTGCCGCTCCACCTGCGCCTTCAGGGTGCCGTAGAAGCGGTCGGGGTACACCTCCTCGTACTCCAGAAACTCATTGTTGGCAATGCGTTGGCGGAACTCCTCGGGGGTGAGGAAGAAATACTCCACGCCATTCTGCTCTGTGCCTCGCGGGGCGCGGCTAGTGGCCGATATGGAGAAAGCCAGGTGCAACGGCTTAGTGAGCAAATAGTTGATGATGGTGGATTTGCCCGAGCCCGACGGGGCTGAGAAGATGATGAGTTTGCCTGCCATAGTCGTCTACCTTATTTACATTACGTTCAGCACTTGTTCCTTAATCTGCTCCAGCTCGTCCTTCATCTTCACCACGATGTTCTGCATCTCGGCCTGGTTGGACTTGCTGCCCGTGGTGTTTATCTCGCGGCCCATTTCCTGGGCGATGAAGCCCAGTTTCTTGCCCTGGCCGTGTCCGTCGCGCATCGTCTCGCGGAAGTAGTTGAGGTGATTGGTCAGTCGCTGTTTCTCCTCGTTGATGTCCAGCTTCTCGATGTAGTAGATGAGTTCCTGCTCCAGGCGGTTCTTGTCGTAGTCCACGCCGATGGCTTTCTCCAGCGTGTCCACTATGCGGTCGCGTATCTTGCTCACGCGCTCGGTCTCGTAGGGTTCTATCGACTTCAGCAGGGCCTCTATGTTGTCAATCTTCTCGGTGAACTTCTTTTCCAGCGCCGCGCCTTCCTGCACCCGGAACGCCACCAGGTTGTCTATCGCCTGTTGCACGGCGGCCGCCACCACTGCCCATTCCTCGTCCGACAGCTCCTGCACCTCCGGTTTGGTGGTCACATCCGGCAGGCGGAGCAGTGTGTAGAACCAGTCCGTGGGCAAGGGAATACCCTTTGTGGCGGATATTTCCTTTATCTGATTATAGTAGTTCTCCAGTATGGTCGTGTTGATGGAGGTAGCGGTGTCGGAGGTGTCCTTCTCTATCCAGATGCTGAAGTCCACCTTTCCTCGTTCCAATGCTTTCGTTATCAGGTTGCGAATCTCCATCTCCTTCTCGCGGTAGATAGGAGCCACGCGGGTGGAGAGGTCGAGCACCTTGCTGTTGAGTGACTTTATTTCAACGTTAATCTTTTTCCCCATGAATTCGGCTGTTGCTTTGCCGTATCCTGTCATTGATAGTATCATGCTGCAAACTAATTTTTTGCAAAAGTAGTGAATTTGTGCCACCCCGCCTCAGATAAGCTCCGATAAATCAGTGTAAATTGCGTATGAGGGGCTTAATAAAGCCTAAAAGCCCCTCTCTCGACAGATTTCTTCAGTCCGAGGCGTGCCGTTTCAAAGATTTTGTGTAAGTTTGCATCCTTGTAGAATAGTGAATCAAAGTGTATGTCGTGCATTTTACATATCGAGACGTCTACGGACGTCTGCTCCGTGGCCGTGAGCCAAGACGGCCAGTGTATCTTTACGAAGGAAGACCGTAAGGGTCCTTCGCATGCTGTCACCTTGGGTGTCTTCGTGCAGGAAGCCCTCTCGTTTGCCGACAGTCACGCCATCCCGGTGGACGCTGTGGCCGTCAGTTGCGGCCCTGGTTCCTACACGGGATTGCGCATAGGCGTGTCCATGGCCAAGGGTGTCTGCTTCGGTCGCAACCTGCCGCTGATAGCCGTGCCCACGCTGCAGTTGCTGTGTGTGCCGGTGCTGCTCCAGCACGAGTTGCCCGACGATGCCTTGCTCTGCCCCATGCTCGACGCGCGCCGCATGGAGGTCTACGCTGCTGTGTACGACCGTGCCCTGAAGCCCGTGCGCGACACGGCGGCCGACATCGTGGACGAGCACTCCTACCGGGAGTTTCTCAGTGAGCATCCGGTCTACTTCTTCGGCAACGGAGCCGCCAAGTGCAAGGGCCAGCTGACGCACCCCAACGCCCACTTCATCGACGACGTGGTGCCCTTGGCCCAGTGGATGTTCCCCTTGGCGGACAAGGACATGGCCCGCGAGAACTTCAAGGACGTGGCCTACTTCGAGCCCTTCTACCTGAAGGAGTTCGTGGCCTCCAAACCCAAGAAGCTGCTGTGAGACGCAGTGGCACAATAGAATAGATATTAGTTAATCAAAAAACAATAAGATAAAAAGATAAATGGATAGACATTTGGAGTACAATACCCAACGTGAGAAATTACCCCTGCCCGAGTATGGCCGTAGTGTACAGAACATGGTGGATTATGCCTTGACCATCGAAGACCGCCGCGAGCGTCAACGTTGTGCCAACACCATCATCAACATCATGGGAAACATGTTCCCACACCTGAGGGACGTGCCCGACTTCAACCATACCCTGTGGGACCACTTGGCCATCATGGCCGACTTTAAGTTGGATATCGATTACCCTTACGAGATAGTGAGACAAAACTCTCTGTACGTGAAGCCCGAACCGATGGGCTACCACAACGGCCCCATCCGCTACCGCCACTACGGACACCTCATCGAGGAGCTCATCGACCAGGCGGCACAGATGCCCGACTGCCTCGAGCGGCGTCAGCTGGTGCGCATGATAGCCATCCAGATGAAGAAAGACTTCATCGTGTGGAACAAGGATACGGTGGACGACCAGAAGATATTCGACGACATCGCCGAGTATTCCCACGGACGCATCCGCATCTATCCCAACGAGCTGCAGCTGATGGACAATCCTACCGCTCCGCAGCAGCGCAACTTCCCTCAGCGCAAGCGCCAGTCCAACAACAACGGGCAGAAGCGTAGATACTAATCAGTAAGTAAACCATAAACTCTCGGACTATGGCATCGTTTGTAATTGAAGGTGGACATAAACTGAAGGGCGACATCTGTCCGCAGGGAGCCAAGAACGAAGTGCTCCAAATCCTCTGCGCCGTGTTGCTGACCGATGAAGAGGTGACGGTACACAACGTGCCGGACATTCTGGATGTGAACAACTTGATTCAGCTGTTGCGCGACATGGGGGTGACGGTCACCAAACTTGGCGACGGCTCCTACACATTCAAGGCAGACCATGTGGACCTTGCCTACATCGAGAGTGTCGAGTTCCTGAAGACCTGCACCAAGCTGCGCGGCTCCGTCATGCTCATCGGTCCCATGCTGGCCCGCTTCGGCAAGGCCATGCTGGCCAAGCCGGGAGGCGACAAGATAGGACGCCGTCGGTTGGACACGCACTTCTACGGCATTCAGAAGCTGGGTGCCGAGTTCCGCTACGATGCCGACAAGGGTGCCTTCGTGATTGAGTGCAAACATCTGTGCGGCACCTACATGCTGCTGGACGAAGCCTCCGTCACCGGCACCGCCAACATCGTGATGGCTGCCGTGCTGGCCGAGGGGGAGACCATCATCTACAACGCCGCCTGCGAGCCCTACTTGCAGCAACTTTGCCGGGCGCTCAACCGCATGGGCGCCAACATCAGCGGCATTGCCTCCAACCGTCTGGTCATCCAGGGTGTGAAACAACTGAAGGGTTGCGAACACACCGTGTTGCCGGACATGATAGAGGTGGGTAGCTTCATCGGCATGGCCGCCATGACCGCCAGCGAGCTGACCATCAAGAACGTGTCGTACGACAATCTGGGCATCATCCCCGACAGCTTCCGCCGCCTGGGCATCCGCCTCGAACAGCGCGGCGACGACATCTACATCCCCGAGCAGGAACACTACGAGATAGAGTCCTTCATGGACGGCTCCATCATGACCATCGCCGACGCGCCTTGGCCCGGACTGACCCCGGACCTGCTGAGCGTGCTGCTGGTGGTGGCCACACAGGCCAAGGGCAGCGTGCTCATCCATCAGAAGATGTTCGAGAGCCGCCTCTTCTTCGTGGACAAACTCATCGACATGGGCGCGCAGATTATCCTCTGCGACCCCCACCGTGCCGTGGTCATCGGTCACGACCGCAACTTCCGTCTACGGGGCGGCATCATGACCTCGCCCGACATCCGGGCCGGCATTGCCCTGCTCATTGCCGCCCTCAGTGCCGAGGGAGTGAGCAAAATCAGCAATATCGAACAGATAGACCGTGGTTACCAGAACATTGAGCGCCGGCTGAATGCACTGGGAGCCCGCATTACACGCGTATGATAAAGAAAGAGGAAGTCTACAGAATAGGCAAGCTGACCAAGCCGCACGGCGTGAAGGGGGAGATAGCCTTCTCCTTCACCGACGATGTGTTCGACCGCGTGGAGTGCGACTACCTGGTCTGCCTCATCGACGGCATACTGGTGCCCTTCTTCATGGAGGAGTACCGCTTCAAGTCCGACTCCACCGCCCTGGTGAAGTTCGAGGACATCGACACCCTGGAGCAGGCGCGCCGCCTCACCAACGTGGAGGTCTACTTCCCGCTGAAGCTGGCCGAGGAGGCTACCGACGGCGAACTTTCGTGGAACTACTTCGTGGGTATGCAGGTGACGGACGTGTACAAAGGTCCGCTGGGTCCCGTGGTGGCTGTGGACGACACCACCGCCAACACCCTCTTCGTGGTGGACTACCACGGCGAGGAACTGCTGATACCCGCCTGTGAGGAGTTCATTGTGCAGATTGACAACAAGAAGCACCGCATAAAGATGCAGCTGCCCGCAGGGCTGATAGACATAGACCAAGTGGAGGAGATATAAACGCACATATACCTATATATATAATATGGTAAAGAAGAAGAGAATATCCTACTGGCATAATTTCAAGTTCAAGTATAAACTGACGATTATCAACGAGAGCACCCTCGAGGAGGTGGTGGGCATCCACGTGTCCAAACTCAACGGTCTGTCCGTGCTGATATTCGTGCTGCTCTTCTTCATCGTCATCTCCGCCCTCATCGTCAGCTTCACCCCGCTGCGCAACTACCTGCCCGGCTACATGAACAGCGATGTGCGCCGCCAGATAGTGGACAACGCCCTGCGGCTGGACTCCATGCAGGAGGTGATTGACTGCCAAAACCTCTACATCACCAACATACAGGACATCTTCCGTGGCACCGTGCGGCTGGACAGCGTGCAGTCGCTCGACTCCATCTCCGCCCTGCGCTCCGAGGACCTGATGGAACCCACCGAACGCGAGCAGGACTTCCGCCGGGTGTACGAGGAGACGGAGAAGTATAATCTGACCAACATCAAAGAGGTGCCCGACGCCGACAGTCCCATCCTCTACCGTCCCACTAGCGGGACGATAGCCGTTGCCTTCAACCCACGCGACAAACATTTTGGCGTGGACATCATGGCCGACCCCAACCAGAGTGTGGTGGCGGTGATGGACGGCACCGTGGTGATGAGCGACTACACCGCCGGCACGGGCTACGTGATAGGAATACAACATAACCGCAATTTGGTGTCGGTGTACAAACAATGCGGCACACTGCTGAAGCAGGTGGGCGACAAGGTGAAAGCCGGAGAGGTGATTGCCCTGGTGGGCAACACCGATGGACACACCGCCGGACCTCACCTCCACTTCGAGCTATGGCGCAAAGGCGAGGCACTGAACCCTGAAAAATATATAGTCTTTTAAATGAAGAAACAGATAGCTATCTTAGGTTCCACGGGCTCCATCGGTACGCAGGCCCTGCAGGTCATCGAGGAACATCCCGACCTGTACGGCGTCTACACCCTGACGGCCAACAACAAGGTGGAACTGTTGGCACAGCAGGCGCGCAAGTTTATGCCCGACTCTGTGGTGATTGCCAACGAAGCCAAATACGAGCAACTGAAGGAACTGTTGGCCGACCTTCCTATCAAGGTCTACGCCGGCGAGGAAGCCCTCTGCCAGATTGTGGAGTCGGCCTCCATCGACATGGTGCTCACCGCCATGGTGGGCTACGCGGGACTGCGTCCCACCATCAACGCCATCAAGGCCCACAAGACCATCGCCTTGGCCAACAAGGAGACTCTAGTGGTGGCCGGCGAACTCATCAACAGCCTGGCCAGTCAGTATCATGCCCCCATCATACCGGTCGACTCCGAGCACTCCGCTGTGTTCCAGTGCCTGGTAGGCGAGGCGGGTAACCCCATCGAGAAGGTCATCCTGACGGCCTCGGGCGGTCCTTTCCGCACCTTCACCAAGGAGCAGCTGCAGAGCGTGACCAAGGAACAGGCTCTGCGCCACCCCAACTGGACCATGGGTGCCAAGATCACCATTGACTCTGCCTCCATGATGAACAAAGGATTCGAGGTGATAGAGGCGAAGTGGCTCTTCGGTGTGCGCCCCGACCAGATAGAGGTGGTGGTGCATCCCCAGTCGGTCATCCACTCCATGGTGCAGTTCCAGGACGGCGCTGTGAAGGCCCAGTTGGGAATGCCGGACATGCGGCTCCCCATTCAGTACGCCTTCTCCTATCCCGACCGCGTGCACGCCTCCTTCGAGCGGCTCGACTTCTTCAAGTGTCACTCCCTCACCTTCGAGGCACCGGACACGTCACGCTTCCGCAACCTGGCGTTGGCCTACGAGGCCTTGCGCGTGGCGGGCAACATGCCCTGCATCGTGAATGCCGCCAACGAGGTGATGGTGGACGCCTTCCTCCACGACCGCATCGGGTTCCTCCAGATGAGCGACATCATAGAGCGTACGATGCAACGGGTGGCCTACATCAAACAACCTGTCTACGAGGACTATGTGGCGACCGACGCCGAGGCGCGCCGGGTGGCCCGCGAGCTTCTCTGAGACCAAAGCACCTCATACGTACGGGGGTGACAAACAAAACGTATAAGTAAAACAAGTTAATAAGAAGACAATGGAAACATTTTTGATTCGTGCCCTTCAACTGATGATGTCCCTCTCACTGCTGGTCGTCATTCACGAGGGAGGACACTTCCTATTTGCCCGCCTGTTCAAGATTCGTGTAGAGAAATTCTGCCTCTTCTTCGACCCGTGGTTCACCTTGTTCAAGTTTAAGCCGAAGAACAGCGACACCGAATACGGCATCGGCTGGCTCCCCTTGGGCGGTTATGTAAAAATATCCGGCATGATAGACGAGTCGATGGATACCGAACAGATGAAACAACCCGTGCAGAACTGGGAGTTCCGCGCCAAGCCCGCCTGGCAACGTCTGCTGGTGATGATTGGCGGCGTGCTCTTCAACTTCCTGCTCGCCCTCTTCATCTACTCCATGATACTCTTCACCTGGGGCGACTCCTACTACCCGTTGCAGGACATGACCTATGGTATGAAGTTCAACGAACGAGCCCAGCAGATTGGTTTCCGCGACGGCGACATCCTGTTGCGGGCTGATGACAAGCCGCTGGAGCGCTTTGGCGTGGACATGCTGCGCGACATCGTGGATGCCAAGACGGTCACTGTGAAGCGCGACGGTCAGGAGACCATCGTGAACATCCCCGAGGACCTGAGCTTGCTGACGGTGGGCAACGAGAAACCCGTCTTCTGTGAGTACCTCTATCCCGCCGTCATCGACACCGTGTTGACCGGTTGCCCCGGAGAGTTGGCCGGCCTGCAGAAAGGCGACAGTCTGGTGGCCTTGAATGACAGCGCCCTCCATTCGTGGAATGACTTCAAGCAGATGCTTTCCGACCTCAAGTTCAAGGCCGACGCTGCTCCGGAGAAAGCTGACACGTGGAAGAACATCACCCTGCAGGTGGCCCGCGAGGGTAGGGTAGACACCCTTGCCATGACCCTCGACTCCACGTTTGTAGTGGGCATCGCACCTCAAACGTTGCCGGAACTTTACGAGGCCAAACATATCGAGTACGGATTCTTCGCCTCTTTCCCCGCCGGTGTGTCTCACGGAATCAACATCCTGAAGGGCTACGTCAACGACATGAAGTACGTCTTCACCAAAGAGGGAGCCACCAGTCTGGGTGGATTCGCCACCATCGGCAGCATCTTCCCCACCGAGTGGAACTGGCCTCGTTTTTGGGAGATGACCGCCTTCCTCTCCATCATCCTTGCCTTCATGAACATCTTGCCTATTCCTGCGTTGGACGGTGGACATGTGCTGTTCCTCCTCTACGAGGTAGTGACCCGCCGCAAGCCGAGCGACAAGTTCATGGAACGTGCCCAAATGGTAGGTATGGTGCTGTTGCTCATCCTGCTGGTGTGGGCAAACTTCAACGATATACTGCGGTTTGTCTTCTGACGACAGACTATCGAATAAATGACCCTATGCTCAAGGGCTTGAGACCCTAGGCTCAACAGCCTGAGACCCTAGGGTCATCTTTTGAGTTCCCGTGGGGCATGAATTCACGCGGGTACAATAAAGCGTTCGGGCGGTCCTCTTATCGAAGGGAACCGCCCGAACTATTCGGTTTTATCAGCCCTATGGCGGACTGAAAGCTTTTAAGATTCTACTTTAAAAAGGATGTTATCGGATAACATCCGTCTCTGTTTAGTGTTTCGTGTTAGTCTCGACTACTGCAATTACACTTAAAACTGTGAAAACAGCTACGATAGCTAACAGAATTGATACTTGTGCTGTCATAATTCTAAATCTTTTTACCTTTTAAAACTAATACTTATATTAACTAATCTCGTCAATCACTTTCGTGATTCATTTAACACGCTGCAAATATAGGGCGCTTCTGACACGTGACAAACAAAATACATGTTGAATAACATAAAATGGTCGTTTTCTTGACATAGGTCAATGAAGCCCTAGGAAATGAAACGCCTTTGTCATACCTGGACGGGAAAGATGACAAACTGGCACTGACAAGATAGCATAGGCGCGCGCATTCCTCATTTATTACGCCAGAGCATTGCCGGAACGAAAATAAATCATACCTTTGTAGCGCCAAAAATTTGTGATGGCAAATATAACTGAATACAAATGTTTAAATCTAATATTGTGAATACCGAGGCCGAGAACGTAAAGGCTATGATAGAAAGAACTTACGAAACCTACCGTGAGGGGTTGATAACATACGTTTATTATAAGATAGACGACCTCGAACAGGCGGAAGACCTGGTGCAGGACGCCTTCCTTCGTCTGCTCAACTACGACTTGAAAATCGATGAGAAGACCGTCCAATCGTTTCTCTTTACGATTGTGCGCAATTTGCTCATAGACTATCTGCGCCACGTCTACACGAAAAAGGAGAAACTCTCATACCTCAGCCTCGTGACCGATCCTTTCACCAGTTCCGGTGCGGACTGTCGTCTCAACGTGCGTGAGGTGCTGACGTTGCACGAAAAAGCCAAGTCCCGACTCACTCCACGTGTCCGCCAGGTCTACGAGATGAAATGTGAGCGCAATCTCTCGATTCCTGAGATTTGCCGGCGACTGTCGATATCCGTCAACACGGCGGAATGTCATCTCTTCTTAGCCCGTAGGGATGTCCGCGACTATGTGCGCAAAGCCCTTACGGCGAAAGGGACCTTCTACTCACAGATGAGTTATATCGGCAGTTAAGAAAAAGATTCAGAATTAGTTGCGTAAGAATATTAAAAGCCATACCTTTGCACATCATTTAATATTGCGATATTAACGATTTTATATAGGGTTGTCTTATGGTTGTAGGGCGTTCGACTCTGGGAAGAGGCGGACGTCCGTGTTTTTTTTGTTCCTGGGCAAGATGCTTATGGAATGTTTGCGTGGGTTAATTTCCGCTAACTTCCGCCCGCTGCTACGCTTCCGCTCACCATATTTTCCGCTCTTTACATTATCTTTGTGCCCCGTAGAACTCAATAGATTGGTGCAATGATATCTATCCGACGCATATACATATATATATGGTTCTGCTGCTTCGCCGCTGGGTTGCAGGCGCAGAGCTACGAGGACCTTGTGAAGAAGGCTTTCGACTTGGCACAGAACGACAGCCTCGTCGAAGCGGAACTCGTCTGCAAACAAGCCCTCAGTAAAGCTCCGTCGCATGCTTACAACGCTGTCCTCTTCTCACGGCTCGGTGCCATCCAGCAACGGCTCGGTCACACGCAGGACGCGCTGCAGTCCTACTCCTATTCGTTGAACCTTGCCCCACGCTCAGTGGAGACACTGCTCTGTAGGGCTGCCCTGCATCTGGAGCTCGGCAATTACGAACGGGCCAAGCGTGACTACAGCGAGGTGATAGACTTGGATCGGACCAACGGTGAGGCACGACTCTTCCGAGCCTACACCTCCATGAAACTGCGTGATTACGAGACGGCGCGGCTAGACTACACCTACCTGCTGGCCGACGCTCCCAACGACTACAACTCTCTGTTGGGCCTTGCCTTGCTCAATCAGAAGGAGAAGCGCTACCGCGAAGCCCTGGCCAACTACGAGACCCTGATAGCCGCCCACCCGGCGGACGCGTCGCTCTACATGGCACGCGCCGACCTGGAACAGGAGATGGAACAGTGGGAGGTGGCCTTGATGGACATGGACCAAGCCATAGAGCTGAAACCCGATGAGGCCGACTACTACGTGACCCGGGCTACACTCAGCATCCAACTGCACAAGAACAAATCCGCCCGCGCGGATCTGGACAAAGCCGTCGAACTGGGTACCCAGCGGTCCGCGTTGCGCGAGCTCTATAAGCAGTGTCGGTAGTCGCTTGGGCGGAGTCGGCCTGTCATGTATACTCCTTCAAATAACCACGCTTGGTGATTCCTGACTGCTGGGTAGATTGCTCATCTGCTATCGAGCGGATGACCCGTTGGCCGCTGTGGCTATGTCGCACCCTCTTGCCCTCTGGAGAGTATTGTCGATTGTTCTTATTTTTTAATCGTATATTCTTAATGAGGTAGGGTGATAGTATCGTTAAATAACGTTTCAAATGCATGCTAGAATACCTGCATGTATAAAATAGAGTTAATTTTGCTTGCTTTTTAGGATATTAAATGCGTATTTTGTACAAATGTTTTGAATCTAAACTTACTATATACTAAAGCCATGGCAAAAACAGCAAAGGACCAAACAAACGAGCCGGAACAGACTAAAAAGCCTTACAACATCAGGCCCGTGAAGGAGAAAGCGGCAGCATACCGCTCACTCATCAGGGCAGAGTTGGCAGACCAACTGTACGATCAGATTGTGGACATCATCGTGTCGCAGAAGAAGTACAGGGATCCGGACTACTCCGCCAAGCAATTGGCGATTGACCTGAAGACTAACACACGTTACCTGTCCGCGGTCATCAATTCACGATTCGGCATGAACTATTCATGCCTGGTGAACGAACATCGCGTACGCGAGGCAGCACATCTGCTGACCGACCGACGTTTCCTCGACAAGAATGTAGAGGAAATCAGCCTGATGGTGGGATTCGCCAACAGGCAATCGTTCTATGCGGCGTTCTACAGAATCAAGGGTGAGACTCCTAAATCTTACAGAACAAGAATTTTGGAGCACAACAACAAGTGAGTATTATAGATTTTGTTTAATTTTGCGGAGACATAAGGACCTTATGTCTCCTTTTTTTGTCTAACGATTAAAACTATACGGCATGACGACCGGTAAGTATGTACAAATGGCATTAGTAGCAGCGATGTTCGCCTCGTGCGGAACGCAAAAAACAGAAAACGTGACGAACGATACATTTGACTATACCGTGGAGCAATTCGCTGACCTGCAGATTCTCCGGTATAAAGTGAAGGATTTCGACAGCTTGTCCCTCAAGCAGAAAGAGTTGGTCTACTACCTCTCGCAGGCTGCCCTCGAAGGACGCGACATCCTCTTCGACCAAAACGGAAAATATAACCTCACCATCCGCAAAATGCTGGAGACGGTCTACACCGACTACGCCGGCGACCGCGCCGACACCAATTTTGTGAACATGGAGACCTACCTCAAGCGGGTGTGGTTCTCCAACGGCATCCATCACCACTACGCGTGCGACAAGTTTGTGCCGGGCTTCACTCCCGAGTTTTTCAAGAAAGCCCTGCAGAGCGTGGATGCGGCCAAACTACCTCTGGCCGACGGACAGACGCTGGATCAGCTGTGCGACGAGGTGTTCCCCGTGATATTCGACCCCATGGTGATGCCTAAGCGGGTGAACCAGGCCGACGGACAAGACCTGGTGCTGACCTCCGCCTCCAACTACTACGAGGGCGTGACCCAGGCTGAGGCCGAGTCGTTCTACAACGCCATGAAGAACCCGCAAGACACCATGCCGGTGATGTTCGGCATGAACAGCCGGCTGGTGAAGGAGAACGGCAAGGTGTGCGAGAAGGTATGGAAGGTGGGCGGACTCTACGGACCGGCCATCGAGAAGATTGTCTTCTGGCTCAACAAGGCTGCCGCTGTGGCCGAGAACGATGAGCAGAAAGCCGTCATCGACAAACTGATACAGTTCTACACCGACGGTGACCTGAAGACGTTCGACGACTACTGCATCCTGTGGCTGAAGGAGAACTCACAGGTGGATTTCGTCAACTGCTTCACCGAGAGCTATGGCGACCCGCTAGGCATGAAGGCCAGCTGGGAGTCCATCGTCAACTTCAAGGACATAGAGGCTACCCGACGTACCGAGACCATCAGCCGCAACGCGCAGTGGTTTGAGGACCATTCGCCCGTGGATGCCCGCTTCAAGAAAGAGAAGGTGGTGGGTGTCTCTGCCAAGGTGATCACCGCTGCCATGTTGGGCGGCGACCTCTATCCCTCTACCGCCATCGGCATCAACCTGCCCAACTCCAACTGGATACGCCGCGTGTACGGATCGAAGTCGGTGACCATCGGCAACCTGACGGACGCTTACAACAAGGCCGCCCACGGCAATGGCTTCACCGATGAGTTCGTCTACAGCGCGGTGGAGAAGGAACTGATGGACAAGTACGCCGACCTGACGGACGACCTGCATACCGATCTCCACGAGTGCCTCGGCCATGGCTCCGGACAACTGCTGCCCGGCGTGGATCAGGATGCCCTCAAGGCATACGGCTCTACTATCGAGGAGGCGCGTGCCGACCTCTTTGGCCTCTACTATCTGCCCGACCCCAAACTGGTGGAACTGGGACTGACCCCCACGGCCGACGCCTTCAAGGCCGAGTACTACAGCTATATGATGAACGGACTGATGACCCAACTCGTCCGCATCGAACCGGGTAACAACATCGAGGAGGCACACATGCGCAACCGCCAGCTGATAGCCCGCTGGGCCTACGAGCACGGCAAGGCCGACAAGGTGGTGGAACTGGTGAAGCGTGAGGGCAAGACCTACGTGAAGATCAACGACTACGACAAACTGCGCAACCTCTTCGGCCAGTTGCTGGGCGAGATACAGCGCGTCAAGTCCGAAGGCGATTTCACCGCTGCCCGTCAGTTGATAGAGGACTATGCTGTGAAGGTGGACCCCGAACTGCATAAAGAGGTGCTGGAGCGCTATACTAAACTTCACCTCGCTCCCTACAAAGGATTCGTCAACCCCGTGTACGAGGCTGTCACCGACAAGGACGGACACATCACCGACGTGAAGGTTTCCTACACCGAAGGTTATGCCGAGCAGATGCTGCGCTACAGTCGCGACTTCTCCAACCTGCCTTACCGCAACGAATAGTCGACGAACGTATGGAACTGCAAGAACAGTTGCGGGACATCAAGTCCCGCTTCCGTATGGCTATGAACGGCGTGGCCTCCAAGAGCATACGCGACAAGGGACTCTGCTACAAGGTGAACTTCGGCATCGAGTTGCCTCGGCTACGCGAGATTGCTGCTTGCTATGAGAAGGACCACCGCCTGGCCCAAACCTTGTGGAAGGAACCCGTGCGCGAGTCCAAGATACTGGCCGGCATGCTGCAGCCCGTGGAGAGCTTCATCCCCGAGTTGGCCGACATCTGGATAGACGAGATGCCCTATCCCGAGATTGCTGAGTTCACGTGCATGAACCTCTTCCAGTATCTGCCCTACGCCTCGGACAAGGTGTTTCAGTGGATAGCCGACGAACGCCCATACTCGCAGGCTTGCGGCTATCTGGTGTTGACGCGCCTCTTTGCCAAGGGACTGCAGCTGAATGAACGGGCGGAGGGCGAATACCTCGACCAGGCCCTGTCGACCATCCAGTCGGCGGAGGCCTTTCCACAGCGGGCGGCCTTCACCTCGCTACTACATTATGTGCGGCTAGGCAAGCAGCAAGGACAGCATACGCTGAAAATTCTTGCGCCCCTCAATATGCCCGAAAAGCCCGAGTGGCAGAGCCTTTACGAGGAGATAAAAGCGGAGACAGAAATGTGGTGAGCACACAAAAAAAGGATGTTTCTTTTCTGTTTCATCAAAAATAGCTAACTTTGTTCGCCTAACTTTGTAGTGCAGATGAATGTAGAAGATGTAAAAAACACTGTAAAGCAGACGTTTACGGAGTACTTGCGGGCCAATAAGCATCGTAAGACGCCCGAGCGTTACGCCATATTGGATGCCATCTATTCCATCGAGGGGCATTTCGATATAGACCGACTCTACGACCAGATGATGAATGAGGAGAAATTCAGGGTCAGTAGAGCCACGCTCTATAACACCCTCGTGTTGCTGTTGGATGCCAAACTCATCATCAAACATTCGTTCGGTAACTCGTCGCAGTACGAGAAGTCGTACAACATCGAGACGCACCACCATCTGATCTGCACCAACTGCGGCAAGGTCTCCGAGCTCCATAGCGAGGAGTTGCAGAAAGTCATCGCGAACCTGAAGATGCGCCGCTTCCAGATGTCGCATTACTCCTTATATATATATGGTATATGCTCCAAGTGCGCGGCGCAGAAGAAAAAACAGCGGAAAACAAACAAATAACATACAGTATGAATAAGAAAGTAGATGTCTTGCTGGGTCTCCAATGGGGAGACGAAGGCAAAGGGAAAGTCGTTGACGTACTCACTCCCCACTATGACGTGGTGGCCCGTTTCCAGGGTGGCCCCAACGCTGGACATACATTGGAGTTTGAGGGACAGAAGTATGTGCTTCGGTCCATCCCTTCGGGTATATTCCAGGGCGACAAGGTAAACATCATCGGTAACGGAGTGGTGCTCGACCCTGCTCTGTTCAAAGCGGAGGCGGAAGCGCTGGAGGCTTCGGGTCATAACCTGAAGGAGCGTCTCCACATCTCCAAGAAGGCTCACCTGATATTGCCGACCCATCGCATCCTCGATGCGGCTTACGAGGCAGCCAAAGGCGCGGCCAAAGTGGGAACCACCGGAAAAGGTATCGGTCCGACCTATACCGACAAGATCAGTCGCAACGGCGTGCGCGTGGGCGATATCCTCCACAACTTCGAGGAAAAATATGCAGCCGCCAAGGCCCGTCACGAGAAGATCCTGAAGAGTCTCGACTATCAATACGACATCACCGAGCTGGAGAAAGCTTGGATGGAAGGTGTTGAGTACTTGAAACAGTTCCATTTGGTGGACAGCGAGCATGAGGTGAACAACCTGCTGAAAGAGGGCAAGAGCGTGTTGTGCGAAGGCGCACAGGGTACTATGCTCGATGTGGACTTCGGTTCCTATCCTTTCGTCACCTCGTCCAACACCATCTGTGCGGGTGCCTGCACCGGTCTGGGCATAGGCCCCAACAAGATTGGCGAGGTGTATGGCATCATGAAAGCCTACTGCACCCGCGTGGGTAGCGGACCATTCCCCACCGAACTGTTCGACGAGACCGGCAAGACCATCCGTGACCTTGGTCACGAGTATGGAGCCGTGACCGGACGCGAGCGCCGCTGTGGATGGATCGACTTGGTGGCACTGAAGTATGCCATCATGGTCAACGGTGTGACCCAGCTGATTATGATGAAGAGCGATGTGCTCGATGGTTTCGATACCATCAAGGCATGTGTGGCTTATAAGGTGAACGGCGAGGAGATAGACTATTTCCCCTACGACATCACCGAGAACGTGGAACCCATCTACACCGAGTTGCCCGGTTGGAAGACCGACATGACCAAGATGTGCAGCGAGGACGAGTTCCCCGAGGAATTCAACGCATACATCTCCTTCCTGGAGGGCGAGCTGGAGACACCTATCAAGATTATCTCCGTCGGCCCGGACCGCGAGCAGACCATTGTGCGTTACACTGAAGATTGAGATCGACACAACCATTTTTAAGAGAGGAGGGGGTAGCGTGAGCGCTCTCTCCTTTCGCGTACCATAAGGTCGGTGTTGTCACAATCTCACAAAAGATGTTATACCGCAAGGGCGGCATCCGTGTTTTGTCTATATTTGGCATATCATTTGTTTTCATTCAGTAAGAACATTAAAAAGAAAAGATTATGTATTGGTATTGGGTACTATTCATCGGCATCGCGCTCATCAGCTATTGGGTGCAGTCGAACTTACAACGGAAATTCAAGAAATACTCCAGCATGCCTATGCCTAACGGCATGACGGGTTGCGAGGTTGCACAGAAGATGTTGCACGACAATGGCATCTACGACGTGAAGGTCACCAGCACACCGGGTATGCTCACCGACCATTACAATCCCGTCAACAAGACGGTGAACTTGAGTCAGGGTGTGTACGGGAGTTGCAGCGTTGCCGCTGCCGCCGTGGCCGCCCACGAGTGTGGACACGCCGTGCAGCACAAGTGCGCCTATGCTCCGTTGAGGTTGCGTTCGGCTCTGGTGCCGGTGGTACAGTTCTCCTCGTCTATCATGTCGTGGGTGTTGTTGGCAGGCATCTTCTTGGTACAGGTGTTCCCCAGCATCCTGCTGTTCGGCATCTGCCTGTTTGCCGTGACCACACTCTTCAGCTTCGTCACGTTGCCAGTGGAGATTGACGCCAGCCGCCGTGCCTTGGCATGGTTGAACCGCGCCGGCATCACCAACTCCTATAACCACAGCCAGGCCAAGGACGCCTTGAAGTCCGCCGCCTACACCTACGTGGTAGCTGCCCTCAGCTCGTTGGCCACCCTCGTCTATTACGTCTCCATCTACATGCGGAACCGCGACTGATAGACAATCGGCATAAACTTGTAAGAGCTCCGTAATTCAATGGTCAAGCCATTGAATTACGGAGCTTTGTATTGTTGCAAGGTAGCCCTAGATTGTCGGATTTGCGGAAATTCGTCTTATCGGTGCTTCAGGATAGTTGTATAACCGGGATATTTTATACCTTTGTTGGCAGAATTAGAATATACGGAATACTTGACTGATGTTTATGAGAAAGAAGATACTGATGCTTGCCGCCTTGTTGGGCATCCTTTCGTTGGCTTCCGCCCAAGAGAGTCCGGCTACGGATACGCTGGCCACCAACCGGTTTGTGATGCGCTCCACACTCTATGGAGTCGGCTACGCCAATCTGCTCGACACCTATCTCTCACCGGTGGAATATACGGGCGTGGAGGCACGCATCGTTCACGAGCGGATGCGCATGACCAAACTGCTGGATGGTAATGTCTCGAAGCAGAGCCTGCTACAGGTCAATTTCGGTTACACCGAGAACCGCTCCGAGACCGGCAACGAACTCTTTGGCATGGTGAACTGGAGCTGTGGACTGCACTACCATTTCCATATCAACGACCATTTGACACTGTTGGCTGGTGGACTGGGAGAGATGAACATGGGATTCATCTACAACACCCGCAACTCCAACAACCCCGCCCAGGCGAAGGCCTACGTCAACCTGACCGCATCGGGTATGGCCATCTATAAGTTCCGCCTGTGGAACAGACCGTTGGCTGTGCGCTATCAACTGAATGTGCCGATGGTGGGAGTGATGTTCTCGCCCCAGTACCAACAGTCGTACTACGAAATCTTCACGCTAGGCAATAGTGACGGGACTGTCAAGCTGACCTCGCTCCATAACCAGCCGTCGTGCCGACAACTGCTGACGTTGGACATTCCCACGCGGTCCGTCACCTATCGCATCGGTTACGTGGGCGACCTTCAACAGTCGCGCGTCAACGGCATCAAGTGCCACACCTATTCGCACACCTTCATGGTGGGACTTGTCAAGCGGTTCTACCTGATAAAGCCCGGTGACAAGTCAAACAGCCGTTTCCCTTTCTGAACGCATACACATTATCTCTGAACAACGATGAACAAACGAATTACACGATATATGAGCGCCGCCTGCCAGTCGGGCTTGCTGCTCTGTCTGCTGGCGATGCTCCCCCTCCAGACCTCCTGCATCCGGGAGGATTCTTACAACGACGACCCGACGGGAAACTTCGAAGCCCTGTGGCGCATCATCGATGAACAATACTGCTTCCTCGACTACAAAGCCGAGGAGTACGGTCTCGACTGGGACGCGGTGCATGAGCAGTACAGCAAACGCGTCACGCAGGACATGACCACCAAGGGACTGTTCGAAGTGCTCGGCGACATGCTCGGCGAGCTGCGGGACGGACATGTGAACCTCTACGCCACCTTCGACGTGGCCCGCTATTGGTCGTGGCACGAGGATTTTCCGGCTAACTTCAGCGACAGCCTGCAACGCAAGTACCTGGGTAAGGACTATAAGATTGCCTCTAGCCTGAAGTATAAGGTGTTGGAAGACAACGTGGGCTATGTCTATTGTGGTAGTTTCGACAGTGCCATAGGTAATGGCAACCTGAGCGAGATGTTGCAAGAGCTGGCTCTCTGCAACGGCATCATCGTGGATGTGCGCAACAACAGTGGCGGCCAGCTCACCTTGGCGGAACGGTTGGCGGCGCGCTTCACCAACGAGAAGACGCTGGTGGGCTACATCTCCCATAAGACCGGCAAGGGACACGGCGACTTCTCTACCCCCGAGCCCCTCTATCTGGAGCCCTCGGATGGTGTGCGGTGGCAGAAGAAGGTGGTGGTGCTCACCAACCGCAGTTCCTACAGCGCTACCAATTACTTCGTGAACAGCATGCATCAACTGCCCAATGTCACCCTCGTGGGCGACCGCACGGGCGGTGGCTCCGGCCTGCCTTTCTCGTCCGAACTGCCCAACGGATGGTCTGTCCGCTTCTCGGCCAGCCCGATGTACGACCCCGAGATGAACCATCTGGAGTTTGGCATCGAACCGGATATCCGTGTCGACATCTCGTCGGATGACTATAATAAAGGTGTCGACACCATCCTGGAGAGAGCCCGGCAACTCATCAATGCCGGCGAGTAATCTTGCTCACCTATAGGCGAGTCTGCGATGAGGCTGGATGCATAAATGTTAGAAGAAACAATAATCAAACGATAAAATCATGAAAAAGACATTCTTATTGGTATTCGCTCTGGTGGCATCGCTTCAGCTGATGGCACAGGGCTATTACACGGAGTATTGCGGCGATGCCGCACTGAAGGCTGAGGCTGACAAGTGGTATGCTGACGGTGTGTGGCGCAACGGATTCAACAAGGCCGGTGCCGATGCGACGGTGAACAACGTCCTCTTCTACCAACAATATCAGAAGAACCCCGAGGAGTGGAAGGCCTTGTTCGCCTGGTTGGCGAAGACCGACCTGTTGGCCATCCCCAAAGGCAAGCATCCTATAGAGGGTACGCAGTTGGTGGCATCGGTAGAGGACAGTCAAAACGAACCTCTGGAGAAGCGCGGCAGCGAGAGCCACGCCCGCAAGATCGACTTCCAGTATGTGGTGAAAGGCACCGAAGGTTTTGGCATCCTGGACCACTTGACCAGTCGCCCCAACTGTCCCTACGACGCAAAGAAGGACGTGGTGCACTACAACTACGACAAGTCCCGCACGAAGTTTATCGAGAGTGTGCCCGGTTGCTTCAACATCTTCTTCCCGCAGGACTGGCACATCGCCAAGGTGTCTACCACGCAAGCCGACCAAACCATCCGTGTGATAGTGATTAAAGTATCCTATAAAGACTAAGGTACGCGGCTTCCGCCGCATGCCGAGTTATTCCCGTGAGATGCCTTCTGAATTCTTTGAGAAGGCATCTCATGGAAATAAGAAACCTTCTGGTTGGAACGGGGTCCTTTGCTGAGGCAATAGGTAGGCAAGTGACCAAGCGAGCAACCCTTCATCCTGTCTTTTTGACAAGTATGGAGGGCTACTCGCTTATGTTCGTTTTGCATCACTCTCGAACTATTTATAGCGTAGAATGAAAATATTCAAAGAAATAGTTGGAAGGAATTAAAGAAATATGTACGTTTGCATATCGACGAGAATTGAGAGAGCAAAAAGGAAGACAGGTAATGACTCCTTTTTATTATAGTATTAACCGAATCGTCTCGAAAGGGAAGGTTCATAAATAAATTTAGTAATGAAAAAGAAATTATTATTTCTAGCATTGTGCCTCATC
>CAVFUK010000096.1:0-22624 GCA_963625535.1 Anaerovoracaceae bacterium | reverse complement strand
GTGGGCAAGGCCGACAAGCAGGTGAAGATACGCCTGATACCTTACTTCGCATGGGGCAACCGCGGCAAGGCGGAGATGACCGTGTGGATGCCGCTGGCCCGATAATCCTCGGAGAGGCAAACGGCTCTATGGATGAGAATAGAATAAAAAGAAATCTTAAACTAAAATATTGAACGAATGAAAGACTCTAAAGGTAGTTTGAAAAGCACCATCGCTGTTTCACTTACCAACTATCTGGATGCGGGCGCCATCGTAGCGGGCGCCTGCGGATTGACCTTGTGGCAGAATTATCTGGGATTGACCGAAGGACACTTGGGATGGCTCAACGCCATCAGCGCCAACTGTCTGGGTGCGGCCATCGGTGCCATCATCGGTGGATTCCTGGCCGACAAGTATGGCCGTAAAGCCATCTATACCTATAATATGTTGATATACATGGTGGGCGTGGCACTCATCATGGTGTCGGTGAACTTCCCCATGCTGTTGGCCGGATTCCTGGTGACGGGCATCTCCGTTGGCGTGGGAGTACCTGCGTCGTGGACCTACATATCGGAGAACTCCGAGGTGGGCAACCGTGGCCGCAACATCGGCATCTCACAGATGGCATGGGGCGTAGGTCCCACCATCATCCTGGTTCTCGGTATGTTGCTGGCTCCTCCTACGGGCGACGGCACCAAGGGTGTGCTCTTCGGTTTTGTGGAGAGCTTGGCCGAGTGGATTACCGGTGGTACGGCCGTAGGCGCGGAGCTGAATGTCTTCAGTAGCCGCATCGTATTCGCCTCGTTGCTCATCGTGGCCTTCATCGCTTGGCTACTGCAACGCCAGCTCAACGAGTCGGCCGAGTGGAAGGCTGCCAAGGAGGCTGAGACTACCGGCGAGATGCAGGCCGGCACCTTCTCCTCTTTCGGCTCGCTGTTTACCAATAAAGTGAATGTGCGCACCATCATCTTCCTGGCCGGCATCTACCTGACCTGGAACCTGGTGAGCTCTGTGATGGGATTCTTCCAACAGCACATCTACGAGACGGCTGGCGGACTCTCCAACGTGCATGCCAACATGCTGTCCGCGGCACAGTGGATCATCATCATCATTGCCACCTTCATTTTCTCGATGTTGGTGGACAAGGTGAACCAGCGTTGGCTCTACTTCTTCGGCGTGGCCATGGGCGTGGTCGCTTGGCTCATCATCGTCACCATCGGTGTCAGCAGCATCACGGGACTGCTCATCTTCACCCTGTTGTGGGCCATCCAGGCCGGCATCTCGGTGCAGGCGTTCTATGCGCTGTGGGCATCGGAACTCTTCCCTGCCAAATACCGCGCCGCCGCACAAGGCATCATGTTCTTCATCGTACGTGGCGTGTCGGCCGTGTGGGGCTTGGGTTTCGTATACATCTATGGCGAGAACGGCGAGGGATTCCAGTTGGCTGCCTACATCATGATAGCCTTGTTGATGGCTTCGCTGCTCATCGGTACTATCTGGACTCCGAAGACACGTGGTAAATCGTTGGACCAAATAACTAAAGAACGCTATGGCGACAACATCTGATGCAACCTGGATATGGTATCCGGGCGATTATGAGATATGGCTCGGCAACCGGATGAACAACCGGCGCACGGAGCGGGGTGCCTTCTTCCCACCCTTCTGGAAGATGGACAGCCACTACGTGACGGTGGAGTTCAGCAAGCAGCTCGACTTACCTGAAGCCGAAGAGATAACCTTGGCCGTCGAGGGCACATTCAACATCAAGCTCGACGGCAAGTTGCAGTTCGGCATGCCGCAGAAGTTCCTGTTGCCTGCTGGACGGCATAACCTGAACATCAAAGTGTGGAACCAAGCCACACCGCCTGCTATATACATAATAGGTAAGACGGTGCGGACCGACTCCGCGTGGCGGGTTACCTACGAGGACAAGGAGTGGATTGACGAGAGCGGTAAGGCCAGCGACACGTCGGCCACCCTCTATGTCGATGCAGGGTGCTGGAACTTCAACAGCATCGACAGCCGTCCGTCGCAGTTCCGCCTGAGCCGCACCCCGCAGTGTGCGGTCGGCAGCAAAGCCGTGGAGGACGGCTTGCTCTACGACTTCGGCAAGGAGACTTTCGGCTATGCTGTGCTGACGGGCGTGACGGGCGAAGGTGTGATACATATATATTATGGTGAGAGCGCCGAAGAGGCCACCGACAAGGAACACTGCGAGACGTTGGATGCCATTGCTGTGGGCCGCGACACTATCACCGACTTGGCACAGAATCGGTCCACGCCGCGGCAGACCGACTATGTACTTGCCAACAGCAAGGCGTTCCGCTACCTCTTCGTCACCACGGAGGGTGGTGTGCAGTTGGCCGAGGTCGCCATGGAGTACGAGTATCTGCCCGTCAACTACCGAGGCTCCTTCAGTTGCAACGATGACGAACTGAACCGGATATGGCAGGTAGGTGCCTACACGATGCACCTCACCACACGCGAGTTCTTCATAGACGGCATCAAGCGCGACCGTTGGGTGTGGAGCGGCGATGCCATCCAAAGCTATTTGATGAACTACTACCTCTTCTTCGACAGTGAGACGGTGAAGCGCACCATCTGGTTGCTGCGCGGCAAGGACCCTGTGACCAGCCACATCAATACCATCGTGGACTACACCTTCTACTGGGTCATCAGTGTCTACGGCTACTACCTCTACACGGGCGACAAGCAGTTCGTGAAGCAGATCTATCCTCGCATGGTATCCCTGATGAACTATGTGGGCCGGCGCACCGACAACATGGACATGGTCGAAGGCTTGGACGGCGACTGGGTGTTTGTGGACTGGGCGGACTTCCCCATGGACAAAAGGGGAGCGTTGGCCTTCGAGCAGATACTCTACTGCAAGAGCCAGCAGGTGATGCGCGACTGTGCACACCTGTTGGGTCTCACCCAGGATGAGAAGTACTATGCCCGCCGGTCGGAGCAGTTGTACAAGGACATCATGTTCGCCTTCTGGCGAAAGGACCGCCAAGCCTTCATCCACAACGTCGTGGGCGGAACCATCAGCACGGAAGTCAACAAGTTCCCCAACATGTTTGCCATCACCTTCGGCTACCTCGACGAGGAGAAGAAGAAGGCCGTGATGGAGAATGTGATGCTGAACGAGGCCGTGCCTAAGATAACCACTCCCTACATGCGCTTCTACGAACTGGAGGCGATGTGTGAGATGGGTTATCAGACACAGGTGCTGAAGGAGATGAAGGACTACTGGGGCGGCATGCTGAAGGAAGGCGCTACCACCTTCTGGGAGAAGTATAACCCCGAGGAACAAGGTCGTCAGCACTTGGCTATGTACGGTCGTCCCTATGGTAAGAGTCTCTGTCACGCTTGGGGGGCCAGCCCCATCTACTTGCTAGGTAAGTATTACTTGGGCGTGAAACCCGTGAAGCCCGGCTACGAAGAGTTCGAGATTCGTCCCACATTGGGCGGACTCACTTGGATGAAGGGCAGCGTGCCTACGCCCAATGGCTCCATCGACGTGTATATGGACACCAAGGAGATTCGGGTGAAGGCTACCGAGGGACAAGGTTACCTCTATGTGAAGGCTGACGCTCAGCCCAAGGTGTCGGTGGGCACATTCGAGAAAATGCTCGACGGCACCTACCGTCTGTGGATAAGCACACGGGACGAGATAAAGATAGACTATTGATAACATACCAGTGTAGCGGAGTCTGGGAAGACTCCGCTACACGCTCATAACTTAACGAATCGAAAATGAGAAAGATGAGAAACTGCCTATTTGCCCTTTGCGTCTGCCTGTTGGCAAGCTGCGCAAAAGAGAAGGTCGCGCTGTTGGTGCAGGACAATCCGCCCAATCGGGTGGAGTTCGCTGCCGGACAGTTGAAGGCGGCCCTGGAGCAGCACGGCTACGAAGTTGTGACTGAGGTCGCACCCGAAAAACAGGGAAAGATGAAGACTATCTGTTTGGAAGTCTCCACGAAGGACTCCTTACAGAAGGAAGGATTTACGATCACCACGGAGGCCAACACGACCACCGTATGTGGTAACGACGGCAGCGGAGTCATCTACGGCTGCCGCGAACTGATAGACCGCATGGACGAGAAGGGACGGCTCGACTGCCCCGTCAGCTACACCGATGCCCCCGAGATGGTGCTGCGTGGCGCTTGCATCGGCGTGCAAAAGCCCTACTATCTGCCTGGCCGCACGGTGTACGAGTATCCCTATACACCGGAGAACTTCCCATGGTTCTACGACAAGGCGTTGTGGATAAGGTATCTGGACAGGTTGGTGGAGAACCGTATGAACTCCCTCTACCTGTGGAACGGTCATCCCTTCGCCTCGCTGGTGAAGCTTGCCGACTATCCCTTTGCCGTGGAGGTGGACGACGAGACCTTCAAGAAGAACGAGGAGATGTTCTCCTTCCTCACCCAAGAGGCGGACAAGCGGGGCATCTTCGTCATCCAGATGTTCTACAATATCATCGTGTCCAAGCCCTTTGCCGAGCATTACGGCATCAAGACTCAGGACCGCAACCGACCCATCACACCTCTGCTGAGCGACTATACCCGCAAGAGTGTGGCTGCCTTCATCGAGAAATATCCCAACGTGGGTCTCCTCGTCACCTTGGGTGAGGCTATGGCTACGGAGGACGATGATGTGGAGTGGTTCACCAAGACCATCCTGCCCGGTGTGAAGGACGGACTGAAGGCGTTGGGACGTACCGACGAGCCTCCTGTGTTGCTCCGTGCCCACGACACCGACTGCAAGCGGGTGATGGAAGCCGCTTTGCCTATCTACAAGAACCTGTACACTATGCATAAGTACACCGGTGAGTCGCTCACCACCTATCAGCCGCGTGGTCCGTGGGCGGAGATACATCGTGGACTGAGCGCACTGGGTAGCATCCACATCAGTAATGTACACATATTGGCCAACCTGGAGCCGTTCCGTTGGGGATCGCCCGACTTCACGCAAAAGACCGTGCAGGCTATGCACGACGTGCACGGTGCCAATGCCCTGCATCTCTATCCGCAGGCCTCCTACTGGGATTGGCCCTACTCGGCCGACAGCATCGAAGGCGGAAGGCGTGAGCTGCAGATAGACCGCGACTGGCCTTGGTACAAGGCATGGGGACGTTATGCCTGGAACTGTCGCCGCGACCGACAGCAAGAAATAACTTACTGGAATCATCAGTTTGGCCAGTTCTATGGTGTGTCCGACGAGAATGGTGCCCTCATCCGTGAGGCCTACGAGGAGGCCGGTGAGATATCGCCCAAGCTGTTGCGTCGCTTCGGCATCA
Source organism: Anaerovoracaceae bacterium (assembly GCA_963625535.1). Lineage (GTDB taxonomy): Bacteria > Bacteroidota > Bacteroidia > Bacteroidales > Bacteroidaceae > Phocaeicola_A. Next base: position 17,340 of record CAVFUK010000096.1, on the reverse strand, counting down.
CCGAGGGCAACCGGCAGACCCTGCTGCTGGGTATGTTCGTCAGCCAACTGGTGAACCCCTATAAGTACCGAATCTGGCCTGGCTTCTACGAGAGTTGCGGTCCGGAAGGGGAGAAGCTGATAGAGTATGTGGAGAAGGAGTGGAAGAAACAACCCCACAAGGGCGAGTTGCCGCTCGACATCATCCAGCAGTGTGTGGAACATGGTGACAAGGCGATGAGCGCCATCGACGAAGTGGCCGGCAAAGAGACGAAGAATGCGGACGAGTTCGAGCGCCTGCGTAACGATATGCATTGCATGCGCGAGTTCGCCTACTTCTTCGATTACAAGGTGAAGGCCGCCGAGCAGGTGCTCAACTATCAATGGAGCAAAGAACTCAGCTACCTCGATAACGTGACATCGTTGTTGCAGAAGAGTCTCGACCACTACCGCAAGCTGGTGGAGCTGACCGAGGGACACTACCTCTATGCCAACAGCATGCAGACGGCGCAAAGGCGTATACCTGTTGGTGGCGATGGAGGAAAGAACAAAACCTGGGCAGAGCTACTGGTCCTCTATGAGCAGGAGTTGGCCAACTTCAAGGCGAACTTGCAGATGCTGAAGGACAAGGCCGCTGGTAAGTCCACCGGTACGGCTGAACAGATTGTTCCTGCCAACGATGCTAAAGTGAAGATGGTTGGCACCTGGAAGCGCGTGAAGTTGGCCGAAGGCGCACAGCTCATCAGCGACAAGCCCGAGGCGACAGTGGAAGCGTTTGCTCCCGAGTTGAATGGCTTGACGGCTTTCTGCTTGGACAGCGATGCCCAGAAGGAAGAAGGCACCAAGTTGGAGTTCACCTGCGAGGGTACTGTGAATCTGTTGGTGGGCTACTACAAGGATGATCAAAAGAAGTATGCCAAGGCTCCACGTCTGGAGACCGATGCATCCGCCAATGACTACGGACAGGCCGAGCCTGTGCTGACGAATGCCATACACCTGACCGATATGCCGCTGGCGAACGTGCATGCGTACCGCTTCGATGCCGGCACGCATACGCTGTTGTTACCCAAAGGTTGGCTGCTGGTGTTAGGCTTCACCGATACGACCATCGCTACGCGCAACGCCTCGCTGGAGGGCAACGATGAAACAATGGACTGGTTATTTTACTAACATAAGATATAGAAATGAATAAACGACTACTACTGCTGTCACTCGTAGGGTGGATGACGTTGGGCCTGACAGCGCAACGCCACGTGCCCCAAGAGCGGATGGCCGAAATATATGAGGAGGCTAAGACACCATATAAATATGGTATGGTGATAGTGCCGGAAAATAACAATAGCAAGATAGACTGCCCCACCGTGTACCACGAGAACGGTAAATGGTACATGACCTACGTGATCTACAACGGCAAGGGAGGCCAGGATGGTCGCGGCTACGAGACCTGGTTGGCCGAGAGCGAGAACCTGCTCGAGTGGAAGACCTTGGGACGAGTCCTCTCATACCGCGACGGAGCGTGGGATGCCAACCAACGGGGCGGCTTCCCCGGTCTGATAGATATGGAGTGGGGCGGCAGCTATGCCATCCAGCGCTACAAGGGCCGCTGTTGGATGACCTACATCGGTGGTGAGGGCACGGGCTACGAGGCCATCAATGCCCCGCTCTATGTGGGGCTGGCATGGACCAAGGAGAACCCGGCTACCGCCCACGAATGGGAATCGCTGGAGCGGCCCATCCTCTCCATCAAGGACAAGGACGTGCAGTGGTGGGAGTCGCTGACACAATACAAAAGTTCCGTCTATTGGGACAAGAGCAGGACCCTCGGCGCACCCTTCGTGATGTACTACAACGCCGGAGGAGTGAACCCCGAGACCAAGGTGAAGGGCGAACGCATCGGCATCGCCCTGTCGAAGGACATGAAGAAATGGACGCGCTATGCCGGTAACCCAGTGTTCACCCATGAGGCGCAAGGCACCATCACCGGCGATGCACAGATACAGAAGTTCGGTGATGTCTATGTGATGTTCTACTTCTCTGCCTTCAACCCCAATCGACCCTACAAGGCATTCAACACCTTCGCCTGCAGTTACGACATGGTGACGTGGGACGACTGGCAGGGCGACGATCTCATCTATCCCACCAAACTCTTCGACGAGATGTTTGCCCACAAGAGTTGTGTGGTGAAGCACGATGGGGTGGTGTACCATTTCTATTGTGCCGTCAACAACGCCGAGCAACGAGGCATCGCTGTGGCTACGAGCAAGCGCATGGGCAAGTCTGCCGTGCACTTTTGCCAGCGCCCCACCAAGGGACGCCGCACGCTGGTAGAGCTGGATAAGGATTGGACCACATGGCTGGTGAACGACAAGCAACCTGCCGTGCGCATTGCCCAGCAGACCGTGAACATCCCGCACAACTGGGACGACTACTATGGCTATCGCCAGCTGACCCACGGCAACCTGCATGGTACGGCTGTCTACGAGAAGAGTTTCGATGTGCCCCGCCTGGATGGGAACAAACGCTACTTCCTCCGCTTCGAGGGTGTGGGCTCCTACGCCACCATACGCGTGAACGGTAAAGACCTGGGCCGACACATCGTGGGCCGTACCACACTGACGCTGGATGTCACCGATGCCGTACGGCCGGGCGAGAAGAACCAGATAGAGGTGAAGACCGAACACCCCGAGATGATAGCCGACATGCCTTGGGTATGCGGTGGATGCTCCTCGGAGTGGGGATTCAGTGAAGGGTCGCAACCCTTCGGTCTCTTCCGCCCCGTGACGCTGGAGATAACCGACGAGGTGCGCATAGCCCCCTTCGGTGTACACATCTGGCAAGATGAGAAGGCTGAGACTGTCTACATAGAGACCGAACTGACCAACTATGGCAAACAATCGGAGACCATCGATCTGGTGAATAAGTTCAGCAATGCCGACGGCGGACAGGTGTTCCGCTTGACCGAGAAGGTGACACTTGCCCCGGGCGAGACCAAGACCGTGAGACAGCAGTCGCCCGTGAAGAATCCGAAGCTGTGGAGCACCGAGCGGCCCTATCTCTACTCACTGGCCTCCATGATTAAACGTGCCAACAAAACGGTGGACGAGGTGACTACCCCCTTCGGACTGCGTACCATCAGTTGGCCCGTCACTCGCAACGATGGTGATGGACGATTCTATCTGAACGGTAAACCCGTGTTCATCAATGGCGTTTGCGAGTACGAACATCAGTTCGGGCAGAGCCATGCCTTCAGCCACGAGCAGGTGGCCTCGCGAGTGAAACAGATAAAGAATGCCGGCTTCAATGCCTTTCGTGAGGCACACCAGCCGCATCACCTCGACTATCAGTCGCTGTTGGACAAGGAGGGCATCCTCTTCTGGACCCAGTTCTCCGCCCATATATGGTACGACACGCCCGAGTTCCGCGAGAACTTCAAGACCCTGCTGCGCCAGTGGGTGAAGGAACGCCGCAACTCTCCCTCCATAGTCCTGTGGGGACTGCAGAACGAGAGCACCTTGCCGCGCGACTTCGCACAGGAGTGCGCCAACATCATCAAGGAGATGGACCCTACGGCCGGCACGATGCGACCCGTCACTACCTGCAACGGAGGTGAAGGCACCGACTGGAACGTGATACAGAACTGGAGCGGAACCTACGGCGGTGAGCTCACCCAGTATGACAAGGACTTGAAGCAACCCAACCAACTCCTCAATGGCGAGTATGGCGCATGGCGTAGCTTGGGTTACCACTCTGAGGAGCCCTTCGACGTGAAAGGTCCTTGGACCGAGGAACGGATGTGTCGACTGATGGAGACCAAGATTCGCTTAGCCGAACAGGCACGTGACAGTGTCTGCGGACATTTCCAGTGGGTATACAGTAGCCACGACAATCCTGGTCGTCGCCAGCCCGATGAGGCTTATCGGGTGATAGACAAGGTGGGCCCGTTCAACTACAAAGGACTGGTCACCCCTTGGGAAGAGCCTACCGATATATATTATATGTATAGGGCCAACTATGCGGACGCCACAAAAGACCCGATGGTCTACATCGTGTCGCACACATGGCCAGGCCGCTTCGAGCAACAACGCAGAGCCAACATAGAGGTGTATAGCAACTGCGACTCCGTGCTCCTCTACAACGATGCCACGGACACCCTCAGCCTGGGGCGGAAGACGAACCATGGCGTTGGTACCCATTTCACGTGGGAGAACCGGGACGTACGTTACAATGTGTTACGTGCCGTGGGCTATATGAAAGGAAAGGCTGTGGCTGAAGACCTCCTGGTTCTCAACAATCTGGAGAAGGCTCCTCACTTCGATGCCTTGTACGCCGACGCCACTCCGTTACTGAAAGGCGCTGACACCCTTACCTATCTCTATCGCATCAACTGCGGCGGCGACAGCTACACCGATGAGTTCGGTCAGCAGTGGGCTACCGACGACACGACCTACTCCCATTCGTGGGCCGAGCAGTTCAGTGAGTTCTCTCCCTACCAGGCGAGTCAGCGTGTCACCTACGACCCCATCCATGGCGTGCGTGACTGGAAACTCTTCCAGACCTTCCGCTTCGGACGGCATCGGCTCAACTACCGCTTCCCTGTGCCCAACGGCAACTACCGCGTGGAACTCTACTTCGTGGAGCCTTGGCATGGTACCGGTGGCGGCGCGGAGACCGATTGCGAGGGACTGCGCATCTTCGATGTGGCAGTGAATGGTACCACCGTACTCGACGACTTGGACATCTGGGCCGAAGTGGGTCACGACACCGCACTAAGGAAAGTGGTGTGTACGACTGTCACTAATGGTGAATTGCGTATAGACTTCCCCGAGGTGAAGGCTGGGCAGGCCGTGATATCCGCTATCGCCATCGCTGCGATGGACGGACAATCGCAACCGTTGGCTACTAGACCCTCCACTAGGAACTGGGCGAAAGTCGACACAGAAGTGATGGCCAAGATGCCTACCGAACTGCTGCCCGAGGACAAGAACACGCGTCCGTGCGTCACCTACGAGGCAGAGGAGGCCCAAGTGAAGGGCAAGTTCGAGAAGAGACTCCATAAGAAACAGACCGGGGTATTCTTCGGTGCAGGGAAGAAGAACAGCATCGAGTGGACCATCTCCACAGGGTTGGCTCAAGTGTACGCTTTCCGTTTCAAGTTCATGAACCTGAGCGGCAAGCCTGTGCCGGTTAACCTGAAACTGATAGCACCTAACGGAAGTGTGCTGAAGGACGATACGCTCACCTTCCCCGAGACACCTGAGAAGTGGCGTATGATGAGTACCACCACGGGTGGATACATCAATGCCGGCACCTACCGGCTGATACTCTCCGCCGAGGCGATGGACGGTCTTTCGTTCGATGCGGTGGATGTGCAATGATACCTTTTATATATATATGTATAGAATTAAAACAATATTCAATGCAGTGCGCATGATGAACTATAGATATCTGATGCTGGGCTGTGCCTGTTGCCTGATGGGCAGTCTGCAGGCACAGGAGGTGCACGATTGGGAGAATCATCACGTGTTGCAGATAAACCGTGAACCGGCCCGTGCCGCCTTCATCCCATACGGGACGACGCAGGGCGACCGCTCTATGACGTTGAACGGAGAGTGGAAGTTCCGCTGGACAAAGACTCCGGACGAGCGAGTAGTCGACTTTTACCGCACCGACTTCGACGATGCGGCCTGGGTGAACTTCCCTGTGCCCGCAAACTGGGAGGTGAACGGATACGGCACCCCTATCTATGCCTCGGCGGGTTATGTCTTCAAGATAGACCCGCCCCGGGTGATGGGGACACCGAAGAAGAGCTATACCACCTACGAGGAACGTAACCCCACGGGACAATACCGACGGTCTTTCAACTTGCCCGACGGATGGGAGTCTGAAGGCCAAACCTTCCTCCGCTTCGATGGCGTGATGAGCGCCTTCTACGTTTGGATAAACGGACAGCGGGTAGGCTACAGTCAAGGCAGCATGGAACCCTCGGAGTTCAACGTCACCGACTACCTGCAGCATGGAACCAACCAAATAGCTGTGGAGGTGTACCGCTACAGCGACGGCTCCTATCTGGAGGATCAGGACTTCTGGCGCTTTGGCGGCATACAGCGGGACATCAACCTGTTCCATACCTCCGACGTGCGGCTGCGCGACTACACCGTGCGTACCCTGCCCGATGCCAACTATGAGAACTTCACGCTGCAGATAGATCCGCAGTTCAGTGTCTACCGACAGGAGCGGGGCAATGGCTATCGCTTCGAAGTGACACTGACGGATGAAGAAGGTAGCCTGGTCTACTATGACGACACGAGCATAGAATCTATTCTGGACATCGACCACAAAGCCGCTACAATGAACGAGTGGTACCCCCAACGTGGACCACGCAAGTTGGGACGCATCTCCACCTTGATACCTTCCCCACACCTGTGGACTGCCGAGACTCCTTACCTCTATACCTTGCAAATGACCTTGAAAGATGCGCAAGGCAAGCAGGTGGAGCAGGTAATCACTAAAGTAGGTTTCCGAAGTGTGGAGTCTAAAGGTGGACAAGTGTTGGTGAACGGCAAGCCCATTCGCTTCCGTGGTGTGAACCGACATGAGCACGACCCCTACACGGCCCGTGTGGTGTCGGAGGAACGCATGATACAGGATATTCTGTTGATGAAGCAGTGCAATGTCAATGCTGTACGCACCAGTCACTATCCCAATCATCCCCGGTGGTATGAGCTGTGCGACTCCCTGGGGCTCTATGTGATGGACGAAGCAGACATCGAGGAACACGGGCTGCGAGGCACCCTCGCCAGCACCCCCGATTGGCACGCTGCTTTCATGGACCGGGCTGTGCGCATGGCCGAACGGGACAAAAACCACGCCTGCATCCTCTTCTGGAGTATGGGTAACGAGAGTGGCTACGGACCCAACTTCGCGGCTATCTCTGCATGGCTACATGACTTCGACCCCACACGCCTCGTACATTACGAGGGTGCGCAGGGTGTGGACGGAAACCCCGACCCCAAGACGGTGGATGTCATCAGTCGCTTCTATACCCGCGTGCAGGACGAATACCTCAACCCTGGCATCAAGGAGGGTGAGGAGAAAGAGCGGGCTGAGAATGCCCGTTGGGAACGGCTACTCTCAATAGCCCAGCGGACCAACGACGACCGCCCCGTGTTGACCAGTGAATATGCCCACTGTATGGGTAACGCGTTGGGCAACTTCCAGCAATACTGGAACGAAATCTATAGTAACAAACGGATGCTGGGCGGCTTCATCTGGGACTGGGTGGACCAAGGCATCATCCGCACCCTGCCCGATGGTAAGACGCAGGTGGCTTATGGCGGTGACTTCGGTGACCAACCCAACTTGAAAGCCTTCTGCATGAATGGTGTCATCTTCTGCGACCGCACTGTCAGCGCCAAATACTATGAGGTGAAGAAGGTGTACCAACCTGTCTACATGAAACTCATGAGCTACGACGCACCCAGCGGTCGGTGCGAGGTGGAGGTACTCAACCACAACCATCACACCGATTTGTCTGGCTACACCTGCCACTGGGACTTGTATGCCGACGGGCAGTTGATGGGTAGCGGGGATAGCGACCTACCCGCCGCTAATCCGGGAGAGAGCAAGCCACTCATCCTCTCCTTAGCAAAAGTGAGCAAACGGGTGAAGTCGGCCGACAGCGACGTACGCCTCAACCTATCCATTCGTCTGAAGCAGGATTGCCTCTGGGCAAAGGTTGGATTCGAGGTAGCCACGGAGCAACTGGCTTTGCACGATAATCTGATGCGGATGGCACGCTCTACCATTAAACCTGCAGGGAAAATATCAGTCTATACATGTGATACGCTCATTCATGTGAAGGGGAAGAACTTCACCGCAACCTGGAACCGGCAGGATGGAAACTGGATGGAACTTAGGTATGGCGACAAAGTGATGTTCAGGGCAACGGATAGTCTGTTGCCGCATACCTTTGAAGCCTTCCGCGCTCCTACGGACAACGACAAGAGTTTTGGCAACTGGTTGGCGAAGGACTGGACGAAGAACCGGATGGATGCTCCTACAGTGAAGACGACTTCGTTTAGCTGTTGTCGCCCCGTTGGTAAGGAGGTGACCCTCGTAGCCAACATAAAGCTTTATAATCAGTGGGGGCAGATTGGACCGTCTAAACGACTTCCGTCTCAAGTTGAACAGGTGACTATCACGACCCAGCAACGCTACAGTTATCTATCTGGCCACATCATGGTGAGCAGTGTCTATAAGATTTATGCTGACGGCACGATAGATATGGAACAGACTTACCTTCCCGAGGGCGAGTTGCCGGAGTTGCCCCGCTTGGGCAGTGCCTGGCGACTGGATAAGAGCCTAACCAACTTCGCTTGGTATGGCTACGGTCCGTATGAGAACTATCCCGACCGCCACTCCGCTTGCCGGATAGGGTGGTGGACCTCGACCGTGGATGCACAATACACCCATTATCCGCGTCCACAGGACTCGGGCAACAAAGAGTCGGTGGTGAAGTTGCAGTTGACAGATGACAAAGGTAGAGGTATCGAGGTGTTGGCGCAGGATAAGCCGTTCTCAGCTTCCGCCCTGCCATACTCCACACAGACGCTGGCCACCACGGCACACGACTGCGACCTCCAACCCGATGGGGCTACTCACCTGCATGTGGATGCCGCTGTGCTGGGCTTAGGCAACAGTAGCTGCGGACCGGGCGTGCTGAAGAAATATGCTATCAAAAAGACGGAACAGACGTTGCACATCCGCATCCGTCCGTGTAACACAAAATGATGGAAGAAATGAAGATGAATAAAATAGTAACGAGTATCTTTGGATGGCTGTTGGGCATTGTCGCCCTCAGTGCACAAACCCTGTCAGCAGGTACCCCCACGTTGCAGCAACAGTTTGCCCATCCCGACGGGGATGCCAAACCCTGGACCTTCTGGTACTGGATGTATGGAGCTGTGAGCGAGGAGGGCATCAAGGCAGACCTTGAGGCCATGAAACAGGCCGGTTTGGGTGGCGCATACCTGATGCCCATCAAGTCGGTGGAGCAGGGTAAACAGTACGATGGCAAAGCCGAACAGCTGTCGCCCGAGTGGTGGCGGATGGTGAAGTACAGCATGCAAGAGGCCGACCGCCTTGGTCTGAAGCTCGGCATGCACATCTGCGACGGATTCGCCTTGGCTGGTGGCCCGTGGATACGTCCCGAGGAGTCCATGCAGAAGGTGGTCTTCACTGAGACTATCGTTCAGGGCGGACGGGTGAACGCACTTCGCCTGGCTCAGCCAAAAGCTATGGAAGGTTACTACGAGGATATCGCCCTGTTGGCGTTGCCTGTTAAGGGAGAGCGCATTACCCAACAGCCGCGCGTCACCTGCGGCAATGTGGATGCTCATGTGGATGCTAAGAAAGGTGTCAACATCGATTCCACTGGGGTGATACGTTCGTCAGTCCCATGCTGGATACAGTATAGTTTTGCCGAACCGGTCACTTGCCGCAACATCGAGATCATTCTCAACGGCAACAACTACCAAGCACACCGTATGGTGGTGAAGGCCAGCATCGACGGCAAGAAGTTCTACACGGTGAAACAACTCACCCCCGCACGACAAGGTTGGCAGAACACCGACGAGAATAGTACCCACACCATATCGCCTACTACCGCACGTTACTTCCGTCTCTACTGGACTCCCGTGGGTAGTGAACCCGGTTGCGAGGACATGGACGCTGCCAAATGGAAACCCAACCTGAAGATAAAGAAGGTGGTGTTCCATGGTGAGCCCCGCCTAAACCAATGGGAGGGAAAGGCCGGACTCGTGTGGCGAGTGGCCGAAGATACACCGGCCAGTGAAGTCCCCGTGAACGATTGCGTGCCGCAAGACGAGATACTGGACATGACTGCCGGCCTGCACAATGGCCGGCTCACCGCCACGTTGCCTCAGGGAGAGTGGCGCCTGCTGCGCATAGGCCACACCTCTACGGGCCACACCAATGCCACCGGTGGCGGAGGCAAGGGACTGGAGTGCGACAAGTTCAACATCGTGGCTGTGCGCAAACAGTTCAACTACTGGTTTGGCCGCACCTTTGAAGAGGTAGGTGAGGAGTTGGCCCATCGGGTGCTGAAGTACATGCATGTGGACAGCTGGGAGTGTGGTTGCCAAAACTGGAGCGACAACTTCATGGATGAGTTCGAGGCACGCCGTGGCTACTCGCTGGCTCCTTACCTGGCCCTCTATGCCGGCATACCTGTGGACAATGTGGCAACCTCCGAGCGCGTGCTACGCGATGTGCGCCGCACCATTGCCGAACTGGTGAAGGATGTCTTCTACCAAGAGTTGGCCGACTGTGCCAAGAGCTACGACTGCCAGTTCTCTGCCGAATGCGTGGCCCCCACTATGGTGAGCGACGGATTGCTCCACTATCAGATGGTGGACCTCCCCATGGGTGAGTTCTGGTTGCGCAGTCCAACGCACGACAAACCCAACGATATGCTCGATGCCGTCAGTGGCGCACACATCTATGGCAAGAAAATCATTCAGGCGGAAGGCTTCACCGAAGTACGTGGCACCTGGGACGAGACCCCGGCCATGCTGAAGACCTTGCTCGACCGCAACTATGCGCTGGGTATCAACCGCCTATTCTTCCATGTCTACACCCATAACCCCTATATGGACAAGAAACCCGGCATGACGTTGGACGGCATCGGCCTCTTCTTCCAACGCGACAACACGTGGTGGAAGAATGGCAGCAAAGGCTTGGCCGACTATGCTGCACGCTGTCAAACCCTGTTGCAGTATGGCGTGCCGGTGACAGATATCGCTGTGTTTACCGGTGAGGAGGTGCCAAGCCGTGCCATCTTGCCCGACCGCTTGGTACCGATGTTGCCCGGCATTTTTGGTAGGGAACGGGTGCGTAGCGAACAGGTACGCCTGGCCAACGAAGGTCAGCCCTTGCGGGTGATGCCCGTGGGTGTTACCCACTCCGCCAACATGGCCGACCCGGACAAATGGGTCAACCCCTTGCGCGGCTATGCCTACGACTCCTTCAACCGCGACGCGCTGTTGCGTCTTGCCAAGGCTGAGGACGGCCGGATGGTGTTGCCTGGCGGTGCAAGTTACCGCGTAGTGGTGATGCCTACGAAACATCCGATGAGCCCGAACAACGTGCAGAGTAAAGAGGTGAAGGCCAAGGTGGCAGCCTTGCGTGAGGCCGGAGTGATAGTCCCCGAGCTACCCTATAAAGCCGACGACTTCTCTGCCTATGGGTTGGAGCGTGACCTGATAGTCCCAGAGGATGTCGCATGGACGCACCGTCGCAATGCTGACGAGGGTGTGGACATCTATTTCGTTGCCAACCAACGCGAGGAAGAACGGGAGTTCGTCGCCTCCTTCCGCATAGACGGCAGTGCGCCCGAGTGGTGGAACCCGATGACCGGTGAGATTACCGACCAGCTGACTTGGAAGGCAGTGAACGGCCGTACCGAAGTATCTATGAAGCTCGCCGCAGGTGAGTCAGCCTTCATCGTATTCCGGAAGTCTGCAGGGAAGACAGGTAACACAGCTACTGTATGGCATAAGAAAGAGAATTTGAAGACCTCTCAGTGGAGCGTACGCTTCCCCTTGATAGATACCACGGTAAACCGGACTGAACTCTTCGACTGGTCGAAAGAGGCGGATGAACGTGTCCGTTACTATAGCGGTACGGCAGTCTACACGACCCACTTCACCTGGAACCAGAAGCTTGGTGAGGTGGAGAAGGTGATGCTGGAACTGGGTACGCTGCACGATGTGGCAGCCGTGAAGGTGAACGGTGTGGATTGTGGCATCGTATGGACCGCCCCCTACGAACTGAACATCACCCGGGCCGTGCGACAGGGCGACAACACATTGGTGATAGAAATATCCAACACTTGGGCCAATGCCCTTAATGGGGCCGACCAAGGCAAGGCACCCTACGAAGGCATCTGGACCAATGCGAAATACCGGATGGCGGACAAACACTTGTTGTCTGCTGGTTTGCTTGGACCGCTGAAACTGGTGCGTACCAATAAGTAATCGGGTGATAGAATAAATGAACTGAATAATAAACGAAAGAGATAAAACTATGAGAATGAATAATTATAGGAAGAGTATTGCAGCGTTGGTGCTGACTACTGTCTTTGGTTTGCCCCTGCAGGCAGAGGTGAAGATGCCCTCCATCTTCTCCAACAACATGGTGATGCAGCAACAGACCACGGCCAATCTGTGGGGAACGGCTACACCTAACAAAGTAGTGACGGTGACTCCCGCTTGGGACGGACAGGCATACACCACCAAAGCCGATGATAAAGGTGCGTGGAAGTTGACCCTGAAGACCCCGAAGGCAGGTGGTCCCTATGAGCTGGTAATCAGCGACGGTACCCCTCTTACCCTTCACAACGTGATGGTAGGCGAACTGTGGCTGTGCGCCGGACAGAGCAATATGGAGATGCCGATGAAGGGATTTACCAACCAACCCGTGGAGGGTGCCAATATGGATGCACTACGAGGACGCAACGAGCGCATCCGCTTCTTCACGATGAAACGCAACTCCTCCACTGTACCCGCTACCGACTGTGTGGGCAGTTGGGTGGAGGCCACGCCGGCTACCATCCGTGAGTTCAGCGCCACGGCCTACTACTTCGGCCGACAGATAGAAGAGATACTGCAGGTGCCTGTAGGCCTTGTGGTTGCCGCTTGGGGTGGCTCGTCGTGCGAGGCGTGGATGGATAAGGACATGCTGAAAGCCTTCCCCGAGGCTACGGCACAGATACCGGAGGCCAATGGAAAGATTGCCTCCAAGAACCGTACCCCGACCGTACTCTTCAATGGCATGCTCAGTCCGCTGATTGGCATGACCATGAAGGGTGTTATCTGGTACCAAGGTGAGGACAACTGGAACCGGGCTCACACCTATGCAGACATGTTCTCTTCCCTGATAACCGGATGGCGCAAACTGTGGGGACAGGGCGACTTCCCCTTCTACTATTGTCAGATAGCTCCCTATAGCTACGGCAACATCACTGGTAAGGGAAAGCCGCTGTGCAACTCCGCTTACTTGCGCGAGGCACAGGCAAAGGTAGAGTTCATGGTGCCGCAGACCGGTATGGCTGTGCTGATGGACGCTGGCTTCAAGAATGGTATTCATCCCTACGACAAACGTACCCCAGGTGAGCGCCTTGCCCTGTTGGCACTCAACAAAGCCTATGGCATTGAAGGCATCACGGGCGACAGCCCTTACTATAAGTCGTGCGAGATACGCAACGATACGGTCATTGTCAGCTTCGAGCGCGACAACAAGATGTGGGTCAACGTGAAGCACGGCTTTGCGTCGAAGAACTTCAAGGTGGCTGGCGAGGACCGCGTGTTCTATCCTGCCAAGGCAGAGATAAAACGCCAACACGTGATTGTGACGTGCGATAAGGTGGCCCATCCCGTTGCCGTGCGCTATGCCTTCGAGGACTATGCCGAGGGTGACCTCTATGGTGCTGAAGGACTACCTGTATCCTCTTTCCGCACCGATGACTGGGAAGACCCGAAACCACTGAAGAAATAACGAACCGACAGACGATAGTGAATACAGTATGCAGGGAATACGTACGATAATTTTGGCGGTGCAGTTGTGCCTCTGTCTGACGACGTGGGCACAGCCGGCTGACTACACCTGGACTACCTTCAGTAAGAACTCTTCGGAGTCGATGCCTTGTGGAGGCGGTGACATTGGACTGAATGTGTGGGTGGAGAATGGGGAACTGCTGTTCTATATGTGTCGCAGCGGAGCCTATGACGAATACACCACCCTCCTGAAGCAAGGACGTGTGCGGCTGCGTCTCGACGGGCAACCTATGCCCGAAGCGGGCTTCCGACAAACCTTGAAACTGCAGCAAGGCTACCAAGAGATACAGCTGGGTGGATACACTTTGCAGTTATGGGTGGACGTGCATCACCCTGTCGTGCACCTGGAGGTGAATGGACGCAAAGCCTTCACGATAGACCTCAGTTATGAGAGCTGGCGTTATGCCGACCGTCCGTTCCGCAAGGGCGAGGCACGGCAAGGTTCCCTCAAGTGGGCAAAGACTACGGGGCTGGTCACGACCAAAGACTCCATCCGACCTACTGACAAGGGCGTCACCTTCTACCATCACAATCCTGCCGTCACGGTGTTCGACCGCACGGTGAGCATTGAAGGACTGGATGCCGTCAAAGAACGATTGTGGAATCCCGTAGCCAACCTCCTCTCTGGAGGACGATTGACGGGCGACAACCTTTCCTTCACGGGTACGTCGAAGGGCGAATACTCCGGTACGGATTACCAAGCTTGGAACTTTCGCTCGGCAAAGCCAGCTAAGGCCCATCATGTCACCATCGCCTTCCATACCCAACAGACCGCGGATGTGGATCAGTGGATGGCGGGGCTCAATCAGGTGGAGCAATCTATCCGTACAGAACGCGACCGCAAGGCAACCTTGGCTTGGTGGACTGAGTTTTGGAAGCGAAGCTACATCGAGGCTGATGGTGAAGCGTCAAGACTGACGCGCAACTTCACGTTGTTCCGCTATATGCTCGGTTGCAATGCTTACGGTGCAGCACCTACGAAATTCAATGGAGGGCTGTTTACCTTCGATCCCGTGTACGTGCAGTCTAAGTCAAACGCCCCCTTCACCCCGGACTACCGTAACTGGGGCGGCGGTACCATGACGGCCCAGAACCAACGGCTCGTTTACTGGCCCATGCTGAAGAACGGTGATGCCGACCTGATGATTCCGCAGTTCGATGCCTATAACCGTATGCTCTCGAATGCCGAGCTGCGCAGTCGTTTCTATTGGAACCATGCGGGTGGCTGCTTCACCGAACAGATGGAATACTTCGGATTGCCCAACATGGCCGAGTACGGACTGAAACGTCCCGAATGGTTCGACAAGGGTCTGGAGTACAACGCTTGGCTCGAATACACGTGGGACACGGTACTGGAGTTTTGCCAGATGATACTCGAGTCGAGACGCTACGCCGGAGCAGACATTCGTCCTTATACCTCTTTCATAGAGAGCGCCCTCACGTTCTTCGACGAACACTATCAGTACTTGGCCTCTCAGCGGGGCATTAAGAAGTTGGACGGAGAGGGCAAACTCATCCTTTTCCCTGGCTCAGGGTGTGAGACCTACAAGATGGCCAACAATGCCGCGTCTACGGTGGCTGCCTTGCAGACGGTGCTGAAGAGTTACGTTGATACGAAACTGGCGATGGGCGACACCGCCGTAGGCCGATGGAAAGAGATGCTGGCCCGCATCCCTGACCTGCCTTATCGGCAGACGGAGGGTAAGAAGACCATCGCTCCGGCTAAGTCGTGGGAGCGAGTCAACAACGTGGAGACACCGCAGCTTTACCCGGTGTTCCCGTGGCGCATCTATGGCGTGGGTTGCGAAGTCGACTCGTTGCAGATAGCCTGCGATACCTATAACCTGGATGCCGATGCCCTAAAGTTCCGCTCTTCCACAGGATGGAAGCAGGACAACATCTGGGCAGCCTGTCTGGGCATGACCGATGAGGCTGTGCGGCTGACCAAGGAGAAGTTGGACGACGGCCCACACCGCTTCCCTGCCTTCTGGGGACCGGGATACGACTGGACCCCTGACCACAACTGGGGTGGTAGCGGTATGATAGGTATGCAGGAGATGCTGTTGCAGACCCGAGGCGGGAAGATTTATCTCTTCCCCGCATGGCCTGCCGCATGGAACGTGCGCTTCAAGCTCCATGCGACAGACCATACAGTGGTGGAAGCCGAGCTGCGCGACGGAAAGGTGGTCAGTCTGCAAGTGACTCCCGAAAGTCGCAAGGCCGATGTGATAATCAATTTGAAACACTAATACATTATATATATAATAAATAGCATGAAAAACATTCTCATAGTCCTATTGCTACTTATCCCTGGTGCGACGATGAAAGCTCATCTGACACAGGAGATATCTGTAGCCGGATTCTTCCCCTTGTCGGGAAGTGGCCGCATCGTGTATGACTTCAATGCCGGATGGCGTTTCCATAAAGGGGATGTACCCAACGCGGAGACCCTTGCGCTGGACGATTCCGCTTGGGCGGTAGTCTCTACCCCTCATAGCGTGGAGCTGGAACCGGCTGAGGCCAGCGGTTGCCGCAACTACCAAGGCATAGCTTGGTATCGCAAACACTTCGTGTTGCCGCAAGACACTAAAGGCAAGCAGGTGTGTCTTCACTTCGAAGCCATCATGGGCAAGCAGAAGTTCTACGTCAATGGTAAACTGGTGAAGGAACATCTAGGAGGTTACCTGCCCGTCACATTGTCCTTGTCCGAGGCCGGTGTGAATGCCGGCGACACCTGTATGGTGGCCGTGATGGCGGACAACAGCGACGACAAGACTTATCCTCCCGGCAAGACACAGTACACGCTCGACTTTGCTTATCACGGAGGCATCTACCGCGACGTGTGGATGATAGCCAAGTCGCCCGTGGCCATTACCGACGCTATCGAGGCCAACCGTACTGCCGGAGGTGGTGTGTTTGTTCACTTCGACAACATCTCCGACCAACGGGCGGACGTGTTTGTCAACACAGAGGTGGCAAACAACGGTAACCGGTCCAGCCAGGCCGTGGTAGAAACCACCTTATTGGATGCCAACGGCACTGTGGTGAAACGTGTCAGTCAACGACTCTCCTTAGTCGCAGGTGAATACAAGACGGCTATACAGAAGATACAGGTGAAGACTCCTCATCTGTGGTCGCCGGACGACCCTTACCTCTATCGGGTAGAGTCCCGCATAAAGCAGAACGGAAAATGTGTGGATGGCGGAACTACCCGCATCGGCATACGTCTGTGTGAGTTCAAGGGTAAGGACGGGTTCTGGCTCAATGGCAAACCCTTTGGCCAAGTCGTCGGTGCCAACCGCCATCAGGACTTTGCCTACATAGGCAATGCCGTGCCCAACTCCCAACAGTGGCGCGATGCCAAACGCTTGCGCGATGCCGGTTGCCGCATCATCCGTGTGGCGCACTATCCGCAAGACCCCTCCTTCATGGATGCCTGCGACGAGTTGGGACTGTTTGTCATCGTGGCTACACCCGGTTGGCAGTTCTGGAACAAGAAACCTGAGTTTGCCGAGCGTGTGCACGAGAACACCCGCAACATCATACGGCGTGACCGCAACCACCCCTCCGTGTTGATGTCGGAGCCTATCCTGAACGAGACCTCTTATCCGAAGGATTTCGCCTTAGAGGCTTTGCAGATAACGAAAGACGAATATCCCTATCCGGGCCGTCCCGTTGCCGCAGCCGACGTGCATTCTGCTGGCGTGCGCGACAATTACGACTTGGTC
>CAVFUK010000095.1:0-23900 GCA_963625535.1 Anaerovoracaceae bacterium | reverse complement strand
GGCAAGCGCCTATATAAAATAGGTGTGAACTACGACAGCGAGCAGCGCACCATCTGCGACTGGATTATCCGGGAAGAGGCGTAAACTCAGGAGAGGGAGCTCTACACGGGCTCCCGCAAAATCTGTAAAAATCGACAAGGCATCCGCTAGGTTCAACGAAAAAGAGATGAAGACAACTGTAAGGACAACGGCAATGCTATGGAGAAGACTCATTGTTCCTATCCTGGCAATGTGGGTTGCTGTCGTTCCCCTATCGGGAATGACAGGCATGATGTACGAATACACCCGCTTGGCAAGCAGCGCGCTCACACAGTCCTGTCAGGACAGATACGGATTCATCTGGGTTGCCACCAACTTCGGCCTAAGCCGGTTCGACGGCTACCGCTTCACCAACTACTACCACAGCAGCAAGGACGACAACTCCATCTCGAGCAACCTCATTACCAAGCTGGTCTGCACCTCCGACGGCACACTGTACATAGGCAGCAGCCGAGGACTGATGCAGTACGACTATACCACCGACGACTTCTACAGATTCCAGTTTCCCGACAGCATCCAACCCCGTGTCACCTCCATCACGGAGCTCACCGGTGGGAAGTTGCTCGTCTCCACCTCCGGCCATGGAGTGTTCGCCATCGACAAAGGGAGCCGGACGCTGCGCCATGTGAGAGCCATCGAAGAGCGGTTGGACAGCCGCTACCTGTCGTTCCTCTACACCGAGCGCGACGGAACCACGTGGGTCTCCACCAACGCCGGACGTGTCATCCGGTGCCGGTTCAGGGGCGAACTGCCGGAATCCATTGCCGACATCCCCACCGGTGGACTTGTGCCCACCTACATGACAGAAGACGAGGACGGACGGTTGCTACTGTTCTTCTCGTCGAGGATACTTCGCTTCGACCCTCGCACCGGAGAGCTGACCGACAGCGACATCCAGCTGCCACGGGACTTCGGCATCTCGTCGGTGTTGAAGGCTCCCGACGGAACGCTCTATCTGGGAATAACCGACCGAGGACTCTATGTGGTGCAGAGCGGCGAGACGACGGTACGCAAGGAGCCTATCTACGATAGCCACTACCTGTTGCCCGACCTCACCATCAACAGCCTGTTCCTCGACCGAGACGGCAACCTATGGATGACGAGCTCCTACCACGGTTTGTGCTTCTGCTCCACCGCAAGGCAGAAATTCGCCTCGTGGCGCTTCTCCGACAAGGGCGAGAAGCTCAATGCCGCCATCTCCGCCATCGTACCTTTGGCCGATGGCGGAGCCCTGTGCCTCATGAAGAACGTGGGCATCTTCCGCGTGGACAAGGAGGGCAACGCCACCAAATACGAGGAGAATCCACAAGGCAGCATTACGCTCTACCACAGCCGCGACGACCGCTACTATCTGGGCACATGGAGCTCGCTCTATCTGTTCAACCCGATGGACGGCACCTGCTCACTGCTCAACTCGATGGACGGCAAAGGAGCCACCTACATAGAGGAAGACCTGCAGGGACGACTCTACGTCAGCACAATGGGCGACGGTTTTGTCATCCTCGACCCGAGCGGCAAGCAACTGCGGCACTACAACACCCAAAAGCTCCCCCAAAAGAAAGGGGCCAAGTTTGGCAACAACTGGATTTCGCAGATATTCCGCGACCACAAGGGCCTGATGTGGGTAGCGACCACCAGCGGCGTTTGGTGCTACGACCCCCAGGAGGATTACTTTGTGGACCTGAACGATGGCGACGGCATCTTGCGCGAGACCCACATCTCCGCCATCTGCGAAATGACCAATGGCGACATGGTGCTGGGCAGCCAAAGCGGCCTCTACGTCTACCACAGAGCCGACAACACCGTGGCCGAACTGTCCGGATGCGAGGCGCTGCAGGACATGGTCATCTCCAGCCTGGAGCGCGACGACGAGGGCAACCTGTGGATAAGCACCCCAAAAGGCATCTGGCAATACATCTGCCCCAACCAGAAACTCATAAGCTACGTGGGCCGTAGCGGCATCGTGGAGGAGGAATTCGCCCAAGGGGCCTCGTGCCATGCGGCAGACGACCTCATGTGTTTCGGCTCCAATGGCAACGTAACCACCTTCTATCCGCAGGAACTGAAGGAGAGCGACGACACGGCCACGGAGCACATCTACATCACCCGCGCCTCCACCCCCTCGAAAGCCTACAACCCCTTCAGCGACGAGTTTACCCTGCCTTGGTACGACACGAACTTCGCGCTGGAGTTCTCGTTGTTCGACTACCAGAACGACAACATCACGTTCGAGTACCGCATTAACGCTGGCAAATGGACCATCTTCGAGGGTGGCAACAACCAACTCTCCTTCACCAAGCTGGAGCCGGGCAAATACGAGATAGAGGTGAGGGCCGTGAGCGGGGAGAGCCGCATCTCCGACACGAAGAGCATCACCCTGCGGGTGGAGTCACCATGGTACGCCAGCACGGTGGCTTTCGTCCTCTACGCTCTAGCGGCGATACTGGCGTTGGTCTTCGTCGCCACCTACTTCTACCGTCGGCAAAAGGCCAACTTCGAAGAGGAGAAGATGAAGCTGCTGATAAACGCCACACACGACATCCGTTCGCCACTGACGCTGATACTGGGACCGATAGAGAAACTGAAAGACCTGGTGAAGAAGAACTGCGACGACGAGACCCGACAGGTGCTCGACCAATATGTGGACGTGATAGACCGCAACGCCGACCGCCTGCTGCTGTTGGTGAACCAGATACTGGACATGCGCAAGATAGACAAGCACCAACTGAAACTGCAGTGCCGCGAGACGGAGATTGTGGAATTCGTCAGACAAGTGTGCCACTCCTTTGAGTTCGTTGCCGAGCAGAAGAGCATCGACCTCAGCGTGGAGGCCGACAATGGCGAATGCAAGGTGTGGATAGACCGTGGCAACTTCGACAAAGTGCTCACCAACATCCTCTCCAATGCCTTCAAATACACGCTCGACGGTGGGGAAGTCACGGTGCGGGTCCACTCGGACAACACCTCGCTGACGATTGAGGTGATAGACAGCGGCATCGGCTTGGCCAACGAGAAGGCCTCCCGTCTGTTCGAGCGGTTCTACCAAGGCAAGCAACAGCGTGAGGGCGTTGTGGGCACAGGCATCGGACTCAATCTGGCCATGAACATCGTCCGGCTGCACGGCGGAACCATCTCCGCCTCCAACCGCACCGACGGGATGCGCGGCACCTGCTTCACCATCAGTCTGCCGCTAGGCCACAGCCATCTCAGTCTGGAGAACATCTCGGCAGAGCCCGAACAGACACCAACCAACCCGAAGACCATCTATAAGAAAGGCCGCATCATGATTGTGGACGACGATTGCGAGCTGTCGGCCTACGTCGTGCGCGAGCTGAAGCCTTGGTACAACATCGACAGCTTCTCCAACGGGATAGACGCCATGCAGGCTTTGCTCTCGCAACCATACGAACTTGTGGTGAGCGATGTGATGATGTCCGGCATGGACGGAATCACGCTGCTGAAGAAAATCAAGCAAAATCCCAACACCAACCACATCCCGGTGCTGCTGCTCACCTCCAAATCGGAGGTTGCCGACCGTCTGGCAGGCTTCAAGAGCGGTGCCGACGCCTATCTGGTGAAACCGTTCAACATCGACGAGCTGCACGCCCGCATCGACAACCTCATCGATTCCATGCGACGGTTGAGAGGGAAATACACCGGCACACAACAGCAAGCCGACAAAGTGGAGAAGGTGGAGGTCGACGGGAACGACGAGCGCCTGATGGCCAACGTGATGAAATCCATCAACGCACACCTCGGCGACGGCGACTTCAACGTCGACACCCTCGCATCGGAGGTGGGACTGAGCCGTGTGCAGCTCCACCGCAAGATGAAGGAGATGACAGGCATCTCCACCGGCAAGTTTATCCGCAACATCCGCATGGAACAAGCCAAACGGCTCATCGAGGAAGGCAAACTCAACATCGCACAGGTGGCTTACAAGGTAGGATTCAACGACCAAACCTACTTCTCCACCGTCTTCAGACAGTACTTCGGCAAGTCGCCTTCGGAGTACAACGAATAGTCTGACACCTAACGGCTTACGCTCATCAAGAATGCTTCCATGTTATTTTTGATGGACTTTTTGTAACACCATCCGGCGTGCTATGAAATGATTTTCAAGCCTTATGAAATGTTTTTCCGGCCCGTTACGCACCTCAACCTCTACCTTTACCGACGCAAATCAAATCAATTATGGGAATGAAAAACACTGTATCCACACATGGGTTTTCATGGAACCAAATTAACTTTAAAACATATAAGTATGAAAAGTAAGCTTTTATTTCTGCTGATGCTTGTCTTCAGCCTCACGGCCTGGGGACAGAGCAACCAAGTAAAAGGAAGAGTGGTGTCGGCTACCGACGGCGAACCGATTATCGGTGCCTCGGTCGTTGAAAAGGGAACAACCAACGGTTGCGTCACCGACCTCGACGGACAGTTCACTATCAAGGTAGGGGCAAACGCCACTATCAGTATCTCGTGCATCGGATACCAGACGCAGACCATCGCTGCGAAAGGTAAGACGATGATTGACGTGGAGTTGAAGGAAGACAACCAACTCCTGGAACAGTTGGTGGTAATCGGCTACGGTACCGCCAAGAAGAGCGACCTCACGGGTGCCGTGATGAGCGCCAACCTGAAGGACTTCGAGAAAGCCCCCAACACCAACCTGATGCAGACCCTGCAGGGTACCGTCCCCGGTCTGAACATCGGTCAGGTGTCCACCGCCGGACAATCGCCTTCCATTCAGATTCGTGGCAAGAACACCATCTCCGGTAGCACCGACGTGCTCGTCGTGCTCGACGGAATCATCTACACGGGCGACATCTCGTCCATCAACCCCGCCGACATCGAGCGCGTGGACGTGCTGAAGGATGCCAGCGCCACTGCCGTATATGGTGCCCAGGCTGCCAACGGTGTGGTGCTCATCACCTCCAAGAGAGGACAGCAGGGCAAGGCCAAAATCACCTTCTCCTCCTCTTATAGTATACAGAGTCCGACCAAGGACCTGAAGCCTATGAACAGAGCCGGACTGATAGACTGGATGAAGGAAACCCAGTGGAACAGCGCCTACACCGAGGAGTCCGGTTACACGAAGGACAACCCCTCCTTCAACCTTGCCTCCACAGCTCCCGACGCTTACATGCGCGACGAGAACGGAAACCTCATCGAGAACGACTATGACTGGTGGGGCGCCTTCACCCGCACAGGTCACATCTTCGAGAACAAGCTCAGCCTCTCCGGCGGCAATGAGTTCAGCTCTTACCTGTTGTCAGTAAGCAACACCGACCAGAAGAACATGCTGCTCAACGACGACTTCAAGCGCAACACCATACGTGCCAACATCGACATCCAACCGCGCAAATGGTGGAAAGCCGGCATTCAGGCTTTCGGATCATTCGTCAACAAGGACGGTTCCGAGACCTATCTGCCCTTCCTGGTGACCTACAGCCCGTTTGCCACTCCGTATGACGAGAATGGCGACCTCGATCCTTACCCCATGGGCGGTGTGATGCGCGACAACCCCTATATGGGCACATACGCCGACGACGTGGAGCGTCAGGAGACCTTCTTCGCCAACCTCTACTCAGAATTCCAGCTGCCGCTGAAAGGCTTGACCTACCGCTTCAACTTCGGTAACAACCTGCGCACCTATGAGCACGACTATGCCAACAAGTACAGCAACTATCCGAGTGGACAGGCCTACAAGAACAGCTACAAGTATTACGACTATACGTTCGATAATATTCTGAACTACCAGAACACCTTCGGCAAACACGACCTCGGTGCTACATTCGTTTACGGTGCCAGCCGCCGCAAATACACCTACACAAGCGCCGAAGCGAAAAACTTCTCGCGTCTCAACCTGGGCTTCAACAGTTTGGAACAAGGCAAGGAGCAATACACCTCCTCCGATGCCTGGAAATCGACGCTGCTCTATCAGATGCTGCGTGTCAACTACAAGTTCGACAACAAATACCTGGTGACCGCTACGGTTCGTCGCGATGGATTCTCGGGCTTCGCCGCCAACAACAAGTTCGCCATATTCCCGTCCGTAGCCCTGGGTTGGGTGCTCTCCGAGGAGAAGTTCTTCAACGTGTCGTGGGTGGACCAACTGAAGCTCCGTGCCGGTTACGGTGTCAGCGGTAACCAGACAAGCCGCTACTCCTCACTCTCCCAGGTGAGCTCCAGCATCAGCTACGTGTTCGGCAACGGCGCCACATCGGGTGTGCTGGGACAGACACTTTCATCGCTGGGCAACTCCGACCTGAAGTGGGAGAAGACCGCAGGCTTCAACTTCGGTGTCGACTTCACCCTGCTGAACAACCGCTTGATGGGAACCATCGAGGCCTACAGCACCACCACACGCGACCTGCTGTTCGACGTGTCCATTCCCTCGACGACAGGTTTCACCACCATACGTTCCAACGTGGGCAAGATAGCCAACTCGGGTATCGAGTTCAACCTCACCTCGCGCAACATCGTCACCAAGGACTTCGAGTGGAGCACCACATTCAACATCTCGCACAACTCCAACGAGATTAAGTCCCTCACAGGCAAGGACAGCGACGGCGACGGCAAGGAAGACGACATGACCGCCAGCAGCCTCTTCATCGGCAAGTCGCTCTCCTCTATCTACGACTATAAGGTGGACGGTATCTATCAGATTGGCGACGACATCCCCGAAGGATTCTACCCTGGCAACTACCGCGTGGTGGATACCAACAAAGATGGCAAGATCACAGCGGACGACCGCACCGTCATCGGTAAGACCGACCCTGCCGCCCGCATGGGATTGCTCAATAAGTTCACCTACAAAGACCTTACGCTGAGTTTCTTCCTCTACGCTGTGGTAGGTGGCAAGAACGGCTACCTGGGACAGAACTCCAACTCTGTTCGCCCCGACGACAACGGTAAGCGCTACAATCACTTCACCGAAGAGGCAGACCTCTTCTGGTCGCCCAACAACACCGACGGCATCTACGACCGTGCCGCACAGAGCGGTGCCCTCGGCGACAAACCCCACCGCTACGAGAAACGTGATTTCCTCCGCCTGCAGGACGTTACGCTCTCCTACAACCTGCCGCGCACATGGGTGAACAAGATTGGCATCGACGGAGTGAACGTATACGTCAACTGCAAGAACCTCCTCACCCTGACCGGATGGCACGGATGGGACCCCGAGCCCGACATGACCTGCCAGGACGGCAACAGCCGCGACATCGTAACGGGTAGCTGCTACAGCAACCGTCCGGTGATGAAGAGTATCACCTTCGGCCTCAACGTAAACTTCTAAAAACAGCATGATACCAGAACTATAAAAAGATATTGTTATGAAAAAATATATATACCATCTGATGATGGCTGCAGCACTTCTCACTACCTCCGCTTCTGTGGTGAGCTGCGATGAAGACAAATTCCTGGAGGAGAAGCCGCTCGACTTCATGAGTGGAGACAACTCCTACCAGACTTCGGCGGACTTCGACGCTGCCATAAACGGACTCTATAACCTGGTTCGGTCGGAGTTCTATTGCGGTTCTTATTCAGTGATGAACGCCTATCTGGCACGTACCGACCTCGTCATCCAGGCAGACCCTGCCATGTCCAATCTGGAGTCGGACCTCAACCCCACAGCCACCAACCCTAAGTGGCATTGGGAGAACCTCTACAAACTTATCGCCCAAGCCAACACAGTGCTCACACGTGTGGGAAAATCCGACCTGTCGGACAGCGACAAGCTGATGTACGAAGCTAAAGCCAAACTGTTCCGTTCCATCGCTTACCGCACGTTGTGCTACTACTATGGCGGTGTGCCCCTCCAGTTGGAGGAGGTGACCTCGCCCAAGACCGACTACACGAGAGCCACCAAGGAGGAGACCCTCAACCAAGCCATCGAGGATGCCCAGTTCGCTGCCGACAACCTGCCCGACATCAAGGATGTGCAGGACGGTGAGGTGAGCGCCCCTGCCGCACAGACTCTGTTGGCAGAGCTCTATCTGGCCATCGGCGAGAACCAGAAGGCGGTAGACATGGCCACACAGGTCATCAACAATCCGGCCCTCGCCCTGATGAAGGAGCGCTTCGGCTCACGTGCCACCGAGGATGGCGATGTCTATTGGGACCTCTTCCGCCGCGACAACCAGAATCGCGCGGCTGGCAACACCGAAGGCATCTGGGTCATCCAGATTGAGCCCAACATCACTGGCGGTGGTGGCGACACAGGCCACGCCTTCTGGGTGGACGGCGACTTCTGGCAGGAGCGTTGGTTCGGTATACAGACAGGTCTGTTCCGCTTTGTGAACTCCACCACAGGTCAGGCAATCGCCCCGTTCACATGGCCTACAGGCGACTACACCGGCGGCCGTGGCATCGGCAACTACTACAACACCCAGCACTACTTCCTCGAGATTTGGGGAGGCGAAGGCAGCTACGACTATGAGCACGACATCCGTAACTCGAAGTACAACTACCCGCGCTCCTACAAGTTCAACAACGCCTCGTTTGTGGCACAGTATGGCTCGCTCTTCGGCGACGAACTCGACATCATGCATCCAAACCTCCCTGCCGGATGGGACATGCAGACGGGCGAGGACAAACCAGGCATCACCTCGGCATCCAACGCCATCCCCAACCGTTACATGGGAGCCTATCAGACGAAATGCACATCGCCCTACAACCATCCGGACGCACAGTACTCCAACAAGTCGACCTACCTGTTGACAGGTTCTGCCGGAAAGACCTACCAAGACCAATACCTGTTCCGTCTGCCTGAGGCCTACCTCCTGCGTGCGGAGGCTTACGTGAAGCTGGGACAGAAGGACAAAGCCGTGGCGGACGTGAACGTCATCCGCAACCGTGCCCACGCCTCTGAAGCCACAGCGGACCAGATGGACATGGACTACATCCTCGACGAGCGTCTGCGTGAGTTCGGCATCGAGGAGCAACGCCAGCTGACACTCTCGCGTACAGGAATGATGACAGAGCGTGTGCTGAAGTACAACCCCTACTACTCCGCCGAGCACTCCTCCAGCGGCAAGGCGTTCGACAGCCACTTCGCCCTGTTCCCCATTCCGCAGTCGTTCATCGAGGCCAACACGGATGCCAAGATTGAACAGAACCCTGGATATGACGACTAAATCTCCATCTTTCAGTTAGTATTAGTTTTTCTGCAATCCGCTCTCTCTTACAGTAGGGAGAGCGGATTTTCAATAAAAAAGAGTTCCTATGAGAATACTTCTTACGATAGTTGCGGCGATGACTTTCATCCTTCCTATGGAAGCCGCGGACCGATTTGTCAGCTTCACACCCTCCGCCGGCTTTGTGAAAGTCGATGTGGAGCATACGTCCATCGTCATCGACAAAGACGAGGACAAGGCCATACATCATGCCGCCGGCAATCTAGCGACAGACTTCCAGCGAGTGACGGACATCCAGTTGCCCGTGGTCACGGCAATGCGGCGCGCCTCATCCATCGTCGCAGGCATCATAGGATCTCCGGTTCTGAAGACTTATCAACAGGCAGGCATCATACAAGCCGACTCTCTGCTGGGGAAATGGGAGAAATACACGATAACGGTCACACCCCAAGGAGAGGTTGTGATAGCCGGCAGCGACCGACGCGGTTGCGTCTACGGCATCTACGAACTCTCCCGACAGATAGGCGTCTCACCCTGGTATTGGTGGGCGGATATCCCCATTGCGCATCACGATAATATTTATCTGAAACCCGGAACCTACACCGACGGCGAACCCAAGGTTAAATACCGTGGCATCTTCATCAACGACGAGAACCCCTGTATGCAACAGTGGGCACGAGCCAAATTCGGGGGGATGAACTCCCGGATGTACGCCCACGTCTACGAACTGCTGCTGCGCATGAAAGCCAACCTCCTATGGCCCGGCATGTGGGGATCGTTCAAGGAGTACGAGCCCCTGGTGACCATACTAAAGAACGACGACGGCAGCTACGAGGGCAACTGCTTCAACGAGGACGACCCACTGAACCCACAATTGGCCGACGAGATGGGAATCGTTGTCGGCACCTCACACCATGAGCCCATGCAACGCTCCCAACAAGAATGGATACGACACAAAAACGACTATGGCAATGGCCAATGGAACTACCTGACCAACCGGAAAGGACTGCAGAAGTTTTTCCGTCAAGGCATCGAGCAGACCAAGAACTACGAAAGCATGATAACAGTAGGCATGCGGGGCGACGAAGACCGTCCTATGGAAGACGCGGGAGGACAGGAAGCGAACATGCGCCTGCTCGACCGCATTCTGGAGGACCAACGTCACATCATCGCCCAAGTCACCGGCCGCCCCGCTTGCGAGACTCCGCAGGTGTGGACTCTTTACAGCGAGATGCTCGACTACTACGACGACGGGCTGCAGGTCCCGGACGACGTCACCATCATGATTTGTGACGACAACTGGGGTGAGGTACGCAAGATACCTGCTGCAGAGCACCGCAACCGACAAGGAGGTTTTGGCCTATACTACCACTTCAACTATTATGGAGCTCCACGAGCCATGAAGTGGTTGCAACAGATGCAGGTACAGCACGTGTGGCACCAACTGAACCTCGCCTACGAGAACTGCATCGACCGCATCTGGATTGCCAACGTGGGAGACATCAAGCCCGCTGAGTTCATGACCCAGTTCTTCATGGACATGGCCTGGGATCCTACAAGCTTCCGGGCAGAAAATCTGATGGACTACACGACCGCGTTCTGTTCACAATTCACTGCTGACCATGCTCTACAGGCAGCAACCATCCTCAACCGATATAATAAGTACGCAGCCCGCGTCACCGCAGAGATGCTCGATGAACACACCTACAACCTCGCCAGTGGCGAATGGAAACAGGTACGCGATGAATTCCTGGCATTGGAAGCCAAGGCGCTACGATTGAAAGAACAGATGGCAGACGAGGCCCAGGCTGCCTACAACCAAATCATACTCTATCCCGTGCAGGCACTTGCCAACCTCTACGACCTCTACTACTCCGTAGCCATGAACCACAAGCTCTACGACGAAGGGGACGTGGAGGCCAACCTATGGGCCGACAAGGCGGAGGCCTGTTTCACGCGAGACTCTCTGCTCTCGCACCACTACAACAAAGTGATGTCCGGCGGGAAATGGGACCACATGATGGACGAGGTGCACATAGGCTACACCAACTGGCACGCTCCACAGTTCAATGCGATGCCTGTCGTCAAGAGGCTTTCTGCCCAGACGACAAGCTACGGAGGATACGTCTACAAGGAGCAATGTGGACAAGTCGTCATGGATGCCCGCAAGTATTACTCTGCCCAAGCGGACAAAGGCATGAGATGGACGGTCGTTCCCGATTTAGGAAAGACCTCGTCGGCATTGGCGCTGATGCCCACCACCCAGACACCTGTGACCTCATCCCTCTCCTATAAAGTGGAGATTGCCCCGCGAGTGGACACGCTGCGGGTGCATCTCGTCTTCTCCACCGTAATGCCGTTCGTCAAAGGCGGCCACGACGTGGAAGTCTCCTTCGACGAAGGTACGGCCCAGCGTGTCAACCTCAACAAGGATATGAACTGGCAACACTGCTACGACCTGATGTATCCTGCCGGCGCTGCACGAGTCATCGAGGCGGTGGTAGCGTTCGATGCCCAGTCCGTTTCCGCAGGCGCGCACCTGCTCCATGTGCGCCCCCTGACACAGGGTCTAGTGCTTCAACGTGTCATCATCGACAACGGCGGCTACCGGAAATCTTTGCTATCTGGCGCAGAATCCGTATATTGCCGCGAAATCAACGCAATAAAACCAGACGACCTATGAACAACTCTCTCAGATGGATGCTGCTAGCCTTGCTGTGCGCAGCAATGGGGACTATCACGGCGCAAAGCCGCTCAGTGGAGAACTTCAACCGCGATTGGCTCTACGCACAGGGCTTCATGACCGGAGCCGAACAACCGGACTACGACGACGCGGCGTGGCAACGGGTGGGGCTGCCGCACTCCTTCAGCATCCCCTACTTCCTCTCCAAAGATTTCTATCAAGGCTATGGCGTGTACCGGAAGAGGTTTACCTGCACGCAGAAGGCAAAGCAGCAACGGACTCTGCTGGAGTTCGACGGAGCGTTCCAGGAGACGGAGGTCTACGTCAACGGACAGCTGGCAGGGCGACATCGGGGCGGCTACACGGGCTTCGTGGTGGACATCACCGACCATGTCCGCAAGGGCGACAACCTGGTGGCCGTGCGGGTGAACAACATATGGCGACCCGACCTGGCTCCCCGAGGCGGCGAGCACGTGTTCAGCGGCGGCATCTACCGCAACGTCCGCCTGGTGCACACCTCGTCCGTGCACATCGCATGGTACGGAGTCTGCGTCGCGACAGAAGGACTGAAGGCTTCCGATGGTCAGGAGGCGACAGTGGTCGTCACTACCGAGATTGCCAATCCTACGGGACAGAAGGGAGCCTATCTGATAGGCGCTGAGTTGGTTGCTCCCCACGGGAAGAGGTTTGGCAAAGAGACGCTGCGTGTGCAGCTAACAGGCGACACCCTGCAGACTGTCGTGCAGCGGATTGCCGTGCGTGAGCCTCTGCTTTGGCACCCCGACACGCCCCACCTATATAAGATAGAGAGCACCATTTATAAAGGATCGTCCACGAAGAAGGCACTCGACCGGACGCAGACCACCTTCGGATTCCGATGGATGGAATGGGACGCTGACAAGGGGTTCTCGCTGAACGGCAAACACCTCGTGTTGCGTGGCGCCAACGCCCACCAGGACCAAGCCGGATGGGGCGATGCCGTGACGGACGCCGCCCAACGGCGCGACGTGGCGATGCTGAAGGAGGCTGGCTTCAACTTCATCCGCGGGTCGCACTATCCGCACTCACCGGCCTACCTGCAGGCGTGCGACGAGCTAGGCATGCTCTATTGGTCCGAGGCACCGTTCTGGGGAACGGCAGGACCGAAGGACGACGGTTCGTGGACAGCCAGCTCCTACCCCATCGTGGAGACGGACTGCGAACCCTTTGAGCAGAATGCTCTCATGCAACTCGAAGAGATGATTCGCATCCACCGCAACTCCCCCTCCATCATCGCCTGGAGCATGTGCAACGAGCCCTTCTTCTGCGCCAGTCAGACCTTGCCCGGTGTGAAGCGTCTGCTCGCACGAATGGTGGAACGCACCCATCAATTGGACAGCTCACGGCCTGCGGCCATAGGCGGTGCCCAACGTCCGCTCGGCAGCGACCGCATCGACCTGCTGGGCGACGTGGCAGGCTACAATGGCGACGGCGGCACGATTGCCGACTTCCAACATCCCGCCGTCCCCAATCTGGTGAGCGAATATGGCAGCACCATCGCCCAACGTCCCGGCAAGTACGCACCAGGATGGGGTGACCTCAGCCGCGACGACCACTGGAAAGGGCACCCTTGGCGCAGTGGACAGGCCATCTGGTGTGCCTTCGACCACGGCAGCATCTTCGGTACCGAGATGGAGACGATGGGCATTGTCGACTATTTCCGCATCCCTAAGCGGGCATGGTATTGGTACCGCAACAACTACGCCGGCATCGAACCGCCCCAATGGCCCATAGAAGGGACTCCGGCCACCATTCGGTTGACACCCTCAGCCATCTCCGCAAAGGCCGATGGCACGGACGATATCCACATCGTGGTCACGCTGCTCGATTCGCAGGGCAAAGAGGTCTCCGCCTCGCCTGACGTCGTGCTGACGATAGTCTCCGGTCCGGGAGAGTTCCCCACAGGGCGCAGTATCACCTTCAGCCAAGGTACGGACATTCCCATCATCGAAGGCAAAGCCGCCATTGCGATGAGGGCTTACCAGAGCGGCACCGCACGTGTGGAAGCGACTTGCAAGGGATTGCCCACAGCCTCGCTCGAACTGCAGTTCACGGACGGTCCTGCGTTCGACCCAGAGAAAGATGTGGTTGCGCCACGTCCATACGTTCGATTCGTCCGCGGCAAGGCACAACAGCTGCAATCCTTTGGTCAGAACAACCCAGTGTTCGTATCCTCGTCCGCCGAAGGACATTCCGCCGGTTATGCTGCCGATGGCGATGCCGCCACTTACTGGCAGCCTGCCGCCACAGACCCACGACAAACGCTCATCCTCGATACCGAGCGGAGTTTCCTGTTCCACAGCGTCCAGGTCGACTTTGCGGGCGCCACTCCATCGTATAAGGTAGAGCTTTCGCTGGACAACGAGCACTGGCAACCGCTGCCCACCGACGGATCGCATCCCTTCGTCCGCTTCGTCCGTCTGACGTTCGACGAGTCTGCCCGTCCTTGCGTCTCCGGCATCACCGCCACGGGAACGTTCAAGGAGTGAGACATCCGACACTGGGTGCAAACACTCTACGCCATCAGTTAGTCATAC
Organism: Anaerovoracaceae bacterium; assembly: GCA_963625535.1. Classification (GTDB taxonomy): domain Bacteria; phylum Bacteroidota; class Bacteroidia; order Bacteroidales; family Bacteroidaceae; genus Phocaeicola_A. Next base: position 9,465 of record CAVFUK010000095.1, on the reverse strand, counting down.
AACTTATAGACGTCGGTTGTTACGCGTGAAGACCTCGGTCAATACGCTGTAACAACCGACTTTCTTATGGTGAAAACCATAGCTAAAAAGGGTGTATGGCAATTGTCATCCACGTGTACGGCAATTGCCGTACACCTGTTTGACAATTGTCAATCAATCGCCGAGACGAGATTCTGCAAAGCATAAGTCCATACGCTGCGACGATTTAATGTATAGGAAGAACCGTAAGTTCCCATAGGCAATCTTCCCCCTTGCCCATGATTTGAGACATCCGAACCGCAGGTTGCCCCTGATTTGAGACATTTCTTAGGTAATTTTGCCCCTGATTTGAGACAAATGCTGTATATTTGCCCCCGGGACTAAATGAATCACGTATGTTCAAGAGAAGTATCATAGACAATCTAACGAAATGGAAGAACGACGGTAACCACAAGCCGCTTGTCCTCCGAGGAGCCAGACAAGTCGGCAAAACGACGGTGGTCAACGAATTCGGGAAAAGCTTCGACAACTACCTCTATTTCAATATGGAGATGGGCGCCAATGTAAAACTCTTCGAGATGGACATTCCGTTGGACGACCTCGTCACTATGCTCTTCGCCCGGGCAGGCAAGCCAATACGCAGCGGGACGACACTCATCTTCATCGACGAAATACAGAACTCGCCAAAGACAATATCCCTGCTGCGCTATTTCTACGAACAACGACCCGACCTTTACGTCATAGCGGCAGGCTCGCTACTGGAGAATGTCATCGACGTGAAAGTCAGTTTCCCCGTAGGACGAGTGCAGTACCTTGCGCTACGTCCGTGTTCTTTCTATGAGTTTCTAGGTGCAGTGGGCAAAGAGGACCTGCTGAACGTGTTGCACCAGAAGGCTGAGTACACGGTGGCCTTCCACGAGGAACTGATGTATTGGTTCAACCAGTACACCATCGTCGGCGGAATGCCGGAGGCGGTGAAACGCTATGCCGAAACGCGAGACATCCTGTCGATAGACGACGTGTGCGAGACACTGGTGCAGGCCTACAGGGACGATGTGGAGAAATACGTGAGAGGCAACAAGCTGACCGAAACCGTCAGATTCGTGCTGTCCTATGGTTGGGCTTTTGCCGGAGAGACCGTGACGCTGGGCAATTTCGCCAATTCCGGCTACAAGTCGCGTGAGGTGGGCGAAGCCTTCCGGCTGTTGGAGAAGGCGATGCTACTAGAGTTAGTCTACCCCTCTTCATCGGCACAAATGCCTCTGATACCCGAGACCAAACGGATGCCCAAACTTATATGGTTCGACACGGGGCTGGTAAACTACCAAGCCGGCATACGAAGGGAGATAATCGGTTCCACGGACATGGTGGACACCTGGCGGGGACATCTTGCCGAACAAATCACCGCACAGGAGTTGCTCGCGACCGATGACCATGTGGGCGCAAAACGAGGCTTTTGGGCCCGTCCCAACAACGGTGCCGAGGTAGACTTTGTGTTGCCGCACAACTCACGTCTCTACCCGATAGAGGTAAAGAGCGGGACGAACGCCCATCTGCGTTCCCTACAAGTCTTCATGGACACCTCCGACGTGGATGTCGCCGTAAGGGTGTGGTCGAGCCCCTACTCCGTTGACAAGGTCACCACGTCCAAAGGGAAATCGTTCACCCTCATCAACCTCCCGTTCTATCTGATAGGTCGCATCAAGGAATTGCTGGGATGATTATTGTTCGGAGAGCTCTTTTATCACGTCATCTACAAAGTAGAGGTCGCTCATGAGATAAAGGAGCGAACGTTCATCGTGCAACGACTCGTTAGTCCTGCTCCGCTGGAATATGTCGAAAGCTCTTTCGGGAGAAATGTTTTATGCATGCAATACGGAATTTCTCATTACCGAGACCGCGAGGATGACATAGTCAAATGAGCGTTCCTCACTGCAGCGTGATACGCTGCACCTCTACTGGGCGATTGAGGAAGATGGAGGCGGACTCCTGGAACTTCTGCTCGGACTCAGTGGTGAGAAAACGGCAAGTGCCTTGGCGTGTGCAGAGGGCATCCATCTCGGGATGGCGGTGGAGATAGTCCTGCAAGCTGGCGGCTACGTATTCGCCTTGGGAGACGATGGAGATGCCGGGCGGAGTGTAACGGCGAATCTTGTCGATGAGGAGCGGATAGTGAGTGCAGGCCAACACGAGGGTGTCAATCTGCGAGTCGGCGGCGAGGATGCGGTCGATGTACTGCTTCACGAAGAAGTCGGCACCGGGGGAGTTGTACTCGTTGTACTCCACCAACGGAACCCACAGGGGACACGGTTGCCCCGTGACCACAATGTCGGGGAAGAGCTTCTGCAGCTCCAGCACGTACGACTGGGAGAGAATGGTGCCTACGGTGCCCAGAATACCCACGTGGCGCGTGTGGGTGATGTCACCGATGCACTCCACCGTGGGGCGGATGACACCCAACACACGGCGCTGCGGGCCCAACAGAGGGAGGTCGTTCTGCTGGATGGAGCGCAAGGCTTTGGCGGAGGCAGTGTTGCAGGCAAGGATGATGAGCTGGCAGCCCCTTTGGAAGAGTGCGGTCACTGCCTGACGCGTGAATTCGTAGACAATCTCGAAGGAGTGTGGGCCATAGGGCGCACGGGCATTGTCGCCCAAGTAGAGGTAGTCGTACTGGGGCAACAACTCGCGGATGCGACTCAAGATGGTGAGACCACCATAGCCCGAGTCGAACACACCAATGGGACCGGCACACTCCGGCAACGAGAGGGTCTGCATCTGTTACTGTGCCACGATGCCAAGGGCAGCCATCACCTCAGCGGTGATGTCCAAGCCGCATGCGGAGTTGATGTAAGGGCAGTTGTTGTTGTCGGTGCTGAGCACATACTGCAGGTTGTGCTGCTCGGCCACGGTCTTGATGGCAGCGTCCAGCTTGGCAGTGACGGGAGCCGTCATCTCCTTCTGTGCCTTGGCAAGTTGTGCCTTTATCTCGCTCTTGAACTCGATGCTCTTCTCCATCAACTGTTGCAACTCTTTCTGGCGACGCAACAGGATGGCCTCGGGCAACTCTTTCTGATTCTGCAGGAACTCGGAGTACTTCTTCTCGAACTCCGTCTCAGCGCGTTTAATCTCGGCTTCGTATTTGCTCTTCAGCATGTTCAGGCTCTCTTGAGCATCGGCATAGTCGGGCATAGCCTTGAACACGTTGTCGTAACTCAGGTAACCGAACGTGGGCTGCGGAGCCACTACCTCCTGCACAGCCGCAGGTTGCTCCTCGGTTGTTTGTGCCAACACGCCCAACGGGGCGGCGAACAGTGTAATAATCAGAATCTTCTTCAGCATAGTCATGACTTATTGTATGTTTCAGTAGACAAAAGTACGGGTTATCCGCCGAATAATCAAAAAAAATCAGGGATGATTGCGTTGTCACCCCTGATTCGTCTGTTCCGGAGCGGTGTCCGGACCGTAATATCGTCTCTTATTTAATGCCCAGTTTGGCTTTCACGGCATCTGTCACGTCGGTGCTCAGTGTCTCGCTGATGTAAGGCACACCGCCCTGCAGGTCCATGATGTAGACGTAACCGCCGGCAACGCCAACCTCTTTGATAGCCTTCTCGAGCTTCTCGCTGATGCCTGCCATCTTCTCCTGAGAAGCCTTCTGCAGGTTCTGCTGGCTCTCCTGAACGTATTGCTGCAGACGTGTGTAGAGGTCCTGCAACTCTTTCTCTCTACGCTCTTTGATGTTAGCGGGCAATGTCTCTTTTGCCTTTTCGTAGTCCTCACCTTTCTTTTGGAGCTCGTCCTGCATGATCTTCATCTCGCCTTCATATTGCGATTGCAGTTCTTTCAGCTCGCTCTGAGCTTTGGTTGTCTCAGGCATCAGCTGCATGATGGCAGCGGTGTTCACATGACCAAATTTCTGTGCGAAAGAGCACATAGGGATAGCAAGAAGCGCTATCAGGATAATTTTCTTAATCATAGATATTGTTGTTAATTGTTATTCGTCACTTGTCAATCATAGTTCATTGGTTACGTATCAGCAAAGGTATGGAAAGTTTTCCTAATATCCCAACTTCGTGAGCACTTCGTCGCTGATATCTATCGACGGGGAGGCAAAGATGATGCCTGTGTCGGAGGCGCGGTCGAGCACGAGGGAGTATCCCTTGCGGGTGGCGATCTCCTTCACAGCCGTGTAGATATCGTTCTGTATGGGCTCCATCAGGCTCTGCTGCAACTTCTGCATCTCGCCCTCGTTGCCGAAGTATTTGCGGCGCAGTTCACTGGCCTCCTTCTCTTTGGCCACGATGGCGTCCTCCTTTTGCTTCTTCAGTGTAGCGCTGAGGTTCTTGGCTGTCTTCTGATAGTCTTCGTAGAGGCTCTTGGCTTGAGCGGTGATGGCCTCCACTTCGCTCTGCCATTTCTTCGACGAGGCATCCAGCTTGGTGTTGGCCTGCTCGTAGGCAGGTATCTGCTTCAGGATGTACTCCATGTCGATGAGAGCGAACCGTTGTGCCTGCACGGCTACGATGGCAAAGCAGGCGAGTGCCAATGACAAAACTCTTTTTTTCATAATCCTTTTGTTTTTTAGTTGTTCAAACGAGGTTTAGAATTCCTGTCCGATGATGAAGTGGAACTGGCTGCCGCTGTACTGCGTGCTGCCGAACACTTTGTCGAATCCGTATGCCCAGTCAATACCCATCATACCAATCATAGGCAGGAAGATACGTACACCGACACCGGCCGAACGTTTCATATCGAAGGGGTTGAATTTCTTGATGTCCGTCCAGGCATTGCCACCCTCGGCGAATGCCAAGGCGTAGATACTGGTAGAGGTCTCGAGCATGATGGGGTAACGGAGCTCCAGACCCAGACGAGAGTAGGCGTAGCCTTCGTAGCCGTAAGGGGTGAGCGATCCGTTCTCGTAACCACGCAGACCGATAGTCTCGGTGGCGTAGCTGCTGGAGTAACCTGTCATACCGTCGCCACCGACGTAGAAGGTCTCGAACGGAGATTTCTTATGTTTGTTGTAGTGGCCCAACAGACCGAATTCCACACGGGTCATCAACACGGGACACTTGTTGCCTTCGGTGAGGGCGGTGTACATTTTGCCTTTGAACTTCCACTTGTGGTACTCCACCCATTTGTATTTCTTCTTCATGTCCTCGGTGTAGTTGGGGTCGCTGGTGCTGGTGGCCAGACTTGCGTAGTCGATGCCGTCGAACGATGAGTAGGGCGGGGTGAACTGCACAGAGAGTGAGAAGTCGGAACCTTCACGCGGGAAGATGGGGTTGTCCGATGAGCTGCGCGACAGGGTCAGTCCGAAGCTGATGTTGTTGCATCTGCCGTTGGCGATGAGGAAGTATTTCCAGTCCTTCAACACATAGCGTTGGTAGGACATCTCCGCCGTCAGGGTGAAGTAGTCGTCCGGCCACTTCAGACGTTTACCCCAACCGATGGAGAGACCGTAAAGTTGAACGGACTTGTCCGGGTCGTAGTAGGAGTCCATGCTATAGCCGTAGTAGCTGCTGTTGTAGCTGCCGTAACCTCCATAGTAATAGTTGTAGAGGTTGCTATAATAAGAGGAGTTGTAGTAGTTGTCGTTCACGTCGGTCTGCTTCGAGTAGAAAGCGGTGACGCTGAACTGGTTCGGTCGTTTGCCACCAAACCAGGGGTCGAAGAAGGAGAGGCTGTAGGACTGGTAGTAGCTACCGTTGGTCTGACCGCTGATGGTCAGTGTCTGTCCGTCGCCCTGCGGCAGGATGCCGCGTCGGTTCTCGTTCTTCGAGAAGAGGTTCTTCATGGAGAAGTTGGTGAACTTCAAGCTCAGCTTACCAATGACACCTGTCTGTCCCCAACCTGCGGAGAACTCAATCTGGTCGTTGGCTTTCGACTCGAGGATGTAGTTGATGTCCACCGTACCGTTCTGTCCGTCGGGCTTCACGTCCGGCTTGATGGTCTCGGGGTTGAAGTGTCCCATCTGAGCCAACTCACGGTAGGAACGTTCCAGAGCGGCTTTGCTAAAGAGCTCACCCGGACGTGTACGCAACTCACGACGAACGATGTTCTCGTAGAGTCGGTCGTTACCGGTGATGCGCACGCGGTTGATGGTTGCCTGCGGACCTTCGATGATTCGCATCTCTAGGTCAATGGAGTCGTTGTCGATGTTCACCTCCACGGGGTCTACCTGTGCGAACACGTAACCATTGTTATAATAGGCATTCATGATGGCGTCCTCGTCCTCATTGACACGCTCCTTCAGAAGCTTCTGGTTGTAGACATCGCCTTTCTTCAGACGGAGGGTCTCTTCCAAGCGGTCAGAGGGATAGACGGTGTTGCCCACCCACGAGATGTTGCGTACATAGTACTTGTCGCCCTCTTCGATGCGGATGAAGACGTCCACCGTACGGTCGTCGAAGTTGGAGATGCTGTCCTCCACAATCATGGCGTCGCGGTAACCCAACTCATTGTATTTATTGATGATGTTGTCCTTGTCCTCCTCGTACTTCTCCTCGATGAACTTCTTGGTGCGGAAGATGTTGGCAAGTTTGTTCTTCTCGTTGGTCTTCTTCATCAAGCGCTTAATCTTCTTGGTGGGGATGGCCTGGTTGCCCACGATGGTAATCTCGTGCACTTTCACCTTCTCCTTCTTGTCGATGTTGACCTCAATGGAGACGAACTTCTTGTCCTTGGGATCGTCGCGTTGGATGACCTGCACCTCGGCGTTCTTGAATCCCTTGTCGTCGAAGTAACGCTTCACCAATATCTGTGTACGGTTTATCAAGTTCGGGGTTATCTGTCCGCCTATGGCGAGTCCCAGTTTCGTCTCCAGGTCCTCACGCTCGGACTTCTTCACACCCGAGTAGCGAATCTCCGACACACGGGGACGTTGGGCGAGGATGATATTCAGATAAATCTTGTTGCCGACAATACTGTCCGCCTCGATGCGTGCGTTGGAGAAGAGTCCGTGGCGCCAATAGCGGCGGATGGCCGATGTGACCTCATCGCCCGGCACTGTGATGTTCTGTCCTACGGAAAGTCCGGAGAGACCTATCAAGGTGAAGTCCTCGTAGCCTTCGCCACCGGTCACGTTGATGCCACCGATTTCATATTTGCGTGGTGTGCCAGAGTAAAGGATAACGGGTTTCTCGTCTTTATTGTCCGATGTGACTTGTGCCCGTCCGGTCTCAGGAATCAGGGACAGGCAACCAAGCATGGCAACGCCAAGTATTGCGGGTATTTTAGATGTAAGTTCCGAATATGTTCTCATCTTTACAGATTATTCATTAGTCAATTCAATTTGTTCGCTTGTCTTTCCAAACCGTCTTTCGCGCTGTTGGTATTCCCAAATGGCTTTATAGAACTCCTCCTCGTCGAAGTCAGGCCAGAAGGTGTCGCAGAAATAGAGTTCGGAATAAGCGCATTGCCACAACAGGTAGTTGCTCAAGCGTACCTCGCCGCCTGTGCGTATCAACAAGTCAGGGTCGGGCATGAAGGCAGTGGCCAAGTGGCGGCTTATCAACTGGTCGTCGATGGCCTCGGGCTCCAGCGAATGGTTCTGCACCTCGCGTGCTATCTGCCGCATTGCCTCTGTCAGCTCCCAGCGCGAAGAGTAGCTCAGCGCCAGCACCAGACACATGCCGGTGTTCACCGATGTGCGTTGGATGCACTGTTGCAGTCGGCCTCTCACGTTCTCCGGCAAGCGGTCCATGTCGCCGATGATGCGGAAACTGACATTGTTCTTCATAAAGATTTCCTCCTCTATCGACTCGAAGAGCAGGGCCATCAGTGCGGCCACTTCCTCTTGTGGACGGTTCCAGTTCTCGGTAGAGAAAGTATATAAGGTAAGGAACTTCACGCCGGCCCGTGCAGCGGTCTCCACAATCTGTCGCACCGTGGCGACACCTTGCTGGTGTCCGTAGTTGCGCGGATGTCCGTGTTGTTTAGCCCATCTCCCGTTGCCGTCCATGATGATGGCCACGTGCTGCGGGATTCTGTTCTTGTCAATTTGCTCCTTATATGACATTACTGTATATAATAAGGTATAAGTGTATTATTCTTGAATCTACTCATAGCCCAGCCGGTTGATGCGTCCGCGCCACACCTCGTTGCTCTCGGCCCACATTATCCAGATGTAGTTGTTGGCATCCACCACGTAGGCGTAGCGTTCGGTGCGTCCCTTGAAGTCGCCTGGCAGCATCACCTTCGAGGTGGTCTTCTTCCACGTGATGCCGTTGTCGATCGACTCGTAGAGGGCCTCGAAGGGCTCCATGTCTTCCTCCGCATCATAGTCGTTGGCGCCACCGAAGGCGTAGAACTTAGAGTCGTAGGCAATCATGGCCGAGTTCTCCAGTCTCGGGAATCCGTAAGTATTGTCACGTGCCTGTTCGTAATAGGTCCATTGGTTCTCGGTGGAGAGTCGGCTCCACACCACAGCCGTGGTATCTGCCAAGTTGGTGCTCTCGCCCATCACCAGTATGCGTTCTATCGAGCTGTTGGTCGACAGCGTGTTCACACCATAGGTGCTGTACATCGGGAATGAGCTGGGGCGCAAGCCCTCGTCAGTCCAGGTGAGACCGTCCGTTGAGGTCACAAGTCTGCCGGCATTGCTGATAGCGAACAGTTGGTCGGACGAAGCGGCGAAGGGCCGCAGGATAGCGGTGTCTGAGTTCACCTTCGTCCAGTTGATGCCGTCGGTAGAGCTATAGAGGTTAATCATATCGGAGGCATACATGCGGTCCTTGAAGGTAATCAACGAGCGGTAGTCCACATTAGCCACACTCAGCTGTGTCAGTGCGGTCCAGTTCTTGCCATCGGTAATGTCCGTGGAGGTCATCGACATCTTGCCGGTGCTGCTATCTTTCACAAACAGATAAATCTTACCGTTCAGCGTCAACGCCTTATGTCGTCCATTGGCGGGGATGCTCAGGTTGGCACCTTCCAGCTGTGTCCACTGCAACGAGTCGGGGTCTTGCTTGTGCACATTGATTTGTGCGGTGTAAGCGCGGGTAGTGCCGTCGTAGGCATAGACCTTGAACTTTATCGGGTTGGTGAAGTCGAGCGAGTCGGTGGAGGTCCACAGCGTGTCTTGGTTGTTCTTCTCGTACACCACGCCGAGTCCGATAGCGCTGATGCTTACCACCACCTTGCTGACGTCTGTGCCCATTGGCAGCGAGTCTACGTTATATATTCTGTTCTCGTTCTGATTGATCGTAAATTCATAGTCGCTTCCCGTCAAGGTCACCACCACTGTCGTGTCGCTGCCCGATGAGGTTTTCTGCGTCACGTTACTCTCGATGTCGTCGATGGAGAAGGAAGAGATAAGTGCGTCCGAGGTATATTCGGTGTCGGTGCTGTCGTCGTCGAGGCACGCAACGAACAAGAAGGGAACTGCCAGTAAACTACATATAATGTATAAAGTCTTTCTCATTATAGATGAAGATATTGTTTTATAAGCTGCAAAAATAGAAACAATTTTTGCTACGCAGAACA
>CAVFUK010000094.1:0-30710 GCA_963625535.1 Anaerovoracaceae bacterium | reverse complement strand
GGTTCTCCTTCAGCACGATGTTCTTGCCGCCCTCCTTGTTGGCCAAAGGTATCTCGCCCAGGATGGTGGCTTTGGTAATCTTCTCCACATCCTCGCGGTTCTCAATCTTGTACTTGAGCAGGTCGCGGATGTAGATGATGCCGACCGGAATGGCGATTCCCAGTATCAGTGCGGCCAAGAGGATGATGCTGCGTTTCGGTGAGACAGGGAAGCGTCCTGCCAGGGCCTCCTCAATGATGCGGCCGTTGTTGGCGGTGGAGGCCAAGGTGATGGCGTTCTCCTCACGCTTCTGCAGCAGCATGGTGTAGAGCGTGGCCTTGATTTCTTGTTGACGCGAGATGCTCACGAACTCCTTCTCCTGCTCGGGCGCTTCGCTGATGCGGCTCTCGAACTTCGATGCCTGGCGGTCCAGGTCCTTCTTCGTGATCAACAGTCCTTCGTACACGCTGCGCACGGTAGTCTTCACACTGGTGCGCATGGCCTCAAGGCTGGTGCTGAGTTTCTTCACCGCAGGGTTGGCCTCCGATGAGGTGAGCAACAGCCGTTTCTTCTCGGACAACAGGGTGTTGTACTGTTCCATCACGGTGCTCAGCTTCTGGTCTTCCAAGCCCACGTTCACCGGAATCACCTCGTTGATGTTCTTCGGGTCGTTGATGTAGTCGAGCAGGTAGCGCACGAGGCTTATCTGGGTCTCGTTCTTCACACGTTGTTGGTTGTAGCTGGCGTTCTCCTCCAACGACAACTTGGCGTTGCTCTCCAAGTCGGTCAGTCCCGAACGGCGCTTGAAGTTGGCCAACTCCGTCTCGGTGTGTCCCAGTTCATTGTCGATAATCTTCAGACGCTCCTCGATGAACTCCGCCGTGCGCGAAGCCACCTCGTTCTTGTCCTCGTTGGCGTTCTGGTTATAGCGTTCCACCAAGGTGTTGACGAAGTCGAGACCGCGTTGCACATTGGCATCCTTCAGTGTAATCTGTGCGATAGTGGTTGTTTTGGAGGTAGGCTCCACGGTCAGGTTGTTGGCATAGCCCATAGCCACATCCATCGGGTTGGAGATGAAGCCCTGCAGGCTGCAGTCCTCTGCCGCGGCGATGGAGTCGCCCCTGGACAGGGTGATGACGCCCAGTGGAGTGGTAATCACTGCGGGGAATGTCTTCACCACCTCCTTCTGTTTGTTCTTCTCCTTCTTTATATAATAGGTAAGCTCCACGTTGGTCTCGCCCTCTACCTTGTAGTCGATGTCCAGCCGGATGCCCGACTTCAGCTCGGAAGCTTCCTGCGCGGTCATGTAGATGTTCAGCGGACTGTTCTTATAGAGCGGAGCATCGTAGCCGAACATGCTTTTCTTGTTGATTGAGGTATAGAGATTCAGTGAGGTCACCACTTCCTTCAGCAGGGTGCGCGAGTGGAGCACCTCCACCTCGTTGTCGAAGTTGGACGTCATGGAGAACATGCCGATGTCCTGTATAGCGGAGAAGGGGTTGGTGCCCGAGCTATGGCTTCTGTTGTCCTCTTCCTGAATGAGCACCGCGGCCGACACGCTGTAGATAGGTGTGGTGAACCGCAGGTAAATCCAAGCGAGAGCCACTACGCACACAACAGATACCACGAACCATTGCCAATACACAATATATTTGACAATCAGCGCCTTCACGTCGATGCCTTCTTCCTTTTCCTCTTGAAAAGTGTTATTTAAATTCTGTTCCATATTCTTTAATCGGGAAGTTTCAAGTTCATATAGTGTTAACGCAAGATGTTCACGAGCAAACTGGCGATGGATACCAGGATGGAGGTTGCCGAGAACCACAGCGTGGTGCTGCTGCCGATGTCGGAGTTCTTTGCCTTGGTCTTGTTCGGTGTCACGTAGAGGATGTCGTTCTGCTGCAGGTAGTAGTATGGCGACAACACGATGTCGGACTTCGTGAGGTCCAGCGTGTAGATCTGCTGTTTGCCCGTAGCGTCCTCGCGGATGAGTTTCACATTCTCGCGGATACCGTAGACGGTCATGTCGCCTGCCATGGCCAGGGCCTCCAGCACGTTCACCTTCTCGTTGCTGATGGTGAAGGTTCCGGCGTTGTTCACCTCACCGAGCACGGAGATTTTATAGTTTATCATGCGCACCGTCACGATAGGTTCTTCTTTCAGGTAGGGTATCAGCTTCTCCTTCAGCATCGTCTCAGCCTCACGTTTGGTCAGTCCGCCCACCTGCAGGGTGCCGATAACCGGGAAGTCAATCATTCCCGAGTTGTCCACCAGGTACTGCTGCAGGGCAGCCTGTGAGTTCAGCTGGTTGCTGCTGCCGGCGTTGAGCACGGTCTGTGTGACGAGGTTAAATGGTGCGGAAGCTTCGGGGTCGGAGGTGTTGACCGTGATGGTAAGCAAGTCCTTCGGCATGATGCGCGCGTCGTAAGGAACGTTTTGCTGTGCGGCGGCGTTCACTGCTTCGATGTCCTGCAGATAGGGTACATTCTTGTACGATGTACAACTGGCCAGAGCCGTTGCGATTGTCAGGAAGAGAAGTTGTTTCTTAAGTCTCATATCTTTTTCACTTTTTATCGGATGATTACGAATATATTGCCTTGTCTGTTATTTCCCGAACAGACGTTCGAAGAAGCCTTTGGGCTTGGGCATCTCCTCCTCCTCACGCTCCTCCTCGAGCAGCGCTTCGTAAGTGAGCCGGTTGTGCACCATGTTGTAGATGGTTCCCCAGTCGGGCAGTCCGCCCAGGTTGCGGTCGTCGATGAAGATGTCCGCCTTCAGCTTGCGCGAGAAGTGGCGGTTGGCATCCTCCGTCTCTTCGGGATAGTCGCGGTTGACGGCATAGAACTCCAAGCCACGTTCCTTGCAGAACTCCAATGCCTCGTCCAACAGTTTGCCTTCGCGCACACTCCAGAGTATCAGCTTGTGCTGTTCCTCCTGAAGTTTCTTCAGGACTTCAATAGCGAAAGGTATCTCCTTGCCGATGGCAGGGTATCTGTGCTCCACGATTGTTCCATCAAAGTCTACTGCAATGACCATAGTAAGTTTGTCTCTAAGATAGTATTATAATACACTTTTCCGTTCACTAAAATGCGATGTCGGCCCACACAGTCCCCGAGAGGGTATGTATAAACCGGTCGCAAAGGTACGGAATAATCCCTTTGCAGCCAACATATAAGTCTCAAAAATAGGTCGAAGAGGAAGAAAAAGGGAAATAGACAGGCTCATGAAGCAGAAAAACCGGCCGCGCGGACGTGAACCCTACGTGAGCCGGTCTTTTATGCCGTCATAGTCCCCACCCTAGGCAGGAACCGAAAATATCCTTTGTTCGTATCAACGCAACCTGTCGGCGGCACGCACCATCACCTCGTCCTTGCCAATGGCACGGAGTGCCAGGTAGCTGAGCACGATGGCCACAAAAGGCAGACAGCTAGCGAAACGGAGTTGGAACGAGAAATCCTCCAAGCGTCCGTTGTAAGCAATGATGAATGCCACGAAGGTGGCATAGTAGCCTATCAGCAGGACGATGTTGAAGATGCTCATGCGAATCTGCAGCATGCGGTTCTTGAAGAGGAAGATGGTCCCCAGTGCCACAACTGCCGAAAGCAACAGGATGGCGAACATTCCCCAACAAGAGGTTTCACGACCGACACCAGCCACGTCCACACCCAAATTGGTGAAGGGGGAGACGCTGCCGTCCGCACCGATGAAAGCCGCCACGGGGCTGCACATGCACACCACCAGCAGGATGACGTTTACCAACAGATAAACAGACTGAATACGCTGTATCATAGTGGTCTATCCGTTATTGCATCCGCTCTTTTTCCTTCGCGGGGTTGCGGTAGTAAACCTTACCTTCGATATATTCTTGTGTAGCTATCAGTGTGGGTTTCGGCAACTTCTCGTAGTAGCGCGAGATCTCGATCTGCTCTCTGTTCTCGAACACCTCGTCGGTACTGTCGGAATAAGAGGCGAACTCCTGCAACTTCTTGGAGAGGTCGTTCTTAATCTCCACAGCAATCTGGTTCGAACGTTTGCCGATGATTGCCACAGTCTCATAAATGTTGCCCGTATCCTCGCACAGTTCCATTAAATCGCGCGTAACGGTTGTTGTCGGCGCATTTGTCTTTCTGTAATCCATAATTATTTTATACCTATTATATATAATATGATTATTCTTTCACTACTTTGGTCGCATTGGCGAATATCTTGTCGGCGTCCTTCAGGTACTTGCCCTCGGGGAACTCGTTCTTGTAGGCGTAGTATTCGTCGATGGTCTCACGATAACGGTCTACCTTCTTCTCCTCCACACTCTGCACGGCCATCTCGTATTTGGCGCGGAGCACCAGCCACGAGAGGTCCTCACGACGTTCGGTGTAGGGGAAGTCGCGCAGGGCGTTCTGTGCGGTGATGACGCACGACTGATAGTTGTTGCCCATGTAGTTGCCCAAGTCGAAGTAGAGCTTGGCCGAGAGGTATTCCTTCTCCACCAGTTTGTCCTGCAGTTTGAACATCATCTGCTGGGCATCTTCCTTGTACGGACTCATCGGGTAGTTCTCGCAGAAGAGCTGGATGGCCGAGATGGCCTGATAGGTGCTGGTCTGGTCCAACCGAGGCTCGGGGGTGTCGTTGTAGAGCGACAAGCACTTGTAGTAGCTTGCCAGCTCGGCATACACGCCCTGCGGATAGGACTTGGTGTAGCGCTCGAAAGTGGAGGAAGCCTCAATCCAGTCTTCACTGTTGAAGTAGCTCATTCCCAGCATGTACAACGACTCCTCGCCATAGGCCGTGCCCTTGAACATGGTAATCATCTCACCGAGCAACGTGCTGGTACGGTTGTACTTACCATCCACGTAATAGGCCTTGGCCGCTTCGTATTTATATTGGTAGTCTGTACTCTTCAGTACTTTATTGTAGTCCCCGCACGATGACATGATCAAGGCTACGAGGAGGAGTGTCCAAACGTTCTTTTTCATCTTGTATCTGAAAATATTGTGCAAATGTACGGCTTAGCCACGAATAATACAAATCATCTCTGTTTTTTAACCCAAAAAGTTCCTTAAAGATGGCTAATAGGCATGGATAGATGGCTCGCAGAGTGCGTTTGGAAAGAAATATCGCAGTAAAGTGGCGGAGAATAGCACGCCGTTAATAGAATATGTGTACCTTTACGGCTCAATTGAAGGAGCAGACAGAATCATGGATTTCGAACTTATATCAAAATACAGTCCGACAGGCGACCAGCCCGAAGCGATTGCCCAACTGACGAAAGGAGTCGAAGAGGGACTCCCGGCACAGACGCTGCTGGGCGTCACCGGCTCGGGCAAGACGTTCACCATCGCCAACGTCATCAAGAACGTGAACAAACCCACCCTGGTGCTCAGCCATAACAAGACGCTGGCGGCACAGCTCTACGGCGAGTTCAAGAGTTTCTTCCCCAACAACGCCGTGGAGTACTACGTTTCCTACTACGACTATTACCAACCGGAGGCTTACCTGCCCTCCACGGACACCTATATAGAAAAGGACCTAGCCATCAATGGGGAGATTGACAAGCTCCGTCTGGCCGCCACCTCTGCCCTACTCTCCGGGCGGAAGGACGTGGTGGTGGTCTCTTCCGTCTCGTGCATCTACGGCATGGGCAACCCTGCCGACTTCTACAGCAACGTGATAGAGGTGAAGCGCGGGAAGCTGCTCGACCGCAACGTCTTCCTGCGCCGGTTGGTGGACAGCCTCTACACCCGCAACGACCTCAGCCTGGACCGTGGCAACTTCCGTGTGAAAGGCGACACGGTGGATGTCTACCTGGCCTACTCGGACAATCTGCTGCGTGTGGTGTGGTGGGACGATGAGGTGGACGCCATCGAAGAGGTGGACCCCGACACAGGGCAACGCATCGCCGAGTTCGAGGATTACAAGATATATCCCGCCAACCTCTTCATGACCACGAAAGAGAGCACCCTGCGCGCCATCCACGAGATAGAGGACGACCTGACCAAACAGGAGGAGTACTTCAACGAGATAGGCAAATCCTACGAGGCGAACCGCCTACACGAGCGGGTGACGTACGACATGGAGATGATACGCGAGCTGGGACATTGCTCGGGCATAGAGAACTACTCGCGCTACTTCGACGGACGCGCTGCCGGCACACGCCCCTACTGCCTGCTGGACTTCTTCCCGAAGGATTTTCTGATAGTCATCGACGAGAGTCACGTGAGTGTGCCGCAGATACGTGCGATGTACGGTGGCGACAAGGCGCGCAAGACCAACCTTGTGGAGTATGGATTCCGTCTGCCCGCCGCCCTGGACAACCGCCCGCTGAAGTTCGAGGAGTTTGAGCAGATGGCCAAGCAGGTGATCTACGTGAGCGCCACGCCGGCTGACTATGAGCTGATAAAGAGCGAGGGCGTGGTGGTGGAACAGGTGATTCGCCCCACCGGACTGCTCGACCCTGTCATAGAGGTGCGCCCCAGCCTGAATCAGATTGACGACTTGATGGAGGAGATACAGCAACGCATCGAGAAGGACGAGCGGGTGCTCGTCACCACCCTGACCAAACGTATGGCGGAGGAGCTGACGGACTATCTGCTACGCAACGATGTGCGTTGCAACTACATCCATAGCGACGTGGACACACTGGAGCGTGTGAAGATTATGGACGACCTGCGGGCAGGCATCTACCACGTGTTGGTGGGTGTAAACCTGTTGCGTGAGGGTCTGGACCTCCCGGAGGTGTCGCTCGTGGCCATCCTCGACGCCGACAAGGAGGGATTCCTGCGAAGCCACCGCTCACTCACCCAAACGGCCGGACGCGCCGCCCGCAACGTGAACGGCAAGGTCATCATGTACGCCGACAAGATAACGGACAGCATGCAGCAGACCATCGACGAAACCAATCGCCGCCGCGAGAAACAGCTGGCCTACAACGAGACTCATGGCATCACCCCGAAACAGATTGAGAAGGCACGCAGCACGGCTCTGCTCGACGCCGTTCCGGATACGTCGACCAAGGAGGAGACTGCTGCACCGAAAGCCTACACCGGACCGACTGAGACCAGCCTGGTGGCCGACCCTGTTCTCACATACATGAGTCGTCCGCAGTTGGAGAAGAGCATAGAGCGCACCCGCAAGCTGATGCAGGAGGCCGCCAAGAAGCTGGAGTTCATACAAGCCGCACAGTATCGCGACGAGCTGCTCCGCCAGGAGGACCTGCTGAAGGAGAAGGAGTAATGATGCAGCTATGCCTTATTCAAGTCCCGCAAGTCCTACTGTGATGATTGGTTTTATGGGTGCTCTCTCACCTTCCACCACCTATAGGTGCGGTTTTGGAGAGTATATACTCGTTTGCCCATGAGTATATACCTGTGGAAGTGAGTTATAACTATTATATATAGTGGTTCAACAAGTCCAAAAACGAGCCTAGGCTCAAACATCAATGAGCCTAGGCTCAACCATCAATGAGCCTAGGCTTAAGCGCCATTGAGCCTAGGCTCTTCTCACGTTCCGATTTCTAGTCGTCAATTCTTTACTTACGGAAGTTTCCTATACCTTATTATATATAGGAGCATTCAAGAGGAGGGAAGGCATTATGTCACCCTCTTAGCGGTCGTTCTTAGAAGCCGATGCCTCACTCTTCGGTAGGGAAACGGAGCGTCTCCACTTTGGAGAGCTTCTCCCTCAGCCGAGCCATCTTCGACTGGCGGATGCTGAGGGTCATCAGGCAATCGGTGTCGTACGACTGGCTGACGATGGCAGGGTCTTCGTCCTTGACGATGCGCATCACATCGTTCATGAAGGGGTATTCAAAAGCGAAAGAGATTTCCTGGTCTACGGTCTTCTCCAGCAGCTCGGCATTGGCGATGGCTTCGGCAGCCGCTGTGCGGTAAGCCACTATCAGTCCACTTGTGCCCAGCTTGATGCCTCCGAAGTAGCGGACCACAATAATCAGCAGGTTAGTCAGTTCGTTGGAGTTGATTTGTCCCAGGATAGGCTTGCCCGCCGTGCCCGACGGTTCGCCGTTGTCGTTGGCGCGAAAGGTGGTTCTGTCCGCCCCTAACATGTAGGCATAGCAAACGTGGCGCGCATCATAGTATTTCTTCTGATACTCGTCCACATACCGCTTCACCTCGTCCACCGAAGTGACAGGTATGGCAAACGCCAGGAATTTGCTCCGCTTCTCGGAGTAAGTCCCTTCAGCCAACCGTGCTATCGTCTTATATGTATCTTGCTCCATTTCCATAGATGGGGACAAAGGTACGAAAAGTTCCCGTGCGGAAGGTGCTTGGGTACGATGAAATTAGAGTCCACCCACGAACTAACGTTCATCTGTCCGCAGAGCCTCTATCGACGGCCGCTGTCAGACGAACAGTCCGCCCCAGGAATAGCTGCCGGGCTTGAGGGTGATGTGGACAGGCTGCTGTTCGCCCAACCACTTCATGCGGACCACGCCGGGAGAGACTTCATCGGAGACTTCGAAGCGCGTCCAACCTAGTTGTTTCAGGATAGCGAAGGCAGTGGCTCCACCTTCAATAATCAGCTCGTCGGGAGCGGACAGGTGCACCAAGCGGGCGGTAGCGTCTGCCATCTCAGCCCGCAGGCGGAGGGCAAACTCCTTGCCGCCTTTCGACGGACGACCGATGGTGAGTATCAGCGCATGATGCTGACTGTAGACTTGCTTCAGCACACTCTCCCACTCCGCCGGCGAGGCTGTTCCTTCAAAGACCTCCTCGGGCATCTGTTCCGTCGGGATGGTGTAGCGCTCCACGTAAGGGAGCAGGCTCAGCGATGTGCTCTGGGTGCTACCACAGACTATCAGCGCACGGCCGGACGACAAGCCGTCGAAGCTGCGTGTCTCCGGTGTGCTCAACCGAGAGTCCTTACCCATGAAGATTAAATGCAGATAAGCCGTGAACAGGTCGGCGGCACCAGCCAACAACACGCCCGGCTTAGCGTGACGCATCAGCTGGAACGTCATCTGCATCTCGCAGTCAGCGTCCGCCACGTAAATCGGGAGTGAGACTCCGCTATCCAGCGTAGAGTTTCCACCCACTGAAGTGGCTCCAGGAGTAAATGATTCAGATGCGGAACTTCCATTTACCGAGACTCCTTCCTCATCGGAAGATTCCGATATACAGATATCCACCGGCACATCATTCATGCTAGCGAATTCGCTCAGATAGCGGACTCCCTTCAAGCGCTCGGTGACGACAGAGCTGTTGGCAGGGAACTCGGGGTCGAAGGCAAAGGAGGTTTCCTGTAGGGGACGGCCATTGATGTAATAGACTCCCTGCTTGACAATGCGGCCTTTGGAAGGGTTCTGCGGCATCAGCAAGGCTCGCGTGCAACCGGACTCCTGGAGGAAGGCTTCCAGTTCCGCCACGATGTGTCCGCGCAGGGCTGAGTCGGTCTTCTTGAAGAAAGCCTGCACACCACGGCCCTTCAACTCGCGCACCACACGATGCGTCTCGGCCACAGCCTCCCGCTCGCTCATCGAACGGGTGTCGGTGGCCAACACCAACAAGTCACACTCCGGCAACGGTCCTTCCACCTCGGTGAGGAAGCCAACCGTCAGACCAAAACGATAACCGATGCCTGCCATTTCGGCGGCACCGGTGATATCATCAGCTACTACTGCAATCATTTCTGTTCAAATGTTTCGAGCCTTCATCCGAACGCCCGGCCTGGGAGTGTTCCCCAAGGCCGAGCGCACGGTTCGGGCTATTTATTTCCAAAGTCTATGCTTCAACTTTCGTGCCAAACGTTGGGCATCAGGCGCCGTGTTTCTTCTTCAGCCGACTGATGGCCATGCGGGTGGCATAGTCGATGGAGAGCATCATGGCATCCTCGCTGGCGAGGCCTTTGCCGGCAACATCGAAGGCTGTGCCATGGTCCACAGAGACACGAATGATAGGCAGGCCGAGGGTGATGTTCACACCTTTCACGCTGTCCATCTTGCCTGTCTCCTTGTTCCAGTTGAAGCCCACCACCTTGAAGGGGATGTGGCCCTGGTCGTGGTACATCGCCACGCAACCGTCGAACTGTCCGCACTTGGCTTTGGCAAACAGCGTGTCGGGCGGCACAGGGCCCACGACATTGTAGCCACGGGCTTTCAACTCCTCCACGGCAGGAGTGATTTCCTTCTCCTCTTCCCAACCGAACAGACCATTGTCGCTCGAGTGAGGGTTGAGTCCGGCAATGCCGATGCGGGGATTCTCCACACCGAACTGCAGGCAGGCGTCGTTGATGAGTTCCGTCACCTCGATGATGCGGTCCTTCTTCACCAGGTCGCAAGCCTTGCGGAGCGGCACGTGGGTGGAGACGTGGATCACACGCAGGAACTCGTCAGCCAACAGCATGGCGTACTTCTTGGTGTGGGTGAAGGTGGCGTAGATCTCGGTGTGACCATCGAAATGATGGCCTGCCAGGTTGAGCGCCTCCTTGTTGAGCGGAGCGGTCACGGTGCCGTCCACCTCGTCCGCCATAGCCAGGTCGATGGCTTTGCGGATGGAGACGAAGGCAGCGTTGCCACACTGGGCAGAGACTTTGCCAAACTCGAACTTGCTCATGTCCACGCACTTCAAATCATAAACATCGATGCAACCCTGTTCGAAGCGGGCATCGGACACCTTGTCGATGGCACGCACGGTCATCGGCAGTCCGAGCACCTTCACGGCATTCTCCATCACAGCCGCATCGCCGGTCACCAGCGGGCGACACTTGGTGTAAGTCTCCGGGTGGTTGAGGGCGCGCACCACTATCTCCGGACCGATGCCGGCAGGATCGCCCATCGTTATGGCCAATATAGGTAATTCCATTGTTCTTACATTATTATATTAGTAAAGACTCTCGTAGATGGCTTTGGCGTCCGCCTCGGTGACGGTGCGCGGATTGTTCTTCAGCAGGCGCTGCACCTCCATGGCAGCCTTGGCCATGTGGTCGACAGCCTCGTGAGGAATGCCTATCTCGGTCAACTTGGTGGGAATGCCACAAGCCTTGGAGAGCTCGGTCACAAAGTCGACACCGTTCTGCGCCGTCTCGTTGTCGTCGGCTCCCTTGGGGGCACCACAGGCGATAGCCACCTGGGCATACTTCTGCAGGTTGGCGCTGCGGTTGAACTTCATCACCGAAGGCAACAGGATGGCGTTGGAGAGGCCGTGCGAAATGTGGAACTCACCGCCCAACGGATAAGAGAGAGCATGGACAGCCGCCGTGTTGACAGGTCCGAGACACATACCACCATAGAGGCTGCCGAGCAACAGAGCCTCGCGGGCCTCGATGTCGGAGCCGTCCTTCACCGCGCGCAACAGGTTGGCACTGATGAGTTGGATGCCCCTCAGCGCATACATGTCCACTGCCGGGTGGGCGAACTTGTTGGTGTAGGCCTCGATGCAGTGTGTCAAGGCATCCATTCCGGTCTCTGCCGTCACCTTGGGAGGCACGGTCACCGTCAGCTGCGGGTCGACGTAGGCAGCGTCGGCAATGAGGTAGGGACTGACGATGCCCTTCTTCAGCTTGTCGCGCTCGTCGAGCAGGATGGCGTTGGGCGACACCTCGCTACCTGTGCCGGCTGTGGTCGGCATGCAGGCGAACCATGCACCGCGGGCTTTCACGAAACCCGTTCCGAAGAGGTCTTCCACCTGCTGGTCGCTGCCAATGAGCGTAGCGGCCAACTTGGTGACATCGAGCACACTACCGCCACCCACACCGATGAAGCTGTCGGCCTTGTAGCCGCGCGCCTCTTCCAGTATCTGCTTGAAGTCGGTCACCGACGGCTCGCCCAGGATGTGGTCATAGACGAGCGTGCTGATGCCTGCCTCGTTCAACTTCTGTTCGATAGGACGAATCAACGGCACGATGGGAGGAGCGGTGAGGATGAACAGCCGCTTGTAACCCATGGCGAGATAATCGTCGCAAAACTGTGAAATGCAACCTGTGCCGAAGACTATCTTCTGCGGTTGCAACAATGTTATTGTTCTCATTTGTTTTCTTTATTAAGTTTCTTGTCTTCCAGATAACCGTAGATGGTCAAGTGCTTGTCAGCCAACGGAGTCTTGAACAGGTAGCTGGCGAAGTATCCGACCACGAACACGATTAAGTGGCTATAGACACCCAACATATATTTATGATGCGTAAAGTTCCAGTCACCCAGGTCGAGCAGCAGTTGCTTGCCATTGCCAAAGTCGAACTTGGTGGAGGTGAGCAAGGCATAGGCGGTGAAGAGCACGGCCGCGGCAATGCCCACGTAGACGCCCTGCTTGTTGGCCCGTCGGCTGAGCAATCCCAGCAGGAAGAGGCCCACAATGCCGGCCGAGAAGATGGCGTAGAGTCCGAACACGGCTCCCAGCACACCTTCGCCACCCCACATGACGTAGAGCGCGGCCACACCTATGGCTGCCAAGCCGGAGATGACGACAGCCCAACGACCCACGCGCATGCGCTGACGTTCGGTGCTCTGCGGTTTGAAGCGTGCGTAGTAGTCCTGCACGGTGATGGCGGAGAGGCAGTTGAGGTCAGCGTCCAAGCTGGAGATGGCGGCAGCTGCCAAGGCTGCGATCACCAAACCGGCGACACCCGGTGGCATCTGTGTAGCGATGAAGAAGGGAAACACACCATCGGCCTTGATGCCCTCGGGCAACGGATTGCCCGTCACATGGTAGAAGACGAAAAGTCCCGTACCGATGAGCATGAACAGGGCCCACACGGGAACGCTCATGAAGACGCCGATGTAGGCGGCCTTCTTAGCGCTCTTGTCGTCCTTCGCCGTGAGGTAGCGCTGCACAATCGTCTGGTCGGTGCCGTACTTCTGTATGGCGTAGAAGATGCCGTTGAGCACCATCACGATGAAGGTCAAGTGCGTCAGGCTCAAGTCGTAGGGACCGAAACTGATTTTGTTGAAATCCCTGGCTACAGAGAACACGGTCGACGGTCCGCCTTCGGGCATGAAGAGGAGCATCGCCACACTGATGAGTCCACCGCCAATCAGCAGGAAGCCCTGGATAACATCCATCCAGATGATGGCCTCCATACCGCCCAACAGGGTGATGAGGATGATGACCACACCCAGCACGCCCAACACCAGATAGATGTCGCACGCAAGGAACTCGGAGAGCGCCAGGCAGACAAGGAAGAAGACAGTTCCCATCTTGGAGAAGTGTCCCAGCGAGAATGCCAACGAACTGTAGAAGCGTGCAAAGAAGCCGAACCGACGTTCGAAGTATTCGTAGGTACTCAGTTTGATGACTTTACGGAACAGGGGGACGATGATGCCTATCATCGCTACCAGCACAATAGGCACCATGAGGCCTTGCACCAACAGAATCCAGTTGCCGCCGTAGGCAGCGCCCGGATAGGCAAGGAAGGTGACACTACTGATGAGGGTGGCAAAGATGGACATGCCGATGGCCCAAGCCGGAATCTTTCCGCTGGCGGCGTAGTAGGCATGCGTGTCCTTCTGACGATGGGCGAAGTAGAAGCCCATCCCCACCGCCGCGAACACGGAAACTATTACGATGACGTAATCAACCCAATGAAGAAGTGGTTGTTGCATAAAATGATGTTTTCAAGGTTAGTATTAGATTCTGTTAGGTTTCCACCAGGCTCAATGCGCCACTTTACGTGCCCGCTCAGCTATCACAGCTTCTTCTGCCTCGGGCAAGCGTGTGAGAGGCGGCAGCATGTAGGGGTCGCACAGGCCGTCGGTCTGCATCATCACCTTCAAGGCGGTGAGCGACTGTCCCAGTGTGCGTCCTTCCTGGTAGATCTTGGCGATGGCGTTGGTCTCGTCCTGCAGGCGGTTGGCGGTCTCCATGTCGCCTGCCACGGCAGCGTCGTAGAGTTGCTTGAACATGCCCGGCACGAAGTTGCCTGTGCTGGGAACGAATCCGTCGCCGCCTAACTCGATGCAATGGGCCGACTGTGCTGCCCATCCGCAGAAGTAGGAGAAGTCCTCGCGTCCACGGGAGATGGCGATGCAGGCGTCCATACGCTCGAGGTCGCGCTCAGAGTCCTTCAGGCCCACGATGTTGGGGTGTGTGCTCAAGCGTTTAATCACCTCCACGGGGATGGACATGTGTGTGGTCGACTTGATGTTATAGAGCATCAGCGGTCCTTTGATGTTGTCCGCCAGGTACTTATAGTATTCGTACATCTGCTCGTCCGTCAGGGCGTAGTAGCTGGGCAGTGTGGCCACGATGACGTCGGCACCGGCAGCCGTATAGGCTTCGGCGGCAACCAGTTGCTCGGAGACACAGGTGCCTGTCAGTCCGGCATAGATGGTGATTTTGCCTTGGGCAGCCTTCACGGCTGTCCGCACAAACAGCAAACCATCGGCGGCAGAGACGGAGTTGCCCTCGCCCGTAGTTCCCATCAACAAGGGAGAGACTCCCGTCTTGACGAAGAGGGCGATGATGCGCTCCACGGCCTTCACGTCGAGAGCGCCAGTGGCAGTGACCGGTGTAATCATCGGCACTACCACTCCACTGTATTTCTTTGTTGGCATATCTGAGGACAATCGGTTTAGAGGTTAGCTTTGATAGCGTCAATCATCTCCTGATACTCAGCGTCGGTGAGGTACACCTTGCCAGGATTCATCTGGAACACGCCACCGTAATCGGGGCCGTCCACATACTTGGGAGCCAAGTGGAAATGGAGGTGAGAGAGTTTGTCACTGTATGCGCCGTAGTTGATCTTCACCGGATGAAAGGCTTTGTCCATAGCGCGGGTCACGCGTGTCACATCGGCCATGAAGGCGTTGCGCTCTTCGTCGCTCAGCTCGAACAGGTCGTTCACATGGTCTTTGTAAGCCACCAGGCAACGGCCTCTGTAGGTTTGCTCTTTGAACAGGAATACGCGTGATACACTCAGTTGGGCAATCTCAATCATCAGATTGTGTAATGTCTCATTGTTTTGACAGTAGAGACAGTCTTTTGGATCAGTTCTCATAGTAATTATTTTTGAACGTTTATAAAATTATCGTGTAAATGTAACAACTTATTCTGATATAGAAGGCATCGGAGCGCATTTTTCTCCCAAAAGAGCGTGAACATTCTCTTTCTCGCCCACAACCCACACGACGTCGCCCTCGTGAAGGGGTGAGTCCACGTCGGGACTGAAGAGTGATCCGTCAGCTTGTTCCACGCCGACAACCAGACAGTTATAGCGGTTACGGATGCCGCTCTCGCGGATGCTCTTGCCCAGGAAGGGCGAGTCGGCACTGATCTCCAGTTGCATCAGGTTCATCTCGTTGTCTGCGGTCGGTGCGTCGTCGGGCAACTGGGCCACCTTGCTACCCTCGGCAGTAAAAGATGCCAACTGTTCATCGGTACCGATCACCTGTATGGTGTCATTTGGGAAGAGCATCGTGTCGCCCCGCGGAATGTTGATGCGTCGGTCGCCCCGGAGGATGGAGACCACGTGCACACCGAAGAGCTTACCGAAGTTGAGCTCGCCAAGCGTGTGACCGCCCCACTGTGAGTTGGCGGGAATCTCCATGTCGGAGAGGTGGATATCGCGCGACAGCAAACTACCAGCGTAAGCCGGGGAGTTGCCTTTGCTCGGGTCGTTATAGATGTCGCGCACATGGAGATTCTGCATGAAGGTGCGCTCCATGGCGATGGACTGCTTCTTCAGTCGGCGCGAATAGGCCATGATGATGAGCAGCACCAGCGCGATGCCGGTGAGCACAGCCGACGACGCCTGGAAGTAGTGCGAGATGACGTAGACAATGAAGAGCACTGCCACAGCCATACGCAGCACGATGGTGGAGACGAGCGAAGCACGGTTGAACCGGTTGTCCTGCCACAGGGTGGTGAACTCCACGGAGTGGTTCTTCTTCATCATCACGGCACGCAGGAAGGGCGACATGGCCAGGATGGTGACGGTCACACCTATCCAACGCTCCCACCCCTGCGGGAGGAACTGTTGTATGAGCGGGTCGATGAAGTTGAAGCAGATGGCAATGACGGCAATGGTCAGTATGGTGTAGACCACCACGATGCGCACGATGGCCAACAGCAACTTGCGCCAGTTGCTCTCTTGGTTGACGGAGGTATGCGAACG
Source organism: Anaerovoracaceae bacterium (assembly GCA_963625535.1). Lineage (GTDB taxonomy): Bacteria > Bacteroidota > Bacteroidia > Bacteroidales > Bacteroidaceae > Phocaeicola_A. The sequence goes on along the minus strand of CAVFUK010000094.1, from coordinate 14,675 downwards.
AGCCGAATAACGGTCGATGAGTCCGAGCAACGGACTGGGCAGATGCTTCTGCAGTACATCGTAAGCCGGCACAGCCAACCGGATTATGTAGGGAGTGAGGAAGGTGGTGATGACCGACACGGCAACCACTATCGGATAGAGGAAGCTGCTGGTGACACCCAGGCTCACACCCAACGAGGCGATGATGAAGGCGAACTCACCAATCTGCGTCAAGCTGAAACCGCACTGCATGGATATCTTCAGCGGCTGACCGGCAAGCAGGAAGGCTCCCGAGCCGAAGATGGTCTGTCCCAACAGGATGGCCAGCGTGATGACGACGATGGGCAACCAGTATTGGGCTATCATGGAAGGGTCCACCATCATGCCGACGGAGACGAAGAAGATGGAGCCGAAGAGGTCCTTCACAGGGCCTACCACCTTTTCGATGGTCTCGGCTTCCACGGTCTCGGCCAGGATGGAGCCCATCATGAAGGCACCGAAGGCTGCCGAGAATCCAGCCTGCGAGGCAAGCACCACCATGCCGAAGCACATGCCCAACGACACGACGAGCAACGTCTCGGAGCTCATCCACTTGCGGGCTTTCTTCAGGAAGGTAGGAATCAGATAGATGCCCACGACGAACCAAAGCACCAGGAAGAAGGCCAGCTTGCCTATGCTGAAGGCCATCTCCAGACCCTCGAAGTTGCGGCTGACGGCAATGGTGGAAAGCATCACCATCAGGATGATGGCGAGGATGTCCTCCAGGATGAGCACACTCAGCACCAGTCCGGCGAAGCGTTGCTGTCGGAGCCCCATGTCGTCATAAGCCTTGTAGATGATGGTGGTGGAGGACATGGCCAACATACCGCCCAGATAGATGCAGTCCATCTGCTTCCATCCGAAGGCCGTACCTGCCAATATGCCGACGGCCATCATGCAGAGGATGACCGTGCAAGCCGCCACAATGGCAGTGCCACCGGCTTTCACCAATTTCTTGAAACTAAACTCCAGACCGAGGGCGAACAGCAAAAAAATGACACCCAGGTCCGCCCAAGATTGCACATCCACCATATCCTCCACGGATGGAGTATAAGGCATGTGAGGACTGGCCAAGAATCCGGCTACGATGTAGCCCAGTACCAGCGGCTGTTTCAGCCGCTTAAAGATCAACGTGATGACGCCTGCGCTGAACAGTATCAGCGCAAGGTCCCGAATCAGAGGTGATAGTTCAGACATCTCGAAGTGTATAAGAATTTTTCAGAAAACAAAATTAAACAAAATAGAGACAGCATGCGAAGGGAAGAGTCTCTATTTTAAACAGATTAACACAGATTAGTGCAAGGCAATGATAATCTTGTCCGCACCAACCTGTGTCAATTATTCATGCGGCCCATGCAGGGTCGTCGGTCAACAGTTTATTGGGCCACCAGCTCGGCAATCTTGGAGACTACCTTGCAGGCTTTCTCCAGCGACGGGATGGGCAGGAACTCGTACCGACCGTGGAAGTTAATGCCTCCGGCAAAGATGTTGGGGCAAGGCAGACCTTCGAACGACAGGCGCGCTCCGTCCGTTCCGCCACGGATGGCACGCACCTCGGGTTTCACGCCGACCTGCTTCATGGCCTCGAAAGCCACGTCGATGACGTGCATCACCGGCTCAATCTTCTCGCGCATGTTGTAGTATTGGTCGCGCATCTCCAGTGTGGCCACCGGCTCGCCGTAGCGGGCGTTGAGGAAGTCCACCACGCGTTGCATCTCGGCCTTGCGTTGCTCGAACTTGGCGCGGTCGTGATCGCGGATGATGTACGACAGAGTGGTCTGCTCCACATCGCCCTGCATACCCACCAGGTGATAGAATCCTTCGTAGCCCTCGGTGTGGGCGGGAGTCTCGCACGGCGGCAACAGGCCGATGAACTCGCTGGCCACCAGCATGGAGTTGATCATCTTGTTCTTGGAATAGCCCGGGTGCACGTTGCGTCCCTTGAAGATGACCTTGGCGCCGGCGGCGTTGAAGTTCTCGAACTCCAGCTCGCCTACCTCACCACCGTCCATGGTGTAGGCCCAGTCGCAGCCGAACAGTTTCACGTCGAACTTGTCGGCACCGCGGCCTATCTCCTCGTCGGGGGTGAAGCCGATGCGAATCTTGCCATGCTTTATCTCGGGGTGCTCCTGCAGGTAGACCATGGCAGTCACTATCTCGGCGATGCCGGCCTTGTCGTCGGCGCCAAGGAGTGTGTGTCCGTCGGTCACGATGATGTCCTCGGCCTTGTGGTCGAGCAGCTCGGGAAATTGTCTAGGTGACAAAATAATATTGTCTGACTGGGAAAGTACAATGTCACCGCCATCGTAGTTCTTCACGATGCGGGGCTTGGGGTTGGTTCCGCTCATGTCGGGGCTGGTGTCCATGTGGGCGATGAAACCTACGGTGGACACCTGCTTGTCGGTGTTGGCGGGCAGTGTGGCATAGAGGTAACCATTCTCGTCGAGCGACACCTCGGTGAGGCCCAGCGTCTCCAACTCTTCCTTCAGGTATTTGGCGAACACCATCTGCTTGGGTGTGCTCGGTGTGGTCTCGGACTCCTCACTTGACTGGGTGTCGAAACTCACATACTTCAAAAAACGTTCAACTAAATCCATAGTTCTGTATCTTTTAATCTTTATAATAGTCTATCATTGACGGCCGTCGGTTAGAAGTGGCTGCTGCCGTCGAAGCAGTGGGTGCAGAGTTTGCACTTGGGCAGGCCGATGGCTTCCACCAGTGTCTCGAGGGTGTTGAACTTGAGCGAGTCGAGGCCGAAGCGGGCACGGATGCACTCCACCAGCTTATTGTACTCGGGCGAGTTGGTGGTGGCATACTTCTCCAAGTTCTTCGAGTGGTCGCCCTCCAGGTCCTGTATGATGCGGCGGGTAATCAGTTCCAGCTCACTCTTGGAGGAGGTGAAGCCTATGAACGGGCAGGCGTAAATCAACGGCGGGCAGGCGATGCGCATGTGCACCTCCTTCGCCCCATAGTCGTAGAGCATCTTCACGTTGTCGCGCAACTGGGTGCCGCGCACGATGGAGTCATCGCAGAAGAGGATGCGTTTGCCCTGCATCATCGAGCGGTTGGGGATGAGCTTCATCTTCGCCACCAACGAGCGCATCGACTGGTTGCTCGGGGTGAAGCTTCGGGGCCACGTGGGGGTGTACTTCGTCATGGCCCGATGGTAGGGAGCGCCCTTGCCTTCAGCATAGCCCAAAGCCATTCCTACGCCGGAGTCGGGGATGCCGCAGACGCAGTCCACCTCGGAGTCGTCCACCTTGCCCATCTTGTATCCGCTGCGGAAACGCACCTCCTCCACATTGATGCCCTCGTAGCACGAGATGGGGAAACCGTAGTAGACCCACAGGAAGGAGCAGATCTGCATCTCCTCGTTGGGCTTGCGCAGCTGGGTCAGCTTCTCCGCCTCTATCTGCACTATCTCGCCGGGACCCAGGTAGCGGTCCACCTCGAAGTCGAGGTTCGGCAAGCTGTTCGACTCGCTGGTGGCGGCGTAAGCGCCCTCCTTCTTGGCGATGACGATAGGCGTACGGCCCAGCTTGTCGCGGGCGGCGATGATGCAGTTCTCGGTCAGCAGCAGCATGGAGCACGATCCCTTTACCTTATTATATACGTTCTCTATACCTTCCACGAAGTTCCTACCCTGGATGATGAGCAGTGCTATCAGCTCCGTCTGGTTGGTCTTGCCTTGGCTCATCTCGGAGAAGTGCATGTTAGCGTCCAGTAGCTCCTGCTCCAGCTCGTCGATGTTGGCAAGCTTGGCAACGGTGACGATGGCGAAACGCCCCAGGTGTGAGTTGATGATGATAGGCTGCGCGTCCGTGTCGCTGATGATGCCTATGCCGGCGTTGCCAGTGAACTTCGACAGCTCGGGTTCGAACTTCGTGCGGAAATAGGAACTCTCCAAGTTGTGGATCGAACGCTTGAATCCGTCTTCTTTACTGTAAGTGGCCATACCGCCACGCTTCGTTCCTAAATGCGAGTTATAGTCCGTCCCGTAGAACAAGTCATTGACACACTCTTTGATAGAAACCGTTCCAAAAAAACCTCCCATATATGAATCTTTTGTTTTTAGATTGTTTGTTTAAACAGGACACAAAGTTAGGGAAAAGATGTGGTATGCTAAAGGATTCGGCCAAATGTTTTGACCTTATGGGAGAGATTTTTCTCTCCGAGCACCTCACGGGACAGCGTCAGCAACCCTACAATAGACTGTCGGCAAGCTAAATTTTCTCAATTCGTTGGGATTATGTCAAACAAAACAGATACTTTTGTGCTTGAATTATATCTATTGCAAATGAACAAGTTGTTCCACATCAAACTCATAGGCACCGTAGCCCTTACGATGCTCTGCTCCGCTTGCGGAGAGGACCGTACACACGAATACGAAGAGAAGACACAGAAAGACCGTTGGATAGAGACGCAGATGAAACAATACTATCTGTGGTACGCCGACATGCCTACCCTGAAGGAGACCAGCTACTTCAACGACCCGGAGACGTTCTTCAAGTCGCTGCTCTCCACGAAATGCCGCAGTGGCAAGGGCGACACCTTCTCTTACTTCGAGGAGACGGACGACACCACCGAGGGGGCGAGCAGCAACATCTTCCTGGACGACACCTCTACCTACGGATTCGACTTCGCCATCTACAGTGACCCGACGGGGAAGACGACACACCGCATGGCGCGTGTGCTCTACGTGTTGGCCGACACACCGGCGGCGAAGGCAGGACTGCGGCGGGGCGACTGGATTGTGTCCATCAACGGCTACAACATCACGGCCAACAATTCGTCGGAGCTGATAAACGGCGACGCCATCACGCTGAGTGTTTGCGACCTGGGCATGAAACAGTCGGGAGAGACAGTGGAGTACGTCTGGGGCGACGCCACCGACCTGAGCCTGTCGGCTTCGGTGAGCATAGAGAGCAATCCGTTCTACTATGTCGGCATCATCGACGACACGAGTTACTCGGGCAAGAAAGTGGGCTACATGATGTACGACCATTTCGCCGAGGGCACCGATACGGAGAGCACGAAGTACAGAGACAAGATGAAGGAGCATTTCGCCTATTTCAAAAGCAACGGGGTGACGGACTTCATCCTCGACCTTCGCTACAACCCCGGTGGATACGTCACCTGTGTGACAGACTTGTGTAGCTATCTGGCTCCGGCCTCCAGCTTGGGACAGCCGCTGTACACGCTGAAGTACAACGACTTGAACTCCAGTTCCAACAAGACCACAATGCTGAGCACCGACGCGGCGGCTGAGAACTTGAACCTCAGCACGCTCTACGTCATCACCAGCCAGTACACCGCCTCCGCGTCGGAGGCAACCATCCAATGCTTGAAGCCCTACATGAACGTGAAGGTACTGGGCAGCACCACAGTGGGCAAGAATTGCGCCTCGCTGGAGTTCAAGTCCGACTATGGCTTCACCCTCCACCCTATCGTGGCGTACCTCTACAACAGCAAGGATGAGTCCGACTACGAGGACGGCATCAACCCGGACTATTACTATAGTGAGTTGGACAACGTCTACCATCTGGGCACCATCGGCGACCCCAATACCGACCTGATGCTCTACTACACTATGCTGTGGGTTCGCAACGGTTCGCTGGACCTGCCCACCACGAGCGACGGACTGACGACCAAGCAAGCAGCCGACAATGCATTGTCTCCAATCGACGTGACGCTAAACCACCGACGTTGCCAAGGAATCAAGCTCACGGAATAGAGGTAGGACTCATGACCTACGATAGCCTTGGTCCACAACCTATGGTAGTTTGGTCCACAATCTGCATTAGCATACTCATGCCCTATGGTAGTGTGAATAAGGCTCACGAGGGCCTAGTCAGCAGAGGATAAACGTCCCTTCGTGATAGGGCTAAAGGTACCCGAAAAATGCCCCTAGGATCTCGGGGCCTGAGAGTATAGGGTCTCGGGGCCTTGAACATAGGGTCTCCGAAAGGCGACCTTACAGCACCGGTGTAAAGAGGTGGGCAAACCAACCGAGGAAGCGTTTCCATAGGGTGCGCTCGCGCCACAGTTCGCGGGTCAGCTCGGTAGATTCACCCTTGTCCGTCTCGAACATCTCCATCAGTTCCTCGGTCACATCCTTATTGAAAATGAAAGCGTTGACCTCGTAGTCGAACCGCAGGCTGCGGCTGTTGAGGTTGGCGGAACCCAGCGTGCAGAAGGTTGAGTCGACCATCATAATCTTAGAGTGATGGAAACCCTCTTCGTAGAGATAGACCTTGGCCCCCCGCTTCATCAGCTGGTAGACAGAATAGAGCGTGGCATCCGGCGTGAAAGGAATGTCGGAGTGCGAGGATATCATGATCTCCACATCCACTCCCCTCTTCAGGGCTTTCTTCAGCGACTTCTTGATGGAGTATGTGGGTACAAAGTAAGGGTTTATCAGTTGAATCTTCTCGTTGGCGGCATTGATGGACGAGGCGTATGCCCGACGAATCAGTTTGGGAGTAACGCCAGGCTCGCGGTCGACTATCGCCAGCTCCACATTCCTGTGCAACGGACCGATGCCGGGATGACAGGAGTCGAGCTCGTGCTGCACGGCATTGAGCAGGGCGAACGAGTCCTCACATTCGGCCAAGGCATGGAGCGCGGGACCATCATCGTCCGGACACTCGGCTATGGAACCGGGCCAATAGTACTCCTCCCCTCCTATCCATTGCTTGCTCACCTTGTTCCATATCTTCAGGAAGATGGTCTGCAGTTGGTTCACCGCAGGACCCTCGATGCGCATGTGCATGTCGCGCCAACTGCCCACTTGCGGCGTGCCGTTGAGATAGTAGTCGGCCACATTCATGCCGCCCGTGTAAGCCACGTGGCCGTCGATAACTACAATCTTCCGATGGTCGCGCTTGAAGACGTGGTTCACAAAGGGGAACTTGATGGGGTCGTACTTATAGATCTCCACCCCTTTGGAACGAATCTCCTTCAGCGCCTTGTTCTTCAGCGGCTGGTTGTTGGACATGTTGCCGAAGGCATCGAACAACGCCCGCACCTTCACCCCCTCAGCGGCTTTCTGATAGAGTAGCTCGAACAGGGCCCCGGCTATGGAGTCGTTGCGGAAGTTGAAATACTCCAGATGGATGTGGTGCTTGGCTTGCCGGATGGATTCAAACAAGTCGGCGAACTTCGCCTTGCCACTCTTCAGAATCTTCACATCGTTGCCGGCAACCACCGGCACATATCTCTCGTCGAACCATTCCTTCATCAGCGAGTCGCTCCGCAGCTCCTGCGCGCGAACTCCTACGGCAAGCACTAGAAGAATGGCCGTTAGCTTAACTGTCTTAATCACGTAATCCTATACCTTATTATATATATGTAATGTGTGTTATCCCTTCTCGCTCAGTCATCATTTGAACTGCGACGGCATCACGCCGAATTCCTCCTTGAAGTATTTGCTGAAGAGCATCACGTTGTTGAAGCCTACCTCCTGAGCCACCGTCTCGGGGTCGGTGCCGCCCTCTTGCAGCAACTGCACAGCGCGCTTCAACCGCATGCCGCGGATGAATTCCGCCGGAGACTTGCCGCTGACGGTCTGTATCAGTTTATAGAGCTTCGGACGCTCGATGCCCAACGAGTAGCTGATGTCGCCCACGGTCAGGTCGGGACGCGACATGTTGTCGTTCACGTAGTCCATCGCTTTTTGGAACAGGGCGTTGTCTTCCTCGTCCATCGTGGCGTCCGCCAGCACCATGTCGGCGTTCTTGTACTCGAATATCTCGGTCGATTCGTTGCGATACCATTTCAGGAGTTTGTTCACCCGAGCGCACAGCGTCTTTATGTTGAACGGCTTCTCGATGTACTCGTCCGCCTCGAAGAGTTGGTTTCTCAACTGCTCCTTGTCGGTGTTGGCGTTCATCATCATCACGAACGGAATCTTCTCCGTGCGGTTGTCGGCCTTCACCAGGTTACAGAGCTCGTTGCCGTCCATCTCTGCCATGTCCATGTCGCAGATAATCACCTCGGGCATCGTCTCCGCGGAATCAAGGTAAGCCCACGCCTCGGCGGCGGACGTCTTCTCTATGATCGTGTAGATGTTGCTCAGCTTCTCCACCATGAAGAGGCGGAAGTCCTCCGTGTCGTCCACGAACAGCACGCTGTGGCGCTCCGACTCGGGCACGGTCGCCATCTCGTCGGTCTCCTCGGGACTGGTGTAATTTTCCAGGTTGTCGGGCGACAGGCTCGCGGCGTCCTTCTCGTCAGCGTCGGATGTCAGCTTGATGCCCTCCACCTGCAACTTACCTTCGGCCAACTCCCGCAGCACCTTCGCCCGCTCGTGTTTGCAAGCCAGGCGACGGAGCAGCTCCAGCAGAGCCGCGGCCAAGAGTACGTAGAGCACGTAGGCCCACCACGTCTCCCACCAATGGGAATCTATCTCGATGGTGAGCACCCGCTCTTCCTTGCCCACAAAACCATCGCCATTGATGGCGAGCACATGCAGCACGTAGGTGCCGGTGGGCAATCCGGCGTAGTGGATGGTATGGTCGCCCATCTTGCTGAAGACCCACTCTTTGTCCCAACCCTCGAGTTTGTACTGCAGACGTATCTTCTCGGGCACATTATAGTTGTCCGTGGCCACTTGTATCTCGAAGTTGCTCACGTCCGAATTCAACCGGATGCGCTCGGCCGTGCCGATAATCTCCTCGAGGATGACGCGCTTGCCGTACTTACGGCCCACGACCACCGACTCATCGTCCACCAGCAGTCCTGTGAAGATGACCTTCGGCGATGTCTGGTCGAACTGTATGCTGTCGGGGTTGAAGACGTTGATGCCATTGAGGCCGCCCAGCACTATCTCGCCCAGCGAGGTGGAGCAGATGGCGCGCTCGTTGAGCTCATACTCCTGCAGACCGTCCGAGCTGTCGTAGTTGAAGATTTGGTTGCTTCCGCCATTCGCCGCGTTCTGCACGACGAGGTTCGACAGTCCCTTGGCGGTGGTGACCCATAGGTTGTGGTTGTGGTCCTCAGCAATGCCGTACACCACGTTGTTGGAGAGTCCGTTCTGTTGATTGATGACGCTCAGGTGGTCGCTCTCGGGGTTGAAGATGTTGAGTCCCGAGCGTGTGCCGATCCAGATGTTGCCGTCTACGTCCTGGAAGAGTTGGTTCACGTAGGTGTTGGAGAACTCCTGTTCGCCACCTTTCAAGCCCGTGTAGTTACTTACCTGGAACACGTCCGGCGACACTACCGCGATGCCTTCGATGGATCCGACCAATATCTTTCCGTCGCGGCCTATCGCCAGGTCGGTCACATAGTCGGACACCAGTTGGTGTGAGCTCACGGTGACGGCCACCGTCTTACCGTTCGTCTTGTCGTAACGGCGCAGTCCACTGCCCATGAAGCCTATCCAGATGTATCCCTCGGTGTCCTCCACTACGGAGGTGATGTTGCCCATGGTGTCGGCAAACGAGAGGTGGTTGAACCGCAAGCCGTCGAACGTGTCGAGTCCCTTGCGGTAGGTGGCGATGTAGATGGTGCCGTCGCTGGCCACAAACACTTTGTTGATGACCTCGCCCTCGTAGGCAGCCGCTCCGGGAACGGTCACCTTGGTAATAGTTCCCGTGGCGCTGTCCCGACGGAAGAGGCCGTCGCCGTTGGTTCCTATCCAAAGGCAGCCGCGGCCCTTGTCCTCGCAGATGGAGGTGACATCGCCCACATAGTTGAGGTTGAACTTGAAGAGGCTCTTATTATAATAGGATACACCCTTGCGCTGTGTACCAATCCACATGCTGCCGGTGTCGTCCTTGTAGAGTGTCTGTATGCTGTTGGTGTGCATCGAGCGCTTGTCCGTTTCGGAGGCGGTGAGCGTATAGAGGCGTTTGTTGTTTCGGTCGATGACCACCAAGCCGCTGCGCCCTGTGCCGATCCAGATGTTACCGTCGTTGTCCTGCGACACGGAGGTGACCGTACCCTCTAGCCTTGGTGCAGCGTCGCGGATGCCTGTCTGTGCCAGGAAGTCGGCGAGCGAGGTCATCCACTTGCCTATCGCGCGGTTGTAAATCCAAAGTGTGGAGGTTCCGAAGACCCACAGGTTCTCATCCTTGTCCACGAAGGCTGAATAGTTGTTGTCGATGATGTTGGCCCGCTTGGCGATGTAGTCCTCGCGCCACACCACCTGCCGCTTGTCGCCGCTCAAGCATACCAGCCGGCCGTCGTTGAAGACTACCAGCGCGCCCTCGTTGCAGTCGACGATGGAGACAATCTTGCCCTCGGGCAGCTTGTCGTCGCCCTCGCCCTGCAGGAAGGGATAAAGCAACTTCTGGTCCTTCTTATACCAGTAGCAGCCTGTCCCCTCGACGTAGAACCAGAAGTTCTTGTTGCTGTCGATGTGTACCAAGGTAGGCATGGCCTCCAGTCCGTACTCCCACACCCGGTGACGGATGTCGCGGTCGAAGTCCTCCGTCTGTGAGTTGTAGAGGGCGTAACCCAATCCCGTGTTGACCCAGATGTCACCCTCCTCGGATTCCTGGATGGACGAGACGTAGTTGTCCGGCAGCGACTTCACGTCGGACGGATTCATGCTGAAGGGCCTTATGTTGTAACCGTCGAAGCGGTCGAGTCCGGAGGCCGTACCGAACCAAACGAATCCTTTGGAGTCCTTGAAAATGGCATTCACATGTTTGTTGGACAAGCCGTCCGCAATGTCCAGGTGCTTGAACGAGAAATCGTTCGCCCAGATGGACATGAGGGAAGCCCCAATGAATCCTATAAGTAAAGAAAATCGTTTTATCATCGTTTATCGAACAAAAGTCGTTTACCAAGCCAGTGCTCCGGCACCCATGATGGCAGCGTCGCCGTCCTTCAGTCCGGAGAAGAGGAGCTTCACCTTACCCTTGAAGGTCTTGAACATCGTGTTCTCCATGGCTTCGCGCACAGGACGCATGATGTAGTCGCCCGACTTGGCCAAGCCTCCGAACAGGATGATGGCCTCTGGACGCGAGAAGAGGACGAAGTTGGCCAACGCCTCACCCAACACGGTTCCCGTGAAGTTGAAGATGCGCAGTGCCAAGGCATCGTACTCCTCGGCGGCGTCGTAGATGCTCTTGGAGGTAATCTCGTCAATGGGCAACTTACGCAGCAGGCTAGGTTCCGATGTCTGGCTCAACATCTCCTTGGCGGTGCGCACAATGCCTGTGGCGGAGCAGTAGGTCTCCAGACAGCCCTTGCGGCCACAGCCACAGAGACGGCCTTCGGGGCGCACTATCACGTGGCCCAACTCTCCCGCCAGTCCGTCGTAGCCATAGACCAGCTGTCCGTTCACGACGATGCCGCTGCCCACGCCTGTTCCCAACGTGATCATGATGAAGTCCTTCATACCCTTTGCCACGCCATAGATCATCTCGCCCATGGCGGCGGCCTTGGCATCGTTGGTCAACGCCACGGGCACGCCCAGCCGTTGCTGGAAGAGCGAGGCCAATGGCACCCGGCCTTTCCAAGGCAAGTTGGGAGCCAGGTCGATGCACCCGGTGAGGAAGTTGCCGTTAGGCGCACCTATGCCGAAACCTTTGATGCACCCTACCCCACCCACTTGCTCTATCATGGGTTGCAGCTTCGAGCTGACTACTTCTATATAATCCTCTATCCGCGGATAAGCCTGAGTCTTCACGCTATCCTGGCAGAGGATGTGTCCTTCGCGATCCAGTATTCCAAAGGCAGAGTTCGTTCCGCCTATGTCCATTCCAATTACATACATGTGGTTCATATTTGCTTGTTTACATAAGTATTAAAAATTCACCAGCATAGTCCATTGTGCCGCCCTATAAAAGGCCATGAACAACCCCTTGCTGAAAAACATGCCAAAATTACACTATTTACGTCACATGGCCATACAATCGGGCTTATTATTTTTGCCGACAAATCAAGGGCGTTCGTAGTCCTTTGAATCGAATCTATCCAATTCATTTGACGAAAGCGGTCAAATTATATACCTTTGCGCCCAATCAATACAAACTAAATAATAGAAACATGAAACAGTTTAATTCGTATTTAATCGCAGCCATCGCTATGTTCCTCGTTTCCGGAACTACCGCGAAGGCTCAGGACTGGAGTTCTATCTTGTCGAACGTAGTAAGCGGCGTGGCCAAGGCCGTCACCGGTGACGAGACATCGGCCACCAGCATCGTAGGCACATGGAAGTACACGGGCCCCGACTGCAAGTTCGAGAGTGACAACCTGTTGGCTAAGGCCGGTGGCGAGATTGCCTCGAAGAAAGTGGAGTCGAGCATGACGAAGGTATGTAACAAAATCGGTTTGAAGAACACCACCTGCTCGTTCACCTTCAACGAGGACGGCACTTACACTCAGACCATCAACAAGCGTACCATCAACGGCACCTACACCTTCAACTCTTCGGACAAGAGCCTCAGCCTGACCACCACCATGGGATTCAGCGCTACGGCCGAGGTGAGCGTCAGCGGTTCCTCGATGAGCATGCTGTTCAAGGCCGACAAGATGTTGTCGCTGTTGAAGACCACCGCCGGTGTCATCTCACAGAAGTCCACCAACTCAGCTATCTCTACCCTGACCAGCCTCTCCGACCAATACAGCGGTCTGCGTCTCGGCTTCGAGCTCGCTAAGCAATAACAGCATCGCCTGCTCCGCGGGCAGTGTACATAGGCTCCGCTATATGTTTGTGGAGTCATCCGGTAGGAGGTAAATGCTATTCGTGACTGAAGCATTTGCCTCCTATTTTTGTGGTGTACACGCGAAAAAAAACAATGCTTCGTTCGGGCCAAGACAACCGATTGTTTTGGCCAAAACAATCGATTGTCTGAGCCAAAACAATCGATTGTTTTTGGCGATACAATACCATTGTTTTTGCCCATACAATACTATGGTTTTGAATCATGCGAAGCATTGTGTGAATCCATGCGAACCATTGTCCTCAGTGATGCAATGGAGTCGTTCATTCCCTCATAAAAATGTGTTCGCAGGCGCAACATTCCCTCATAAAAGTGTATCTTTGCGCTGGATATTCCCTCATAAAATTGTAACGAGATGAAGCGAGAAATATACAATCGACTGATAGAGTGGAAGTTGTCGGCCAGCAGGAAGCCACTCATCATGTACGGAGTCCGACAAGTGGGCAAGACGTACATCATCAAGCAATTCGGCGAGCAGGAATTCGAGAACTTGGTCTACGTCAATTGTTACAAGAACGACGTGATTGCGCAGCTCTTCCAAGGCGATGTCGACGTCAACAGAATACTCATTGGGCTCTCGGCTTTCTCGGGACAGACCATCACACCCGGCAGGGCCCTCGTCTTCCTCGACGAGATACAAGAGATACCTCCCGTGCTCTCCTCCTTGAAATACTTCTGTGAGGACAAGCCCGACCTGCACGTCGTCGTTGCCGGTTCGTTGCTCGGTGTGATGAACATGAAGGGTGAGTCGTTTCCCGTAGGTAAGGTGGACATCATGCACCTCTACCCCATGACGTACGAAGAGTTTCTGTTGGCCAACAACGAGGAAAAGCTGCTGGAGGCGCTCCGCAGCGGAGATTGGACCGTCATCAACTGCCTGGCGAACAAGTTCGTGGAATATCTGCGTCAGTACTATTTCGTCGGTGGAATGCCCGAGGCCGTACTCAGTTTCAGCCAGAATCACGACCCGAAGACCGTAAGGCAGATTCAACAAAACATCCTGACCGCATACGAGGCGGACATCAGCAAACATACGGGCGAACAGACGCAACGTGTGCGCATGGTGTGGCAATCCATCCCCTCCCAGCTGGCTCGCGAGAACAAGAAATTCATCTACGGAGCCGTTCGCAAGGGAGCTCGTGCGAAAGATTTCGAGATTGCCATTCAATGGTTGATAGACACCGGACTGGTGCACAAGGTGGAGCGGACGAGGGACGCCAAGATGCCGTTGAAGTTCTATGCGGACATGGATGCATTCAAACTCTACTTGCTCGACGTAGGTCTGCTGGGCGCACTCTCCATGACTCCTCCTGCCCAGATTCTCATCGGCGACAATGTGTTCAGCGAATACAAAGGAGCCTTCACCGAGAATTTCATCCTCCAACAGATGAAGACGCTCCCCGACCTGCCGGTCTATTATTATAGTAAGGACAACTCCACGCAAGAGGTCGATTTCATCATCCAAGCGGAGGACCACGTGTTGCCCATCGAAGTGAAAGCCGAAGAGAATGTGAAGTCGAAGTCGTTTTCCACATTCATCACACAGGACTTTGCTTCCTATCACCTGAAGGGCCTCCGTATCTCCAAGCTGGGCTACCAAGACCAAGGTTGGATGGTAAACGTCCCCCTCTACGCCGCCCGGCAATACATACTTGCCCAAGAATGAACTCTTTGGCGCCGTTCTACCCTTAAGTCCCAAGTCTTTTGAGGCATTCACAGGCCGTGAGCCAAGGAGAAAAGTGTCACTTACTATGCTTCTGCTCTTCCTTCCATGCCCTAGCCTCATCCGTCAAGCGATATTGTTGTTGAGGATGGTTAGGTTTGTCAGCATATTTTCGTTCGACACTCGAGGAACGTCGTCCGGTAAAGCACATCTGCCATGATTGGATTATAAGGGTACGAACTGTGCGACTGCTTTATGGTTTCCGTGTTGAGCTGAGGAGGCAACACTCCAGGGTTCTCTATCTCTATGCGGTCATCAAC
>CAVFUK010000093.1:0-24357 GCA_963625535.1 Anaerovoracaceae bacterium | reverse complement strand
ACTCAGGCTATATGCACTCCATGATTGCCGCATCACTCGAAATGTAGGATGAACCATTTCTGTTTACCCCGCAAAGATAATGCGCGGCAGTCCGAAATGCAAGTGTTTTGGTGGAAAATTTTCTGTTTCGGAAAAATATTTTCCGGGGAGGAGGTTCCACCTGTCCGACCTCAATGCCAAGGCCCTCCGCAGGACGAGCCGCTTATACGCCATCGGTGGCAAAGATAGTGACAATTCCCGAAATCGCACCCGATAAGGTATAAGAGTCCGCATTCCGTGGCAGTTTATCCCCGATGGGGTATAAAAATTTGCACTCAAAGATAAAACATTCCCGATAGGGTATAAAAAAACGGGGTCAGCGGGATTTTGGGTGAACCGTTCATCGGCGGGCATCGAGTCACTCCAGCGGAGAGACGGAGAGGAACCGCACAGCAGCGCCCCCAGGGAGCCAAGACAATGGAAGAGAGAGGAACAATCTCAGTCCACTCACACACAGACTTCCCCAAAAAGACGAAAGCGATATCTAGTGCAAAAGACTGGATGGAAACAGAAACAGTTATGGAAACAGTTGTGGAAACAGTTTCTGTGGCGCTCTCCGTACCCCGGACAAAGGCCGATAGAGCGTGTGCATACACCACAAAAACCCTGATATTCAATGCTTTATAGAGATGCAAAGATTAGCCGATGCCTATATTGAATGGAAACAGAAACAGATAATCGCAAAAAAAAAGGGTATCCACATACCTCAATCTCTCTCTTTCTATATTCATAAATACTTAATAATTAAATAGTTATATATATTATATATGAGTAAGAAAGGGGAATGGGATACCCCGAAAAAATAACTGTTTCTGTTTTCTGTTTCCAAAAATATGTTAACACGCAGATGGGATTGTGGCCTAACTCTCTATTAAGCAGATAGATAATGAATTTGCGAATTTTGCCGTTCCCGTTAGAGCCACCCCACAAAGGACAGGAATTCCATGAAACTGACGCTTTCAAAGACGACAGATAACGCCGTAAGCAGTGTTACTACCCAAGTTAATGGTCGCCAAGGAGGGCAAATTAACAAGTTTTAAGGGACGATTCTTTCAACAGTTACTACGAAACGGGCAGTTAGATTAGAAGAGGCACTCCCCAGCCATCAGAGAGGAAACAATAGGTCGAAGTCTTTCACACTCCAAGGCGAAAGTCCGAAGTGGGCGGGAAGGCCTTGGAGAAGGAAGCGAATCCCAACGAGCGAAGCAAGCGAACCTCACGGAAAACTTCCGACACACTGAGATACTGAAACACCCCCGATAATGTCATCTTCCTCTCAAAGGCCAAATGGCTGTAACACAGCGTCGTAAGAAGTTCTCCTCTCCTAGGCAAAAGGGTCTTCTGCAGTCGACACCGCTCCCGCAAGAGGTCGAACCCCCTCGCTAACCGCCCCGAAAAGGATTCTTTTCCAGCGGAAGAATCCTACCGAAACCGCTTTTTCCCGTCCAGGACTCTGCCCTAGCCCAGCCGGTCACCCACCCGGACGAGCCGTCCGGGAACCTGGCTATTCCCCATCGGCGGACGGGGGCGGAAAGCGGAAGCCGGACGGGGCAAAGCACACCTCGGAGTCCTTCCTCATCAAGAGAGTCCAAACGCCGCAAAACCCAGGAACGATCCGTGTGACGACCGCAAGAAGAAACTGCGCAACATTTCGGGTTACAATCCGTGCGAAAAAAATGAATTGTTTTTCGTTAATCATAATTAATAAACCACGCTCTTTCACACGTTTTATTTGTTATGATTAATAAAACAGCCATCTTTGCAGAAAGTTTCAAGTATAACTAATAAAAAATTCTTCATACCCATAAAGACTTGTCACTTGAATTGTCAACCTACCTTTCAGGACGATATGTCGAATTTCACATTCACAGTTTGACTTATAGAGAATTTCTGGAATTTCATAAGAAGAGTGCTTCCACGCAATCTTTGCGCGACTACCTGACATTTGGAGGTTTGCCATATTTGACCAGCGGAAGTTGCGTAGACGGCATCAAGCATATACACCTCGGGGAATTTCTGACCACGTAGTTACCCTCTCCAGCGCAACTGCCAGAACGCCACAGCCGATGCCGCGGCCACATTGAGCGAGTCGACCTGATGCGACATGGGAATGCGCGCCACATAGTCGGCCGAGGAAATGACCTCGTGCGGCAAGCCGTCACCCTCAGTGCCCATCAACAGCGCCAACCTCTCTTCGGCCATCAGCCGCGCGTCGTCTATCGCCACGGACTGGTCGGTCAAGGCCATAGCCACCGTCTTGAAGCCCAGGGCGGAGAGCCGCCTTTGAGGGTCGTCCACCCACGTCCACGGCACCAAGAACACCGAGCCCATGGACACTCTCACCGAGCGGCGGTTATAGGGGTCGCAGGAATCGGGGGTGAGCAGCACGGCATCTATGCCGAGCGCAGCCGCCGAGCGGAAGATGGCTCCGATGTTGGTGGTGTCCACCACATTGTCTATCACCACAACGCGATGAGCGTCACGGCAAATGTCCTCCACCTCACGGGGCAACGGTCGGCGCATGGCGCACAGCACACCACGCGTCAGCGTATATCCGGTGAGCGAAGCCAAGAGGTCCCTAGCGCCTGTATAGACGGGCACATCTGGCGGGATGCGCGAGACGATGTCGTGCGCGTCACCCTCTATATGGCGCTCCTCACACAACAGCGCGACAGGCTCGTAGCCTGCGTCGAGCGCCACTCTTATCACCTTGGGGCTCTCGGCTATGAACACAGCCTTCGACGGATCCCTGCGCGAGCGGAGTTCCGCCTCAGTGAGTCGGGCAAACATTTCCACTCCGGGAAAGTCGAGCCGGTCTATTCGTATAATGGGCATAAGCTATCTTTCTATTTACCATGACGTTGGCTGCAAAATTAAGCAAAACTTTTTCGAGCGACAAAATTATCTATGGAAACCTAGTGTCGCCACCGAATTTCCCGGTCATCCATCCACAAAGCGCCTTTTCCAGACAATCCAAGGCAATGTTCGTCCATGGCCAGATGAACATGCTCCACTTTTTTCCGACACCGGATTGAGAAAATAGGCAACAGCGGAGAAACGTGTCTCCAGGCGGGCGGAAAGCACCCGGAAAGAGCGATTTTTCTCGCTGACTAGAGAAAAAATTTTTCCTGACCGAAGAAAAAATTTTAGCTGACCGGGGTGCGAAAAGCGACCTCCTAGGGACCCGAAAACCGCATTGTCCGAATTGCGAAAAATTTCAATAAAAAAGTCCTCGAAAAACTTGCGGGACGGGATGCCGTGCATTATCTTTGCAACGCCGACGGAACAGGCCTAAAGACACGCCATTAGGACAACCCCGAGCGACTGAATATCAACCCTAAAACAAATCAGGATGAGACTCAAAAAAGAACTTACATACATCGTGGCAGTGCTGACGGCTTTCATCGTCGCCGCCAACCTCCGCGCCGGCACCCGGCTGAAGGCCCTGCGGGTGGAGTACGCCGTGGCCCCCATCGCCGTGCAGACCCAGCAGCCCCGCTTCAGCTGGCAGATGGTGGCGGACGACCACAAACGTGGCTACCGGCAGACCGCCTACCGCATCAGCGTCGCCGACGAGGCCGGCACCGAAGTGTGGAACTCCGGCCGCGTGGAGAGCAGCGCCTCGCTCTGCATCCGCTACGAGGGCAAGCCCCTGAAGCCCACTACCCGCTACCGCTGGACCGTGGAGGTGTGGGACCAGCGGAACCGCTTGACCGCCGAGACCTCCACCTTCGAGACCGCCCTCACGCTGACCGCAGACCTCGACCATTCATCGGCCTCAGCCACCACCACCAACGACAAATCAGCCAAAGCCTCCAAAACCGACCTCGCCGCTAGGGACGGAAGCGATAGGGAAAAAGTTTCGAAGGGGAAGAATTTCTCTAGTCCCCAATCCAAAAGCGAATCTTTCCAAACCTCGGGCGAAGCGAAAGGAGCGGGACGAAACGAAGGACTCTCGGGGAAGAATTTCTCTAGTTCCCAATCCAAAAGCGAAACCTTCCAAACCTCGGGCGAAGCGAAGGAAACGGGACGAAACGAGGAGATTTCGGGGAAGAATTTCTCTAGGTCCCAATCCAAAAGCGAAACCTTCCAAACCTCGGGCGAAGCGAAGGAAACGGGACGAAACGAGGAGATTTCGGGGAAGAATTTCTCTAGGTCCCAATCCAAAAGCGAAACCTTCCAAACCTCGGGCGAAGCGAAGGAAACGGGACGAAACGAGGAGATTTCGGGGAAGAATTTCTCTAGGTCCCAATCCAAAAGCGAAACCTTCCAAACCTCGGGCGAAGCGAAGGAAACGGGACGAAACGAGGAGATTTCGGGGAAGAATTTCTCTAGGTCCCAATCCAAAAGCGAAACCTTCCAAACCTCGGGCGAAGCGAAGGAAACGGGACGAAACGAGGAGATTTCGGGGAAGAATTTCTCTAGGTCCCAATCCAAAAGCGAAACCTTCCAAACCTCGGGCGAAGCGAAGGAAACGGGACGAAACGAGGAGATTTCGGGGAAGAATTTCTCTAGGTCCCAATCCAAAAGCGAAACCTTCCAAACATCGGGCGAGGCGAAAGAAAGGGGACGAAACGAAGGACTCTCCAGCGACGGAACCACCGACCCCTGGAACGGAGCGAAATGGATAGGACGAGCCGGCGAGGCGGTGAGCTTCTACGCCGACTACCTGCCTGTGTTCAGCGTCAGCTACGACATTCAGCTGGACGAAGCGAGCCGGTCCACCGCAGCGTCGCTCCTCTTCGGAGCCAACGACCCCCGGATGATGAGCCACCACCTCAACCTGCTGGGCGTCTGCAACGCGAAAGACTCCGCCTACATCCGCGTGGAACTGGACACCGAGCCCCTCCGCCAAGGCAACCCCGCCCTGCTGAAAGTCTACCGCAAAGGCTACCGACCGGGCGAGACGGACCGCCAGCCCATCGCCTCGCTCGCCATCCCCACGGAAATCATCAACAGCGAGAACCGCTACGAGAAACACCACATCGACATCCGATGCAACGCCGGGAAAGCGGACTTCTACGTGAGCAACGCACAAGAATACGCTGAAGCCGATGGACTCGCTGGCGCTGGAAAGACGAAGTCCGACCTCGGCGGGAAACAATCCGAAGCGGTGACGACAAGTCAAGGCGGAAAGACGAAGTCCGACCTCAGCGATAAACAATCCGAAACAGGAAAGACAAGTCAAGGCGGAAAGACGAAGTCCGACCTCAGCGGGAAACAATCCGAAACAGGAAAGACAAGTCAAGGCGGAAAGACGAAGTCCGACCTCAGCGGGAAACAATCCGAAACAGGAAAGACAAGTCAAGGCGGAAAAACAAAGTCCGACCTCAGCCAAAAGCCCCTGGGCTCCGTAGTCCTCAACCCGACCGGAAAGAGCGGAGGCGACTACATAGCCTACCCCGTGGTGGGTGACTTGGGATACCTGCTGCAGGCGGGACAACGCGCCACGTTCGCCCACGTCACAGTGAACGGCTTCCGCCCCCCGCACCACACGATAAAGACCGTGCAAGCCACGGCCCTCACCTTGGACGGAGGCAACGACGGACTGCTGCGGACAACCGCCCTGACGGAGAACCCCGCACCGATGCTGCGGACCACCTTCCGCACCGCCGACAAGAGAATCTCGAAAGCAAGGCTCTACGCCACCGCCCACGGCATCTACGACCTCTACCTGAACGGACACCGGGTGAGCGACGCCTACTTCAACCCCGGCAGCACGCAGTACGACCGCACGCTCACCTATCAGACCTTCGACGTGACCAACCTCATCAGTAGCGGCGAGGCCAACGCCCTGGGAGCCACCCTGGCCGAGGGTTGGTGGAGCGGTGGGAGCACCTTCCAAACGGACAACTGGGACTTCTTCGGCACCCGACAAGCCCTGATGGCCCAGCTGCAGATAGTCTACGCCGACGGCTCCCGACAGACCATCGTGACCGACCCACGCACCTGGCGGAGCTACGCCGACAGTCCCGTCCGCCACGCCAGCTTCTTCATGGGTGAGGTGTACGACGCCCGCAAGGCTCAGCCCCTCGAAGGATGGAGCACCGCCGGCTACGACGACTCCCGATGGGAACCCGCGGCCGAGGTCAGATTCCTCACTTCAAAGGAGATAGAGGCAAGAAAAGAAGAGATTGCGGATAATGCTATAGGCTCTGAAAAGTCTAAGAAATCGAAGGCTTCGTCCTCAGATACAGTTTCATTAAGAGAAAAAAGAGGCGAGGCGAAAAGTTCCGAACCCACGGGATTCGATGGGACGGAGACTAATAGAAGATTCGCCGAATCGGATGGAGCCGAAGGAAAAACGGGAACGAACGAGAAGGATTCCGACGTAGTGGAGGAGGTAATCTTCCACCCCGCAGCGGACGACTTCCAGCTGATAGCCGACCCGGCGGGGCCGGTGCTCCCCGTCGACACACTGACGGCACAGACGGTGGACGAGCCCCGGGAGGGAATCTACGTCTACGACCTGGGACAAAACATGGCGGGAGTGCCGCTGGTGAGGTTCCGCGGACTGAAGCCCGGCACGGAGGTGAAGCTGCGGTTCGCCGAGATGAAATACCCCGACCTGCCCGAATACGAGCACCTCAAAGGAATGATCATGACCGAGAACCTGCGCGTAGCCATGTGCCAGGACATCTACATCGCCAAGGGAGACGACGAGGAGACGTTCTCGCCCCGCTTCACCTACCACGGATACCGGTTCATAGAGGTGAGCGGAGTGGACCACGCGCTGCCCGCGGAGGACGTGCAAAGCATCGTGGTCAGCTCCATGACGGAGGTGAACTCGGCCTACACCACCAACCGCCCCGACGTGAACCGCCTGTGGGAGAACACCCTATGGTCCACACGGTCGAACTTCATCTCCATCCCCACCGACTGTCCGCAACGCAACGAACGGCTCGGCTGGATGGGCGACATCTCGGTCTTCAGCCGCTCGGCAACCTATCTGACGGACGCCGACCGCTTCCTGCGCCGCTACCTGATGAGCGTGCGCGACTGTCAAGGGCAGGACGGCAAGTTCCCCGACGTGGCCCCCACGGGATTCGGCTTCGGCAGTCTGCTGTGGGGCAGCGCGGGCATCACCGTACCCTGGGAGCTCTACCAGCAGTACGCCGACCGCGACCTACTCGCCGAGCACTACCCCGCAATGAAACGCTACATCGACTACATCCAGCGGGACTACATCGACCCCGAGACGGGCCTCATCGTGCAACATCGCCAGTGGGGCGACCTGGGCGACTGGCTCAGCCTGGAGGACGACCGCAACGACAAGTCCCTCATCTGGGAGTGCTACTACATCTACGACCTCGACCTGATGACCCGCATGGCCCGCGTGCTGGGCCACGACGACGACGCCGAGCGCTACGCCCAACAGGCCGCCGAGCGACGGGCGTTCTTCGTGAAGACCTTCGTGGACCCCACCACGGGACGCACCATCCGCTCCGCCTTCGACCCCAAGCGCCAGGGCCAAGAGGTGAACACGCAGACCTCCTACGCCCTACCCCTAGCCTTCGACGTGGTGAAGGGAAATTTGACTTCCGACTGTAATTCTTCCAATAAAGAAGCGAGCGAAGGAAGTCTGAAAGGAAATTCGGCCTCCGACTATAGTTCTTCGGATAAAGAAGCGAGCGAAGGAAGTCTGAAGGGAGATTCGACTACCGACTATAATTCTTCCAATAAAAAAGCGAAAGGAGGAAGTCTGAAAGGAAATTCGGCCTCCGACTATAGTTCTTCGGATAAAGAAGCGAGCGAAGGAAGTCTGAAAGGAAATTCGGCCTCCGACTATAGTTCTTCGGATAAAGAAGCGAGCGAAGGAAGTCTGAAGGGAGATTCGACTACCGACTATAATTCTTCCAATAAAAAAGTGAAAGAAGGAAATTTGAGGCAAAAGATGGCCGCGAACCTGCGGGAGGTGATTCTCCACAACAGCAAGGGGTATCCCGCTTACAGCCTGCTGACGGGCTTCATCGGCACGGCATGGATAAGCAACGCCCTGTCCGACTGCGGCATGAGCGACGTGGCCTACCGCCTGCTCACACAAGAGGATTTCCCCTCGTGGCTCTACCCGGTGAAGAACGGTGCCACCACCATCTGGGAGCGCCTCAACTCCTACACGCTGAAGGACGGATTCGGGGGCAACAACGGCATGAACTCCTTCAACCACTACTCCTTCGGGGCCGTGGTGGCGTGGATGCAGAGCCATTCCCTGGGCATCCGTCGGGATGAGCAGAGCCCCGGTTTCAAGCACTTCCTGCTGAAGCCCGAGCCCGACCACACCGGCCACATCACCCACGCCGAAGGTCACTACGACTCCCCCTACGGCCGCATCGAGAGCAGCTGGAGACGCGAAGGCAAGACAACCGTCTACCGCTTCACCGTCCCGGCCAACACCTCAGCCACGCTCTTCCTCCCCACCAGGAAAGGCCTCAAGCAAAAGGAGCTGACCTCGGGACAGTACGAGTTCAAAGTGAAGGAATAGAGAAACTCTCAACACTTTAAACCAACCTTCGACAGATGGATTTATAGCGCTGAATTCCACCGCGTCCCCCCCCTATGGTGAAGCGGTTCGAGGGGCTCGTTCCATCGACCCATTCGAAGTCCGTTCGAAGTCCTTTCCATCGGCCAGCTACATCGGATTCAAGAGAAGGGCTTTTCGAGAGGAGGCTCGGTCCATCAACCATTCAAGGTACGTTCGGTGGTCCTCTTCATCGGCCCGCTCCACCGATTGGAGTCTGCTAGAGGGTTTTCTAGAGGCTTGTTACATCGGTC
Source organism: Anaerovoracaceae bacterium (assembly GCA_963625535.1). GTDB lineage: Bacteria > Bacteroidota > Bacteroidia > Bacteroidales > Bacteroidaceae > Phocaeicola_A. The sequence goes on along the minus strand of CAVFUK010000093.1, from coordinate 15,546 downwards.
CATTCGATAGTACGGAATCTAGGAGACGTTCCGAGAATCCCCAGCGCCCCCAATAGTTTCAGTTTACAGATTTCAGAAGAAAAAAAATTCGGGAGTGTAGAGCGGGGGAAAGAAACGATTTGCATTTTTCCCTGGTTCTATTTACCTTTGCCGAGAGAAACGAAAAAACAATCAGCCAAGTGCAGTTCGAGAAGGAAATCGGGGAATACGAGGCGTTGAGGAAGAAGTATCAGACCTCTATCGTCAACACGATGGACCGACCAGCGCCAGCAGTACATCACTGCCCTGCGCATGATTCGCACCGAAGGGACCGACGAGCACCTCATCCACTTCTTCCTGAAGACCGCCACCCACCGCATGCAGAGCGAAATGGCGCAGAAGGAGGCAAACACCAAACGCTTCACAACGTTCATGTTCTGACGCGCAGGCACCCCTACGATTCAATGGAGCTATGAGACGTATCTTTTCACCACATCATAAATCTCCCTACATCGGCTTTCCGTCATCTTATTCTTCACCCCGACAGCTATCATATCGTCCAGAGAGGGACGACCTGTGCCGTTCACACTCGTCGCATGTTCGCCATTATACCCCTCGGCACAGCAGGTAAGGTCGTAAGCGGGAGCCAGATGCCAACGCCATTTGCCATCAGTCCCCTTCCGCACCATAAAACTAAAGTTCTTGCAATGGTCGTCCTTATTCTCTATCAAGTAGTTGAAGACCATGCGGCGGAACATCTCCTCCACCTCTGCCCTATTCTGAGTGAGATAGCCCGTGAGAGCCAAGAGGTTGAGATAGTCGAGCACGGGATTGGAAAGGGAGATGGAAAGCAAACCTCCTGCCGTAGCCGTATGGATACGCTCGCCATCAAGAGAGATGTCGAAGCGACGACTGGCGAAATACTTACCACCAATCAACTTGAAGTCGGGCACACAGATGCCGCACTTACGGGCCAATTCATTGCAGCGGTACTCTTGCAAACCCATGTCACTGGGGTCGTAGGTATGACGGAACTTCACCAACCAATGCCCTTCGCTGTCACGAAAGACGGCCTTCGGGCGACACCCACCGCTATTGCCACTGTTGTACAGAAGCAACCCCGCATCCTCGTCTTGCTGTTCCCTCAACACTTCCAAAGCCTTGGTCTGCAACGAGTCGAAATCCAAAGACGTTTCCTGCTTCCGGACGAGAGTCACGGGTTCGTAAGTGAGCGCGCCCATACCCTCATTGCCAACAATACTCAGCCGGTCCAAAACAGAGAGTTCAAAATCGTTGACGCCTTCTTTCAACAGCGCCTTGTGCAGAAGGTACCTGCCGTAACCATCGGGTAGACTATCCTCGAAGATGCCGAAATTTCCATGAAAAGGCGCAGGCTTGGCGATGAACAAACCGGGCTGGAGAGGCAATTCCAAAGGCGAGACGCTGAAGCCCGTGGCAAGCCATTGCTTGTCATACTCAAAGGAGCAAGCCTTCCCGTCGACACCCAATGCCAGAGTGCCGACCCGCTGCTGATGGTACTTCACCACTAAAGAATCTATCCGTTTCATTGTTTATAGGCCTTTTTCTTGTGCGCGTTGCGCTTAATCTGCTGTAGTTCCTCCATCGTGGAGTACTTGGGTTGCGAGAAGACGTGCTTTATCTCCGAGGTGTAACCCAGAGCCATGGCAATGCCTATCAGGTTCTTCAGCGAAATCAAGCCCTTTTGCTCGAAACGGGTGATGTTGCTCACGGCCACGCCCGACTGTTCAGCCACCTGCTCGCGCGTCAGGTTCTTCTCTATCCTACGCCTGCGGAACTCGTCGGCCATCTCACGGGCTATCTCGTCCGGATTGTCGTGGAGGTAGTTCTCTAGAATTGCTAATATATTATTCGTTTCCTGCATAAACCGACAGATAATAACAAGATATTATCAGTTGCAAAGATGCGATTTTCCGGCGAAAAGTGGTTCTGTCGTTAAGTATCTTTTAGGAAATAACACACAAACGGCCACCTCATCGGTCCGCTCGTTAAAGGCTATGGGCGAAGGAATCGGTGGCCGGGACTTATCTGCTTATCTGGTATGAAAGAATAAGTCAGTGTCTGTTTGTTGGCGGTCTACTCGGTGAACGTCACCCCCTCCACATGCTCGCCGATGTAGATGCGGGCCATGTCGCCGGTCTTGTACCAGGCGGGCTTCGCCAGCATGTCGTCGGTGATGAGCTGGCCGTTGATGCGGAGGTTCTGGAACCGCACATTGGAAACCTTGCGCTCGGCATTGTAGCCCACGATGTGTGACATCTCGGCCCGGGTGCCGTTGTACGAGATGTCCTTGAAGAGGACGTTCTCGATGCCACGGCCCGGTGCCCTGCAGTACTTCTTGTTGAAGCAGACACGCAGGTTCACCAGCTGCCCTTGGCGGAAGTCCTCCACGCGGATGTTCTCGAACCGCACGTTGCGCACCAGGTTGTTGTCGCCGGCGCCGATGGCCATGCAGCCTTGGTAGTCGATTTGCCGCTCACGGTGGTCCAGGATGTCGATGTTCTCGTAGGTGAGGTTCTCCAGTATCTCCGGCCGCTCCACATCGCCGTGCAGACCGATGAAGATGGCATGGGCCACGTCGGCCCACAGGGTGGAGTTGCGCATCGTGATGTTGCGGCAACCGCCCTCGAAGCCCAAACGGGTGCCGTAGACGGTGGTGCAGTCGTCCGAGTTGCGGCAGAACACGCCGTCGAACAGCACATTGTTGCTGGCAAACACGTTCATGCCGTCGCCCCAGCCATAGTAGCTGATGGACTTCACGTTGCGTATGGCCACGCTGTCGGACCCTCCCGTGGGGCACTGGGTGGTGACGAGTCCCTCCACCTCCACGCGCCGGGAGTTGACGATGCGGATTCCCGCACCGCGGGTACGCTTCACAATGCCTCGGCCCAGCAGCTTCACGTCGCGGGCGTTCTTCACCTGCAGGCAACCGTTCACCACGGCCCCGCCGGCCACGTAGACGGTCTTCCCCGAGGGGATGTCCAGCGTGTCGCCCGGCAGCTGGTGCACACCGGGAGCGAAGTAGATGAGGTTCTTGTCCTTCAACTTTTTCGGTCGGTTCTCGTCTATAGGGTTGGCAAATAGGTGAAGGTTGTGGAAGATGTCTCCGTTGACCTCCACCGACAGGTTGCAGGGACGGTCGATGCTGAATGTCAGCTCGTTGCCTGCTATGCTGGAAGCGATGCCGTAGGACAAGGGACGCACCCGGCCGGTCTCAATGGGTCCCCGGTTGGAAACGACGGAGACCTCCACCCGACCGATGAAGTCGAAGTAGGCCACTGAGGCGTCCTCGGCGCTGTGCTTCGTGCCCCGCACCTCGTCCACCCGGAAGAGGTAGGTGTCCACCGGCTGCCACTCCTTGCCCTGCTGACGCACGCGGACCGTGAAGTCGTGGATGAGCTCAGCCCCCTGGGGGGCCGGGTAGGTCACGAGTTGGTCCTGCGCCAGAGAGTCGAAAGCGGCCCCTGTGAGCAGACATGCGGCTAATAGTGTTCTTATAATGTTCATCTATGTCGTCTTGGTTTTTAGGTTTTTAGTGAAAAGGTCCACAGGACGATTGGTCGCCCAAAGGGTCCTGCGGACCGAACAATCTCACATGAATTGTCGAGTGTAAATTCCTATTGAAAATCTAATGGTTCGTTTCTGTAAGCCTTGCCGGAGCGGATGGAGGTTGATCTCCCGGCGTTTGGCGGGGAAGCGGTACACCATCCGCACCCGCACCGGCAAAGTCTACGTGTTATCCTTCGTTACAATCTTCTGCTCCGATAGATTACCATCCGGGGTTCTGGGTCAGGGCCTCGTTCAGGCGAATCTGTCCCAGGGGTATGGGATAGAGGTAGTCGCGCTGGCTGTAGAGCAGGTTGCCCGGGTCGGTGGCGATGGTGCGTCCGTAGTCGAGCCCCTCGACAGCGTAGATGCCGTTCTCGTCGGCTCCCGTACCGTTCTTATACGTAGCGGGGAACTTGTCCGGCTGGAAGACGGGCTGTCCGTGGTAGGTGGGGTCGTTGGCCGTGGCGGTCATGTACTCCGTGCCGTAGACGTAGCGGCCCAGCTTCTGTCCGCGCAGGTTGATGTGGGCAATGCCCCAGCGCTTCAGGTCGTTCTCGCGGAAGCCCTCGCCGAAGAGCTCGCAGGTGCGCTCACGACGGATCTCGTCGAGCATGGTCATCTTCTTGATGATGGTCTTGTTCTGGCTGTGGTCCCAGTAGCCTGCGTCGTAGAGTCCGGCAATCAGGGAGTTGGTAAGCGGGTCGACACCGGCGCGGGCACGCACCTTGTTGATGGAGAAGTTGAGGTCGGCGTCGGAGATGGTTCCGTTGCCCAGCTCCACGGCAGCCTCGGCGTAGGTCAGGTAGACCTCGGCCAGACGGATGAGCGGATAGTCGGCGCTCTCGTCGTTGTTGCTGCGGCCAGCGCCCTCGGGCATGAACTTACGGCAACCGTAGATGTTGTGCGTGAAGGTTCCGCCCAGCAAGGTGGGTGTGTAGATGTGGAGCTTGCTGCTGAAGGCAGGGTCTTTCTCGTTGTAGGGCACCTGCGGATAGACGGGTGTCGGATAGGGCTGGTCCGTGGTGTTGGGCACTCCGTAGTCGGTGTCGGACATCCAGGATACGCGGTCGGGCAGGTAGGCACAACCGATGAAGCGGTAGTCGCGGTTGCGGAACTCGTCGCAGAAGTGCTCGAAGCCGAGGAACATGGGGTTCTTCTCGCGGGTCACACCGTCGTGGCTGATGTAGATAGGCAATCCGTTGCGGCAGAGGAACATCTCGCCCAGATAGGTGCTGATGCCTGCGGCCTGGTTGGTGCTGACGCAGTGGCCCAGGTTGATGCCGCCCTTCTTCACGTCGTAGTCGTACTTCACACTGAGGATGAACTCCTTGTTGGTGGACTTGCCCGCGTTCATGAAGTTGCTGCGGTTGCCGCCCTTGTCGTCGATGCTGAAGAGGTAGTAGTAGCTGAGCGAGTCGCACTCGTTCCACAGGGCGAAGGTGCCCGTGTTGGCCTCGTCTATCACCTCCTTGGCCATCTGCTTACACTCGGTGAGCATGCTGTTCACGTCGGGGTAGCCGGCGGGCTTGGTGGTACCGGCACCGCTCTGTGTGCCGTCGCCGTCGAGGTCGTAGCCGATGCTGGGGACATACTTCTCCCACGTTGCCTCGTAGAGCAGCACGCGGGCCAGGAATGCCTTGGCGGCCTCGCAACTGACCTTACCCTTGTCGGCAGAGGCGATGTTCTTCTCCATAGGCAGCAGCTTGATGGCTTGGCGCAGGTCGCTGGCGATGAAGTTCACCACCTCGTAGCGACTGTTGCGGGCTCCCATCAGCACGGGGTCGGTCACGTCGAGCACGTGGTCCACGATGGGCACACCACCGAAGCGCTGCAGCAGGTAGAAGTGTTGCCAGGCGCGGAAGAAGTAGGCCGTGCCCACGGAGGCGCTTATCTCGCTCTGGTCGCCCGAGTAGGTCTCGGCCTTGGAGAGCAGGATGTTGCAGTTGCGGATGTAGGAGTAGGGCTTGTTCCAGTGCCAGTCGGACTCCTCGGCTGAGGAACCGCCGTTGCTGGTGAAGCCGTAGGTGTCCATGCCCTGGTCCATCTTGTAGTAGGTGGCCGAGCCGTTGTAGTCTTTCCAGCCCTCGAACTGGTAGAGGGCGTTGGCAGCCTGCGTGAAGTGGTCGGCTGTCTTGAAGAAGATGGCTTCCGTTCCCTGCGACAGAGGTTCCTTGTCGAGGATGTCGTTGCAACCCGCCATCAGGGCTACCGATGCAACGGACAGTAGGGTAATGTATAATCGTTTCATACAATTTCAGTTTCAGTTGTTTGGATTAAAAAGTTACGTCGATACCGAATGAGAGCAGACGGCTGAAGGGGAAGGTGCTGTTGGAAGCCTCACCTTGCTCGGGGTCGTAACCGTCCTTTATCTTGGACCACTCCCAGAGGTCCTCACCGGAGAAGTAGACACGCACCTTGTCGAGGCAAATCTTCTGTGTGAGGTTCTGCGGGATGGTGTAGCCCACGACAAGCGATTTCAGACGTACGTACTTGGAGTCCTGCACACTGACGTCCTTGTTCTGATAGTTGAATCGGTTGAACGAAGCGTCGCGCGAGCAGATGGTGTAGTTGGTGTTGGTGTTGGCGTAGGTCAGAATCTCCGTGGAGGTGACACCATCCTTGTCGGGATAGTAGATGTCCACGTCGCTCCACATCTTGCCCATGTACGAGGCAATCTGGTTGGTGTAGTTGGTGACGAACGGAGCGTAGATGCTACCCGTGCGCAGCACTTTCTGGTTGAGCACGCCCTGGAACGACGCGTTGAAGTCGAAGCCTTTCCACTCGAAGCCAAGTTTGAAGCCGAAGGTCAGACGCGGGTCGGCGTTGCCTGCGTACACGAGGTCGTCGTTGGTGATGGCTCCGTCGCCGTTGGTATCCACCAGGATGCGGGCTCCCGGACGGAGGCGGTTGGTACCCGAGGTGGCCGGAGCAGGCAGGATGTTGCCCGACTTAGGACCGGTGTGGTCGGCGTTCCAGTAGTACTTCTCGTAGTAGGCGTCGGCCTCTGCCTGTGTCTGGAACACACCGGCTGTCTTCCACACGTAGATGGCGTTGCGGGGCATTCCCACCAGGCGGTTGGAGTTCTTACCAGGGTTAGGCACATTCTCGTTGTTGGTCAGCTCCAGCACCTTCGACTTTGCATCGGACAGGTAACCGCCGATGTTGTAGGTGAAGTCGTTGATCTTGTCGCGCCAGTTGAGGGTGAACTCCCAACCGTTGGTGCGGAACTTACCGTTGTTGGTCTTCGGGGCCGAGGCACCGAGGATGGATGGATAGGTAACGTCGATGAACATACCGTTGTTGGTCTTCTGGAACCAGTCGAACGATCCTGAGAGGCGGTTGTTGAGCAGGGTGAAGTCGAGACCTATGTCGTGGCTGATGAGGGTCTCCCACGTGCGGTCGGCCGAGGTCATTCCGCTCAGGGCCAGGGTAGTCTGTCCGGCCAGGGTCTCGCCGAAGTAAGCCGTTCCGGAGGTGATGGTGGCGTAGCGCTCGTAGTTGCCGATGCCCTCCACGCTACCTGTCTTACCATAGTTGTAGCGGAGCTTCAGGAAGTCGAGCCAAGTGAGGTCTTTCATGAACTTCTCTTGTGTGAGCACCCATCCGGCTGAGAGTGAGTAGAAGTTTTTCCAGCGCTGGCTGGGGTGCAGTTTGGAGGAACCGTCGCGACGGCCGAGGACCTCGATGAGGTATTTGTCCATGTAGCTATACTGCAGACGTGTGAGGTATGAGAGGAAAGCCCACTCGCTCTGGCCACCGCTGGCACCGTTGTTGGTACCGCTGACCATCACGTCGAGGTCCACCAGTCCTGAGTTGGCGTAGATGGGGCCCTGGTTGCGCGACGCGGTCACGGTCTTGGAGCTCTCTTCCTCGCTGGTCATACCTATCATGGCCGACACCTGGTGCACGTCGTTGAAGCGGCGTTCGTAGTTGGCGAAAGCGCCCAGGGAGATGTTCTCGTACTTGTTGAACTGCTCGGTCAGAGCGCCCGGGTTATCGATGTTGCCGGTGGGTTTGTTGGCCCAGTCGTACCATTGCACTTTCAGTTTTTCAGTTTGAACGTCCTTGTTCACACTCTTGTAACCTCCGGTGACGGACACTGAGAGTCCCTTCGTGAGGATGGAGAGGTCGAGGATGGCCTTCATGTTGGCACGGAAGGTGGTGTAGTTGGTCTTCACCTCACCGCCGTTGGCCACCTTGCCCACGGGGTTACGTTTGCCAGAGAAGGTATCGTAGGGGTTGCCCTCTTCGTTGTAGATAGGCCAGAACCAGGGGTCGTCGAACGTGCGGCCCGGGTCGTTGCGCGGGTTGGTGATGTTGCGCTTCTCGTAGCTCATGCCGGTCTCGAATTTCAAGGCCTTGGTAGCCTGGTAGTCCATGTTCAAACGGCCGCTGTACTTCTTCTCACCGTCCTCGGCCACCTTCAGCTGGCTCTGGTTGTCGGCGTAGCCGAGCGAAGCCATGTAGCTGAACTTGTCGTCACCTCCGGAGATGTTCACCGAGTGCTTCTGCGAGGTTGCTTGTCCGTAGAGTGCGTCGGGCATGTAGTGGGGGTCGAGGCGCTGGGTCTTGCCGTTGGTATCGAGCGTGAGCTGTGTGCCGTCGTGCATAGCGTACCACAGGTCCTCGCGCTGCCAGCTCTTTCCGTTAGCGTCCACACCACCCATGTTGGTCGGTGAGAGAATCCACCAGTCGAGCACGGTGGTGATTTGGTCGCGCGACGTGAGGGAGGGGTTCTTGGCACGTGCATCCTGGTACTGAGCCTCGTAGAACATCTCCATCCACTCTGCGTTGTTGGTCAACGGGGGCTGTATACCGTCGATGGTGGTGCTTACCGAGCCGCTGTAGGAGATCTTCGCCTTACCCTTCTGACCGCGCTTGGTGGTCACCAGCAACACACCCGATGCGGAACGGGCTCCGTAGATGGCTGCGGAAGCATCCTTCAGCACGGTGATGTTCTCGATGTCGCTAGGTTCCATCTGGTTGAGTTCATCCAGCGATCCGGAGATTCCGTCGATGAGCACCAGCGGGCTGGAGTTACCGTTGACTGACACATCACCACGGATCTTCATGCTGGCACCCTCGTTACCCGGACGGGTGCTGCTACGTGTCACCACCAGGCCCGGGATGGCTCCCTGCAGGGCTACGGACACGTTGTTCACACCGCGGTTCTTCAGCGCTTCCTCTCCTTTAATCTGTGAGATGGCGCTGGTCAGCGAGGCCTTCTTCGTGGTACCGTAACCTACGACCACCACTTCGTTGAGCAACTCGCTGTCTTCCTTCAGTGTGATGTTGAGGAAGTTCTTACCGCCCACGTTCACCTGTTGAGTCTGGAATCCTACGTAGGATACCGTGATCACAGCCTTCGCGGGTACATTATTTAAGGAGAAGTTACCGTCCATGTCGGAGATCACTCCGTTGGAGGTACCTTTTACCATAATACTAGCGCCGATGATGGGTTCACCATTCACATCGGCCACCTTACCTTTGAGATGATTCTGTGCCATCATTCCAACTGACGAGCACATAAACGCCAACAGACAGAGCACGCTTCTGAGGCGCAGCAGTTGTCGTGGCCATTCATTCTTTTCGTTTCTCATGATACACTTTTTAAATAGTTTATTAATGTTTGTTTTGATTTCACATCGCAAAATTAATGGGTGCGGAGTGCCAACGCAAACATAAAAGCCGACGATAAGTCCTAATGAAAGGAAAGCGACCAAATTGGCTTCACCAGGTTGATTCACAGCGACATAATGAATGGTACCACAAATGAGTGGTACAAACAAGCGAGTAACAACGCTGCTGTCATTGGACAAAACCGCCCTAAAGGTAGACAAAATACCATTATAAATGTTTAACAATAGGCAAGCGTTTAAAACAAGAAGTACAAGGACTCAACCCTGGGCGATGGAAAGATGTGTTAGAAAGCATATTCTGTCTAGAGGTTTAGGAGTTTCGGTATCTCAGTATCTCAATACATTTAAGAGCGACAGAGAGAAGATAGGATAAAGGAAACCTTTGGTAGAAGCCGCGCAGGAGTCGGCTTGAATAGCATATTACTAGAGGTCGAAACCGTGTAAGAGTCAGCACAAATGATTTGCACCTTCACTTGAGGCTGTTGATGTATTCGTTGGGAGTGGTCCCGGTGAACTTCTTGAAGGTGCGAAAGAAGGAGGTCTTCGACTTGAATCCGCAGCGCTCCGACAGCGTGACGATGGTGAACTTCTGATGGTCGCCTCTGCGGACCGCCTGCTTGAACTCCTCCACACGGTAGCTGTTCACATAGTCGTAGTAGCCCATCTTCAGGAAATGGGTGAATACGGCGGAGAGGATGTAGGCGGAGCTGCCGATGGCCTGCGCCACCTCGCTCTGCTTCAGGTCCACGTTGAGGTAAGGCTTGCCTTTCTCCATGTAGGCCTTCAGCGCGGCAATCACCTTCTGGGCCTCATCGTCGCTCAGCTTCACGCTATACTCCGGCGAGGTCGGTTCCTCGGGGTCGGCGTACAGAGGTTCGTCTTTATCGTTGTTCGCTTTAGCGTTTGCTTCGGTATTGGATTTCGCATTTCCATCGGATTTTGCATTCAATTCAGATTTCGAATACACTTCGGATTTTGTATTCGCATCGGATTTCGCATCGGCTTCAGACTTCGTTTTGTCATTGGCTTTAGCATGGGTCGTTGAGTTCTCATCAGCGCATTCTTCTAGCGCATCAGTGGTTCCAACCATAGCAGAGGACGCAACGGGTTGTCCGGTTCCAACCTCGGATGTCGATGCAATGGGCAATCCGTCCGCAGCCGTCGGTGTAGTCGTCTCCCCTATTTCGTTGGCCGTTGTCGATGCGACCGTCTGCCCAATTCTAGCCCCGGCCGTCGACGTAATGGTCTGTCCGGCTCTACCCACAGTCATCGGCGCATCGTGCAGTGTGTTCGCCCGGTTCCTCTTGCGCACCATCAGGTAGGCGAGGATGCCCCCTGCCCCAATCAGTCCGGAGAAGAGGAACCATATCCAGCTCCAGTTCTTGGCAATGGTGAACGTGACGGAACAGACTGAGTCCTCGGTCAAAGCCTTGCGCACCATGAAGGTGTAGCGACCCGACGAGAGGTTGTAGAAGGAGACTTTACTCTCGCCCCGCAGCCAATGCCACGTGGAGTCCTTGCCCAAGAGGCGGTATTGGTATTTCACAAGCGCAGGGTTCTCGTAGCCCGACGAAGTGAACGTGAAGGTCAGATTGTTCTCGCTGCCTTTGAGGGCGAAGGTGGTGTCCGGGCGGAGCTGATAACTGCCGGCAAGAGGCTCACCGTTGACCGACATCCGGTCAATCTGCACAGGCGAATGGCGGAACGTGGACCTCGTGTCGACTACAACCAGCCCCTTCATGCAGGGAACCAACAACTCTCCGTTGCGGTATTTACAGATGGAGGCTCCCGCACTTGCACTCATAAGTACACCCACCAAATCGTCTACCGGGAAGAGGGAGTAGTGCGTAAGGCTCTCGTCCATCCTCATCAGACCGTCTTCGCTGCCCAGCCAATAGTTACCCTCCTCGTCCTGGGCGAAATTGAAGACATTGAAATCGTCAAACGACCGAATGATATTCAAGTCTTTGTCCGCAACAGTCCACCGGTTCTCGGTCAGGAGGAAGAAGTGCAGCGATCCGTCGCGTCCTTCGTAAATGTAACGGGTGCGTTCCGTGCGCAATTCGTCCGACGGCAATCCGGTCTGAGAGCATCGGCCCGTCTTCACGTCGAACAGGGCCACGCCCTTGTCAGTACCTACCCAGAAGCGTTTGGCGGAGTCGAGGCAGATGCCATAGACGATGTTGCCCGGCATCCCGCTGTTGGCGGAGTTGTATTCCTTCACCTCGCCGGTGGCTCTGACGTAGCAGTAGAGCCCGTCCGAAGCGGCAATCCATAGGTTGCGCTCATCGTCCTCGAGGTACATAAACACGTCATTCCGCACTAGGGCTTTGGTCAGCGGAGTCTCCACAAACCGGTTGGTAGCCGGTGAGTATACGGCCAAGCCTCCCTCGCAAGTGCCCACCAGCACGTTGCCGTCGTAGGCATAGAAAGAGAATATCAGGTTACTGCGCAACAACTCACAGCCCGCATCGCCCGCGCTGAAGTGTTGCACCCGACCCGTGGCTTCATCCATGCGGTAGAATCCCTCACGCGTGCCGATGTACATGATACCTTCATGATAGAAGCAGCTGCGCACGATGAGGTCCTTCGAAGTGAAATCGCCACAGCGGTAGAGGCGGAAGGGTTGATTGGTGTTCTTCAGATAGTTGAGTCCAAGGTAGTAGATGGTGCCGCACCATAGGTTCCCGTTGGAGAAGAGCACCGACGAGATGTCGTCGGAGAGCAGTCCGCGGTTGGCCTGCGTGTTGCATCCGGCCGCATAGACTGTTTTTCCTGTGTTGAGGGAAACTATGCTGACGCCTTTCCCGATGGTGCCCACAGCCAGCAGTCCGTCCTCGTGCGATAGGGAGGAGACGGGCACACGGACACCCTCCCAATAAGGCGAGAAGCGAAACGAGCGCATGTCGAACGTAGCCACGCCCTTTTGTTCGGTACCTATATAGAGGCGATTGTCCACACGGGTGAAACAGCGGAAGTTGCCGCAGTCGGGCAACGTATTGTCGTAGAACTTGACAGCACCCGAGGTGATGTCGTACACGGCGACTGCACCAGGTGTCAGCAGCCAAGCCTTGTCGTCCACAATCTCTATGGCCAGGATGCGGCTGTTCCCCGACAAGGATTTCTTTTCATTGAGGGTAACGGTCTTCAAGCCGCCATCTTTATAGACCAACAATCCGTTCGCCGTTCCGATGTACATGTTACCCTTGCCGTCGCTTCGCAAAGCAAGTACGGGGAAATTTATCTTGTCCTGGAATATTCGTCGAGCTGTTCTATTATTGTGGTCGAGTTGGAAGAGTCCGTGCACATTGCCCACCCAATATTCGTGTTGCACCCGTTCCTCGATGGCATTTACCAAGTAAGGGGCATACGAGGTGAGATTGCCTTCGAAGCGGTACACCGTCTCGCCGGTCTGGTCGAATCGCTCGACCTTGCTGCCCGTACCCAACCAGATGTACCCGTCGGAATCTTTGTAGATGCGGTTTACGTAGGCGTCAGAAAGCGTCACTTTCTCACTAGGTGTGGTAATGACGTAGTCGTTCGCCCTGCCCAGCAGACAAAAGAAAAGCAGCACCACTATCAGTATGTGTCTCCCCATAGATATTCGTTTCACTATTTAAGCAAGCACAAAAATAATGATAATTTTAGAAATCGTAGGAGTTGCGGAACAAAAATTGTTATCCGAGGGGATCGTTTCGTCTATGGTGTAGGCCCAAAGTTGAGGGAGGTATGGAAGAATGGAATCCGGCAAGACTTTCTGTTTCAAGTGATTATATGCAAGAGAAGAAGATACGGGAAGTCCATAGGGAGCGAAGAGTCGGTGATGGTTTCAGTATCTCAGAAGATTTTAGAGAGGCCTATGAATCGATTTGCTGACGCTCCAAGTTAGGGTTGGGAATAAACGAAAGGAGACAAAGCCCCGGAAGATGATTTCTTTCAGAGCTTTGTCTCCTTATCTTATATGTATGCTGGAACAGACGGGGCAAAGAGGTTCTCTCCGTGCCCCACCCTAGCGTTTCCATTCGTTCAGCCCGCGTAGGAACCATCAGGTTCACGCAAGCCCGGCTGCGGTCGGCCCGAGTTATTTCGTCTCGATAACGAGGAAGCGTGAAACACTCCAGAACTCGTTGGCGTTGGTGATGGTGAGCACATACTGGCCCTTGGCATCCTTCTCCAACTTGTATGAGCCGTCGGGATGAGTGGTCAGCAACTCAGCCTTCTTGGAATAGAGCTTCAGTTCCTTAAACTCACGGATGTCCACCTGCGAGAAGTAGTCCTTGTTGAAGTCGCCGTTCTTCAGCACATCGCCCTTCTGAAGGATCTTCTGCTCCTTGAGCTCCTTGCGTGTGCCGAACACATACCATGCGGAGTTCAGAGCTTTGTCCTGAGCAGCCACGGTCTTCGACTTAGCATCGTTCTCTGCGGAGAGGTTCTCCACGTCGGTAGCCAGTCCGGCAACGGCATCGTCCAACTCGCTGATGCGAATGTTCTTGGCAGCCAACTCTTCCTGCAGTGACTTAATCTGCAAGGTCTTCTCCTCCAACTGGGCCTGCAGGTTCGCAATGGCCTTCTTCAGCTGTGCAGAGTTGTAGGTACTGTTCTTCAACTGTTTCTGCAGTTTGGCAATCTGCTCGCGATTGTCGGCCATCGTCTTGGTGATGAATTCCAAGTCGTCCTTAATCTTCTCCGTCGGAGAGACTCCCTCGGCCGACTGGGCCTGCAGGTCCACACGATTCTCAGCCTCGTTGATTTGCTGGAATCCTTCCTGAATCTCGTTGAATGTTCCCATAATCTGGTCGAGTTCGGCATTGCGCTCCGACAGAGCCGTCAACAATGAGTCGTTCTCAGCCTTCAATGCAGACTTGCCGCCGCCCTCGCAAGATGCAAGCAAGGCAGCCACACAAAGTGTCAATAAAGCCAACTTTTTCATATTCAATACTTTTAAGTGAAAATGTTTTTGTTACTTGTTCTCAATTATTGTTTGTTGTTTATTGTCTTTTTTCCCCCTTGACTCCGAGATTCCCGTCCTGCTGTTCCCAAGGTTCCGACCTCCTGTTATTCAGGTCTATCGTTCCTCGTTTACTAACATCCAAGCCTCTCGTTCTCAAGTTTTTTGTTACTATTTTAGTTATTTAATCCACTCGATTTCGGGTCTCCGTCCGATAGATTCCAAGGTTTCATCGCCTCGTTTCCTAACATTCCAGTTTCCGTTATCAAGTTTCTTGTTACTATCTTTAGTATTTAATCCACTCGATTCCGAGGACTACTGTTCATCAGCTTCGAGTTGGAACTTCTTTTTCTTCTTGCTCCTCACTACTTTCTCGTCGCAGTCCGCGTCCGCTGTGCCCTCTTCGCGGGAAGCCGAGGCGGGGTCTTCCTTCTCGTCGCTGCCGGCAAGCACGATGACGATCTCACCACGCGGCTCCACCTCGGTGAAGTGAGCCACCACCTCGGTCAGCGTTCCCCGCACACTCTCCTCGTGTACCTTGGAGATTTCGCGGCAGACGGAGACCTGACGGTCCGCACCGAAATATTCGATGAACTGTGTCAAAGTCCTTACCAAGCGATAGGGAGATTCATAGAAGACCATCGTGCGCGACTCATTCTGCAGTTGGGTCAGACGAGTAGCGCGGCCCTTCTTCTGTGGCAGGAACCCCTCGAAGCAGAAGCGCTCGTTGGGCAGACCGGAAGAGACCAATGCCGGCACAAAGGCCGTGGCACCGGGCAGGCACTGCACTTCTATGCCATTGCGCACGCACTCACGCACCACCAGGAAACCCGGGTCGGAGATAGCTGGCGTTCCGGCATCGGATATCAACGCCACCGTGTCGCCGCCTTTAATGCGGTTCACCACGCTCTCCACCGTCTGGTGCTCGTTGAACTTATGGTGCGACTGCATAGCGTTCTTTATGTCGAAATGTTTCAGCAAGATACCGGAGGTACGCGTATCTTCTGCCAGTATCAGATCCGCTTCCTTCAGCACCCGGATGGCGCGGAGAGTCATGTCCTCCAGATTGCCCACCGGTGTAGGTACTACGTATAACATTCCCATAATCAACCTTTCTGTTAGAGATTGGGAAGCAAATGTAAATGAAAATAGCACTTATGCGCTCGTTCCTGCTCAATATTTAACAGCTCTTATACTTTATTTAAAAGGAAGGGAGGTTGCTGAAAGAGCGAGACTTGGCAACCAAGGCTTCAAAACAAAATAATTTATCCGCAAATTGTTTGGTAGTTCAGAAAATGTCCGTAACTTTGCACCCGCTTAAAGCAAAAGAAAGGTTTGATTCGCTAGCTCAGCTGGTAGAGCACAACACTTTTAATGTTGGGGTCTTGGGTT
>CAVFUK010000092.1:0-26485 GCA_963625535.1 Anaerovoracaceae bacterium | reverse complement strand
GTGTAGGCCGTCGCGAGATTGGTCACGGCCACTTGGCATGGCGTGCCCTGAAGCGTATGATTCCTGAGGATTATCCCTACTGCGTACGCGTGGTTTCCGATATTCTGGAATCCAATGGCTCTTCTTCCATGGCCACTGTTTGTGCCGGAACGTTGGCGCTGATGGATGCCGGTGTGAAGATCAAGCGTCCGGTTTCCGGTATCGCTATGGGACTCATCAAGAACCCCGGTGAAGAGAAGTATGCTGTGCTGTCCGACATCCTTGGCGATGAGGACCACCTCGGCGATATGGACTTCAAGGTGACAGGTACCGTCAACGGTATCACCGCTACCCAGATGGATATCAAGTGCGACGGACTGAGCTACGAGATTCTGGAGAAGGCATTGCTGCAGGCTAAGCAGGGACGTGAGTTCATCCTTGGCAAGCTGACCGATTGCATCGCCGAGCCTCGTGAAGACCTGAAGCCGCACGCTCCGCGCATCGAGACCCTGACCATACCGAAGGAGTTCATCGGCGCTGTGATTGGCCCGGGTGGAAAGGTTATCCAGGGAATGCAGGAAGAGTCTGGTGCCATCATCTCTATCGAGGAGATTGACGGCGTGGGCCGCATCGAGATTGCCGGCACCAACAAGGCTTCCATCGACAAGGCTTTGGCCATGATTCGTGCCATCGTTGCCATCCCCGAGGTGGGAGAGGTTTACAATGGTAAGGTTCGTTCCATCATGCCTTACGGTGTGTTCGTAGAGTTCTTGCCGGGCAAGGATGGTCTGCTCCACATCTCCGAGTACGACTGGAAGCGTCTGGAGACCATCGAGGAGACCGGACTGAAAGAGGGCGATGAGCTGCAGGTGAAACTGCTGGAGATTGACCCGAAGACTGGTAAGTTCAAACTCTCCCGTCGTGCCCTGCTGCCGAAGCCGGAAGGTTACGTTGAGCGTGCGCCGCGTGCAGAGCGTGAGCGTCGTCCGCGTCCCGACCGCGATCGTCGTGAAGGCCGCGACCACAACAACAAGTAATCTATTTTACATTAGATACTCAAACCGCGGAAGGCTCGTCGTAAGACGGGCCTTCTGTCGTAATAGGGAGCGCTCTCTGTCGGGGTCGATATTAAAATCCTTTATTCAAGTTCCGCCTGTCCCTCAAAATGAGCCTTGGCTCAATGGTCGATGACCTTGACTGTATGCTTGCTGGACTTGAATTCTATATCCATATGGAGGAACGGATTTCGGGGGCTTCATGATGTTCGAGTACTGATGGTCCTATTGCCTTTCTCTATTTCTCCCCAGTTAGGGAAATATTTCTCCCTGCCTAGGGAAATGTATTTCTCTGACTGGGAAAATATATTTCTCTGACTGGGAAAATAAAAACGCTCCCAAGCGTGAGCTTGGAAGCGTCCCTCTCGAGTGAGCCTCTTGTCGGATTCGAACCAACGACCCCGAGATTACAAATCACGTGCTCTGGCCAACTGAGCTAAAGAGGCAGGTGGGTAAGCTTACTACATCGCGCCGCTACGACCTGTTACCTTTGCTGCGATCAAGCCCTGGAGGATTCACAGGGAGCTGGCCGTATAGGACTTACCCGGCTGCAAAGGTAGACATTTTCTTTTATTGCGCAAGGCGTGCGGCGTACTTTTTTACTCGTTCGGTGTAGCCTAGGTAGCCAACCCGCTGACTGAAAAGTAGATAAATCAAGTACTCTTGTAGGCTAAATACTCTTATTTTATGCCGAATAGGGGCGGTTTAACTATTTTCAAGTGGATAATTATGGAGACTTCTCTCAAAAAGCAGTACCTTTGTTCCGTTTATCGAAATCGTGATGGAAAGAAAACCTATAAGCATACGCGAAGCGGCCATGAGCTTTGGTACGGCCATCGGTGTCATCTGGTGCGCCAAGTTCCCGCTCTTCCCCTTGGGACTGAAGTACCCCTTGCTCGAGCTGCTCTTCCTGTTGATAACCGCAGTGATACCCTTCTATGTCTACATGCAGGTTTACCTCTTCCGCGACCGCTTCTATCCGGGGGACTTCCCGTTTCGCAGGGCGTTCTCCTTCACGTGGCAGCTCTACCTCTATGCCTCGCTGCTGACAGCGGTGATGCACTACGTCTACTTTGCCTTCCTCGACAACGGCTTAGTCATCTCCACCTACGAGTCGTACCTCAGCCTCATGGGGCAGACGCCGGACCTGAAAGAACTCTGCGACCAGATGTCGCAGACACTGGACATCTACAAACAGCTGTCGCCCATCGAGATAATAATGCAATTGCTAACACAAAACATCATATACGGCACCTTGTTCTCCCTCATCACCGCCCTGGTGACGAGGCGAGGCAAAAAGCCCGAAAGTTCAAACTAACCCGTTAAATAAGTGTATGGACATATCAGTAGTTATACCTTTATATAATGAGGACGAGTCGCTGCCCGAGCTCCACGCTTGGATCAGCCGCGTGATGGCGGCCAACGGCTTCTCTTATGAGATAATTTTCGTCAACGACGGCAGCACCGACCGCTCGTGGCAAGTGATAGAAGAGTTGCAGCAGAAGGATGCCGAGCATGTGAAAGGCATCAAGTTCCGCCGCAACTATGGCAAGTCGCCTGCCCTCTTCTGTGGATTCGAGAAAGCCGAGGGCGACGTGGTCATCACCATGGACGCCGACCTGCAGGACAGTCCCGACGAGATTCCCGAGCTCTATCGGATGATTACACAAGACGGCTACGACCTGGTGTCGGGATGGAAACAGAAACGCTACGACCCGCTGTCGAAGACCATACCTACCAAACTCTTCAACGCCACGGCGCGCAAGGTGTCGGGCATCCACAATCTGCACGACTTCAACTGCGGACTGAAGGCCTACCGCAAGGAGGTGGTGAAGAACATCGAGGTCTATGGCGAGATGCACCGCTACATCCCTTACCTGGCCAAGAACGCTGGCTTCGCTAAGATAGGCGAGAAGGTGGTACACCACCAGGCCCGCAAGTTCGGCAAGACCAAGTTCGGCGGACTCAACCGCTTCTTCAACGGATACCTCGACCTGCTGTCGCTCTGGTTCCTCTCCAAGTTCGGCGTGAAGCCGATGCACATCTTCGGCTTCCTGGGCTCCATGATGTTCATCCTCGGCTTCATCTCCATCGTGGTGGTGGGCGCCTCCAAGCTCTATGCCATGTACAATGGCCTGCACTACATCCTGGTGACGGACTCGCCCTACTTCTACATCTCGCTCACGCTGATGATACTGGGTACGCAGCTCTTCCTCGCCGGATTCCTGGGCGAGCTGATATCGCGCAACTCTACCGAACGCAACAAATACAAAATAGAAAAGGTTATTTGATGAGAAGACTCTTTTTCATACCGATGGCTTGCTTGGCGTTGACCGTCCTCCTTTCGTGCGGCAATTCCGACTGTGTGCTGACGAATACCTCGTACACGGTGTTTGGCTTCTACAACCAAGAGGACAAGGCGGTCAGCATGTCAGGCACCGTGTCCGTCACGGCGGCGGGCACGGACAGTGTGCTCATAAACCAGGAGTCCAACCCGTCGCAGTTTCAGTTGCCATTGTCCTACACCAGCCTGGTGGACACGTTCGTCATCCACTACACCGAGCTGATGGTGGACTCCGTCTTCGTGACCCACGAGAATGTGCCCCACTTCCTGTCGATGGACTGCGGCACGGGCATGTACCACAACCTGCAGGAGGTGCGCAGCACCAACAATGCGATTGATTCCATCAAAATCGTCAATTCAGAAGTTACCTACAATGCAACAGAGAACATTAAGATATACTTTACTTCTGCTGAGTAGCCTGCTCCTCTGCCTGCCTTCGCTGGCGCAGACGGACACCATCCCCAGCAAGGAGAGCCGCTTGCACGGACTCTCCCTGTCGGCCGACGTGTTCGGACTGGTGGGCGGACTCTTCGGCAACGACTTCCAGAGCATGGAGGTGGCCGCTGAGCTCCATCTGCACAACAAGTTCTATCCCGTTGTGGAGGTAGGCTATGGCACGACGGACACCACCGACGACGACAAGGACATCCACTACAAGGTGTCGGCCCCCTACTTCCGCGTAGGCCTCAACTACAACTTCTTCCATAAGAAAGAGACCCAGAGCATCATCTTCGGTGGCCTGCGGGTGGGCTACAGCACCTTCAGCTTCGATGTGGACGCGCCCGCCCTGACCGATCCCGTGTGGGGTGGCAGTGTACCGTTCGAGTACAAGGGAGTGAAGTCCAACGCCGCGTGGGCCGAGTTGGTTGTCGGTCTGCGCACCCCCATCGCCAAGAACTTCCACATGGGGTGGAGCGTACGCTACAAGCGCCGGCTCAGTGTGAAGGAAGACCCCAATGCCGAGCCCTGGTATGTGCCCGGCTACGGCGAGAACCGTGCCATCCTCTTCGGCGCGACCTACAACTTCATCTATTATCTGCCTTGGTAATTGTACAATAATAAAACTGTGGTATTATGAACTATTTGGAAACATGGCTGTTGGCCGTGAGTCTCGCCATGGACTGCTTCACGGTGGCCATAGCGAGCGGCATCATTCTGAAGCGTATACAGTGGCGTCCGATGCTCGTCATGGCGTTCGCTTTCGGATTCTTCCAGGCCCTCATGCCGCTGATAGGGTGGGCATTCACCAACGCCTTCCAACACTTGATAGAGAGCTTCGACCATTGGGTGGCCTTCGGCCTGCTGGCCTTTCTGGGCGGCCGTATGGTGTGGGAAAGCTTCAAACCCGAAGAGGAGGCTGGTTCCTTTAACCCCACCAGTCTGAAGGTGGTCATCACCTTGGCCATAGCCACCAGCATCGACGCCTTGGCTGTGGGCATCTCCTTCGCCTGCCTGGAAATGAACACATTTGCCCAGATAGCCTCCCCGGTGGCTATCATCGGCTTCGTCTCTTTCCTCTTCTCCATCATCGGTCTGCTGATAGGCATCTGCTTCGGCAAACGGTTTCACTGGCCTGTTGAGCGTTGGGGCGGCATCATCCTCATCCTCATCGGTGTGAAGATATTGTTTGAACATTTATTGGGATAAAACATTATGAACAAGAAAAGTAAACGTTGGCAACTCCCGTTCCTGTTGTTCCTCATCGTGGGAACGGCGCTCATCCTCAGACATCACAACGCGCCGCGGCCTTACCAGACCAATCAAGGCAAGGTGTTCGGCACGTTCTACCACATAAGCTATCAGAGCGACGAGGACCTGCAGACTCAGATAGAGCAGGCGCTGGCCCAGGTGGACGGCTCGCTGTCGCCCTTCAACGACACCTCCGTCATCACCCGCATCAACAACAATCAGGATGTGGTGCCCGACAGTCTCTTCATGCACGTCTTCAACCTCTCCAAACTTGTCTCCAAAGACACCAATGGCGCTTTCGACATCACTGTGGCCCCGCTGGTCAACGCCTGGGGCTTCGGCTTCAAGCACGGCATCGATGTGGACTCCGCTACTGTGGACAGCCTCCGTCAGTTCATCGGCATCGACAAGGTGTGGAGTGAGGAAGGGCGCATCTACAAGCAACTCGACAATGTGATGCTCGACTGCAGCTCCGTGGCCAAAGGCTTCGGTTGCGACGTGGTGGCACGTCTGTTCGATGACCGTGGAATTGCCAACTACATGATAGAGATTGGTGGCGAGATAGTGATGAAGGGCAAGAACAGCCGCAGTGGCGATTGGACCATCGGCATCAACAAGCCCGTGGACGACTCGCTCAACCAGAATCAGGAGTTCCAGTCCGTCATAAGCCTGACCGACAAAGGTATGGCCACCTCGGGCAACTACCGCAACTTCTATTATAAGGATGGTAAGAAGTACGCCCACACCATCGACCCGCGCACAGGCTATCCCGTGCAGCGCAACATCCTCTCGGCCACCGTCGTGGCCAACGACTGTGCCACCGCCGATGCCTATGCCACTGCCTTCATGGTGCTCGGGCTCGACTCGGCCCTGATGGTTTGCGACCGTCACCCTGAGATGGACGCCTACTTCATCTACGTAGACCCGCAAGGCGAGGTCACCACACACGCCACCAAAGGGATGAAAAAGTACATAAAGGAATAGTTCTTTACCCCAAGTAAGAAGAAAAAGATGCACCCTGTCTGATAGAATGCATCTTTTTTTATATCTGTCGGCTCCCTTCGTCACAACGCCGTTCTCCAAGAACTCCCGCGGATTCTTACGTATATCTTTTCCCGACAACTCGTTCGTTTGCCTAAAAATAATATCATATCTTTGTAGAAGATAAACTGCATCTTAGCAAAATAATCAAGCGGGCTTGTTGTTCTGCCTTCGATTTGCATTATCTTTGCGTGTGATATATAATAAGATGCATCATAAACATTAAAAGTCACGAACGATGGACGACGACAAATACATACGGTTTGACTGGGCCATGAAGCGGATGCTACGCGACAAGGCGAACTTTGGTGTGCTGGAAGGCTTGCTGACAGTGCTGCTCGAGGAACCCGTGAAAGTGCAGCAGATACTGGAGAGTGAGAGCAACCAGGAGGACCCTGCCGACAAGTTCAACCGCGTGGACATCAAGGCGGAGAACAGCAAGGGGGAGATTATCATCATCGAGGTGCAGCTGACTCGTGAGGTCTACTATCTCGAGCGGATACTCTATGGAGTGGCTAAGGCCATCACGGAACATATCCATCTTGGTGAACGCTACGACCACGTGAAGAAGGTATACTCCATCAGTATCATATATTTCGACCTCGGACATGGCTCCGACTACCTCTACCATGGCTGCACCAACTTCATTGGGGTGCACACCCATGACCAGTTGAAGATAACGTCCAGGGAAAAAGAGGCGCTCGAGATGAAGACACCGGAGGAGATCTTCCCGGAGTATTATCTCATACGCGTCAACGAGTTCAACAAAGTGGCAAAGACTCCGCTGGAGGAATGGATTGACTACATCAAGAACGGACGCATCAAGGACGACACCACAACACCGGGATTGCAGGAGGCGAAGCAACGTCTGCAAGTGATGCGCATGAACCAGACCGAGCGCGCCGATTACTATCGCCACATGAGTGCCATCATGGTTCAAAACGACGTCATCGATACGGCCAGGAAGGAAGGACGTGCCGATGGTAAAGCTGAAGGCAAGGCCGAAGGTATGGCAGAAGGCATGATTGCGGGAAGACTTCAGATTGCTAAGAATCTGAAAGCCGACGGCATGCCAATAGACCTGATTGTCAAATACACTGGGCTCTCAGCCGAGGAAATCAACGACCTGTAAACACGAAAATAGGAGGTAAATGCCTTATGACTAGCATTTACCTCCTACTCAGTATTCTGTGTCAGTATTCTATTAACGAGCCACGTACATAGAACCCATAGCGGCCTGACGGGCAGCCATGATGCCTGTTGCATCCATGTTCAGGTTCATGTATGAGCCGTTCTGCAGGTTCAAGTCAACAGTACCGTTCTCGTTGAGTTTCAGCACCTCGTATGTCTCGCCGTCGTACACAACGTTCCAGCTCTGGTTCTCCTTGTTGAAAGTCAACTCTACAGCCTGGTCCTCACCCTCTTTGTTGATGGAGTAACCGTCCTTTGTAGTGGTGACGATGTAGTTGCCGTCCTCGCCTTTCACCTCTTTGGTAGTGCCTTGAGCCATAGTATCGCCACTCCAGAACTCGATGGTGTTGAGCACGATAACGTCGGCCAAGCAAGTGATTTCGTACACGGGAATGATGTGCATACCGATGAAGAGCAACTCATTCACGAATTTGTTGGATACAGACCTGTTCCAGTCGAGAACCTGGTTTGTCAGACTGAATGAACCAATACAAGAGGACAGAATCATCGTTCCGGCCAAAGCCACGCATGCGGCGCTCAATTTTGTTCTTTTCATAATTAGAATGTTTTTGATGTTATACTTTCGTACTTTTGTTATCAGCAACTTAATTATGATGCAAAAGTACGTCTTTTAGGCATAATGTACAATAATATGCGAGAAAAAGTCCCTGTCCGGCGATTTATTAACATTGCGACAGGCTGCGGGCAAGATAACCCTTGCGGTGGCAAAATATTCAGCTAAGCTTGGCGTTCTGCATCCGATTTGCACTATCTTTGCGAAACAATTAGAAACATCAATACTATAGCTATGACAGAAAAAGTTACAAAATTGCTAAGAGACGTGCCCTCCATCCGGTGGACAGCCCTCTTGCTGCTGGCTTCGGCCATGTTTTGTTCATACATCTTTATGGACATCCTCTCTCCAATCAAGGACCTGATGCAGGCTACCCGTGGCTGGGACTCCACCGCTTTCGGCACCATGCAGGGCTCTGAGACCTTCCTCAACGTGTTCGTCTTCTTCCTCATCTTCGCCGGTATCATCCTCGACAAGATGGGTGTCCGCTTCACGGCCATCCTATCCGGTGCCGTCATGTTGGTGGGCGCCACCATCAACTGGTACGCTGTGACCGAAGGTTTCCAGGGCAGTGGCTTGGAGGCTTGGTTCACCAACAACCTCAACTATATCCCCGGATTCGATGAGCTGGGCATCTCGCCGTTCTACGCCGGCATGCCTGCCTCGGCCAAGTTCGCCGCTGTGGGCTTCATGATCTTCGGTTGCGGTGTGGAGATGGCTGGCATCACCGTGTCGCGCGGTATCGTCAAGTGGTTCAAAGGCCGTGAGATGGCCTTGGCCATGGGTTCCGAGATGGCGTTGGCCCGCTTGGGTGTCGCCACCTGCATGATATTCTCGCCGGTATTCGCCAAGCTGGGCGGCGTCGTCGACGTGTCCCGTTCCGTAGCCTTCGGCGTGATACTGTTGCTCATCGCCCTCATCATGTTCATCGTCTACTTCTTCATGGACAAGAAACTCGACGCGCAGACTGGCGAGGCTGAGGAGAAGGACGATCCCTTCAAGATTAGCGACCTGGGCAGCATCCTCACCAGCAGTGGCTTCTGGTTGGTAGCTCTGCTCTGCGTGCTCTACTATTCCGCCATCTTCCCCTTCCAGAAGTATGCCGTCAACATGTTGCAGTGTAACCTCGAGTTCACCGAGGTGTCGCCCGACTCGTTCTGGGCTACCAACACGGTGACCATCATTCAGTACATCATCATGTTGGTGGTTGCCGCCGCTGCCTTCGCCAGCAACTTCTGCAAGAAGAAGAGCCTCCAGTATAGCCTCCTCGTGGTAGCCGTTGTGGCTCTCGTGGTGTTCTGCTACATGGGCTATATGCGCCAGAGCGCCGAGACCATCTTTGCCGTGTTCCCGCTGTTGGCTGTCGGCATCACCCCGATTCTCGGCAACTATGTTGACCACAAGGGAAAGGCCGCTTCCATGCTTGTCCTCGGTTCCGTACTGTTGATAGCGTGTCACCTCACCTTTGCCTTCGTGTTGCCGGAGTTCAAGGGCAATGCCGTAGGTGGAGTCGTGGTGGCCTACATCACCATCCTGGTGTTGGGTGCCAGCTTCTCACTCGTTCCCGCCTCGTTGTGGCCCAGCGTGCCTAAGTTGGTGGACGCCAAGATTATCGGTAGCGCCTACGCCCTCATCTTCTGGATTCAGAACATCGGCCTCTGGCTCTTCCCGTTGCTGATTGGTAAAGTGCTCGACAAGACCAACCCGCAACTGGTGTCCGATCTGCAGAACGGACTCATCAGTCCCGAGCAAGCCGCCGTTTCCTACGACTACACCGCTCCGTTGGTGATGCTCGCCTGTCTGGGCGTAGCCGCCCTCATCCTTGGCTTCGTCCTCAAGGTGGTGGACAAGAAGAAAGGTCTTGGACTGGAGGAGCCCAACATTAAATAGGTAAACTTCTATATAGCGTTCAAGAGGAGTAGTCCCGCCAATGGCTGGATGCTCCTCTTGAATCGTTTTTACGCCTAGGGCAAAACCTGCGGTTGCAAGTCCGCGGCGCATTGCCTCGCTTCGGAGGAATCCTCTATTCCCCTTGGATCTACGCACCGAATGTAGTATATTTGCAGTGGCGTAAGGGACTCGGAACCAATGATACACAAAGCGTTCCGCATACCGACTGATTTGTCAATCCCATCAAATGAAATATTCTACGCCAATTTTCCATATCTTTATTCAGAGTCATTGAACGTGTGTTCAAAGACTTTAAACACATGTACAAAGTCATTAAACATGTGTTCAAAGACTTTGAACAGAGATATCGTCTGCCCTCGTTGCCAATAGACCCCTATCTCAATGGTAAATTCGTTATAGCTCGAGAATATTGTATTGCAAAGTATTGTCTATATGGAGCCCTCATTTCCCCTTCATGTAATCCTTGGGCAGCACGCCGAACTGCTTCTGGAAGCAGCGGGCGAAGTAGGAGTGGTTGCTGAAGCCTACTAGGTAGCAGACCTCGTTTACCCGGTATTTACCCTCTTTCAGGTACTGCGCGGCGGACTTCAGACGGACAAGGCGGATGTAATCAATAGGTGGCAAACCAGTCACTCCTTTCAGCTTACGCTGCAGGTTCGAGCGACTGAGGGCCATCTCCGAGGCCAGCGTGTCGACGGTGAAACTCTCGTTGGTGAAGTTCTGAATGATGATGTTGTTCACCTGCTCCAACCACTCGAAGTCCGACCGCTTAATCTCTCCTTGTCCATACTCCAGACTCGTCATGTTGGCGAAACGCTCGAACAGCACCTTCCTGTTCTTCAGCAGGTTGTCTATCGTCGCTTTGATGTGGCTCAGCGAGAATGGCTTCTCGATGTAGGCGTCCGCTCCATACTCCAAGCCGGTAATCTTGGAGTTCACCGAGTTCTGTGCCGACAACAGGATGTACGGGATGTGGCACAGCATCTTGTCCGCACGCACGGCGCTCAGCAACTCGAAGCCGTCCATCTCGGGCATCACGATGTCGCTGATGATGATGTCCACTGTGCTGTTCTGCAATATCTTCAGCGCCTCCTTGCCGTTCGTGGCACCCAATACGTTGTAGTTATAGCCGAGGTTCTTCATCAGGAACTCCAGCATGTCGTGGGTGTCCTCCACAATCAACAGGTTGCAGTCGCCCAGCTCGTAATGGCCAGTGGACTCGTGCTCACTGGGGGTAGGAGAGGGGCTGGTCGTCTGCTTAGGTGCACTGGCCTCTATCTTTGGCAGGCGGATGGTAATGAGGAATCCTCCCTGGCTGCTCTTCCCGACCTCAATCGTTCCGCCGTGCTTGTCCACGAGCAACTTCACCAGGCTCAGCCCGATGCCGAAGCCAGTCTCCGACGAGGTGTTGTTCTTCGAGCGGTAGAACATCTCGAATATCTTGGCCGATTCCGTCTCCGACACGCCCGGTCCGTCGTCGCCCACACTAATCTCCAGCATAGGACTGCCGTCCACCTCCACTTCGCCAGCGGATACCCAGATGCCCGTGCGCGCATACTTGAACCCGTTGGTCAGCAGGTTGCTGACAATCTTCGTCAGCGCTTCCGTATCTACATTATATAATAGGTGTTCCTGCCGGAAGTCGGTGTGTATGGTCACCGAGGGCGACGAGGAGGAGAAGCGCTTGATGATGCCATTCAACAGCGGGATGATGTCCTCCTCGCTGAACGACAGCTTGAAACCCTCCTGGTCCACCTTGCGGAAGTTCAGCAACTGCTTGATGAGCTCCAGCAAGCGGTCGGTGTTCTGCCGGATGACGGTGAGGTTCGACTCAGTGTCCTCGTTCCATTGGCCGGACTCCATGACCGCTTCCAGCGGTGCCTTTATCAGACTCACCGGCGTCTTTATCTCGTGGGCCACGTTCGTGAAGAACTGAATCTTCGAGCGGTACATCTCCTTCTCCATCATCATCTCCATCTCTTCCTTCTCACGCTTCCGCTTCTTCTGTTGCTTCTTCGTGTAGCTGAGCATCAGCAGATAGGCCACGCCTAGCAGGAGTAGGGAGTAGACGAACTTGGCACCGGCGGTCTCCCACAACGGAGCTTCTATGTGCAGGTCTATGTAGCAGGGGTTCTCGCTCCACACGCCGTCGTTGTTGGCCACCTTCAAGCGGAACCGGTAGGTGCCCGAGGGCAAGTCGACGAACGTGACGGAGTGCTTGTCCGTGTAGACCCAGTCGTCGTGCACACCCTCTATCTTGTAGGCGTAGCGGTTCTTCGACGGGGCCACAAAGCTCAGGCATTCGTAGCCTATCTCGAACGAGGAGATGTGGTAGTTCACCGAGAACTCTTGTTGCCGGCCTATGTTTATCACCTGTGCCTCGTCGCTTACCCTGCTGTCGTGCAGCCGGATGTAGGCGATGGCGGCGGTCGGCTTCACGGTGTTGGTGTACAGACGGTCGGGCGAGAAGCAGTTGAAACCTTCCACGCCTCCGAAGTAGAACAGCCCCGCGGAGGTCTTCAGCGACGAGCGGGTGTTGAACAGGTTGCTCTGCAGTCCGTCCTCGTGGGTGTAGAGCTTCGACTCCTCGGTCAGCGGGTTGTACTCGATGAGTCCGTAGTTCGACGACAGCCACAGGTTGCCGTCCTTGTCGTCCAGCATTCCGTAGATGACGTGGCTGGGCAGCTTCTTCCGGTAGTCGTAGTTCACGAAGGAGTCGGTGTTGTAGTCGTAGCGCGAGATGCCGCCGCCCTCCATGCAGAACCACAGTTGTCCCTTGCGGTCGATGTAGACGCGCACCACGCGGTTGTCGCCCAGCGAGGTCTCGTCGTCGGCGGAGTGTCGGTAGCTCTTGAACTTCCGCGTCTGGCTGTCGTAGCGCCACACGCCGTCGCCCTTGGTGGCAATCCACAGCCACCCGTTGCTGTCCTCCAGCATATCATATATAAATAGGTATCCCATCTCCTTGAACCGGTGAAACTTGCCGGTCTCGGGGATGTATTGACAGAATCCTCCCATGGTGCCGACGAAGCGTTCTCCCCGCCGGTTCTTGTAGAGCGAGAAGACGTAGTTGTTGGGGATGGAGGTGGAGTCGTTGAGGCGATATTGATAGTTCTTCACGATGGTGTGTGTCCGCAGGTCCATGATGTCGATGCCTTTGGAGAAGGTGCCTATCCACAGTTGCTGGTCGTCCAGCATCAAGGCGTGGATGTTGTTGTAGCTGATGCTTGCTGTCGAGCCGGTCGCCTTGTAGTGCGTGAAGGTCTCGGTGTGGGTGTTGAAGTAGTTCAGTCCGCCATTCTCTGTGGCAATCCACAGGTTCCCGTCGGGGTCCTCGCAGAACTGGCTGACGGCGTTGCCCGAGAGGGAGTTCTGCTTGCTGTCCTCGTAGTACCACTTGATGCTGTTGCTTTGCGGCGAGATGTAGTAGATGCCGTCGAAGTAGGTGCCCACCCACACACCGCCTTCGCGGTCGCGGCTGAAGGAGTAGATGCTCTTGGCGTTGAACGCCTCCAACCTTTGCAGCGACTTCTCTTGCGGGCGGAACATGAAGAGTCCGTCCTCCGCTCCTATGAAGAAGAGGCCCGGACTATACTGGAAGATGGCCCTGATCCAGGTATTGTCGTGCCGGGTCGTCGCCACAGGGTAAGCCGTGAGGGTGCCGTTCGACTGGTCCAGGTGCAGCAGTCCGTCGTAGCGGGTGCCCGCCCATATCTCTCCGTCGGAGGCTTCCATGATGCTGCTTATCTCGAAGGGGTTAGAGGTGTCGGTGCGTTGTCGCAGTCGGTAGACCGCGAAGTTGTCGGGTTTCTTCTTGTATCGGGCTATGCCGTTGCGGGTGCCTATCCATAGCGTGCCCGACGAGTCCTTGAAGAGGGATATCACTTGATTGTCGGGGAGCGACGCAGGGTCTGCCTGCAACCGGGTGTACCTCCGCAGTTGTCCGCTCTGCTCGTTGTAGACGAACAGTCCTCTTGCCGTGCCTATCCACAGCTGCCCGTCGTCGTCGTAGCAGAGGCAGTTCACGCTTCGCTCTATGCCGATGCCCTCGTCCGTCTTCTTGTCGAACAGGGTGAACCGGTTCGTCTGTGTGTCGAACAGGTAGAGTCCATCCGTGGTGGCGGTCCACACATCCTTCTTGTTGCTGTGCGGGTGCAGCTTCAGCACGTTTATGAGGGTGTTGTCCGACGGGTTGGCCGAGCCGGCGAACTTCACGAACTCACTTCCGTTGAAGCGGTTCACTCCATCCTTGGTGCCCAGCCAGATGTACCCGGTGGAGTCCTGCAGGATGCTCCTCACCGTATTGTCGGAGAGTCCGTTCTTAACGTCGTACTTCCTCATGACGGAGAAGGTCTGTGCGCAGAGCGAGAATGTCTGTGCCACTGCCACGACCGATACTAGTATGCGAAGAAAACAATTCATGTCGTCTATAGATTTGCGATACGCAAATATAGGCCATATTTTCATCTTTCGCCGCTCTTTTCCTGAATATGACCAGATATGTATCTAACTTGACCAGTTTGAACTATTCGTCCACTTCCCCTCTTCCGCCCCATGCTGAAAGTGTTATTGTTTTACGCAATCGGACTATTCCTGTTGTGGGGTTCTGCATAATTTTGCATCGTCCATCATTTCCACACCTAGGGGATTCGAGTG
This sequence comes from Anaerovoracaceae bacterium, assembly GCA_963625535.1. GTDB lineage: Bacteria > Bacteroidota > Bacteroidia > Bacteroidales > Bacteroidaceae > Phocaeicola_A. The sequence goes on along the minus strand of CAVFUK010000092.1, from coordinate 12,045 downwards.
GCTAGGGCTTGTGCCTGTCACACTCGTCCGGACGGGTCCGATTGCGGGGACGGCAATGGCCGCGAGTCCCCGGGTGTGGTTTCTGGTGAATAGTAGTGTTAAATCAATTGTCAAATTTAATTTATTATGAAAAAGCACATCTTATTTTTGGCTCTATTTGCTCTGCAATGCCTGACGATGTATGCGCAGCAAATAAAGATTTCGGGAGTGGTTACTGACGAGAGTAACTATCCTTTGCCGGGAGCTGCTGTTTCGGTTGTAGGAACAGGTAGCGGAACGACAACAGACCTGAATGGTGAGTACACCATCCAAGTCACAGCGGGCAACAAACTCCAGTTTAGCTACATCGGCTACGACTCGCAGACCATCGCTGTAGACAAATCCAAAACAAAAATCAACGTTACCCTCTATCCTAAGGCTGAGGCTCTCGACGAGTTGGTGGTCGTAGGATACGGTGTCCAGAAGAAAGTGAACCTCACCGGTTCGGTCTCCACGGTGAACTTCGACCAGGAGATGTCGAGCCGACCCATCACAAACGCCTCCAGCGCCATGGCCGGACTCTCTGCCGGTGTGCAGGTGCAACAGAGCTCCGGTAAACCCGGTTCACAGGGCGCCACCATCCGCGTCAGAGGTTTGGGTACCATGAACTCCAACAACCCGTTGGTGCTGGTCGATGGTATCGAGTGGGATATGAATAATGTGAATACCGAGGATATCGCCAGCATCACCGTGCTGAAGGATGCCGCTTCGGCAGCCATCTACGGATCGCGTGCCGCCAACGGTGTAATCCTCGTCACCACGAAGAAGGGTGAGGGCAAGACCAAGGTCAACTACTCGTTCTACGCCTCCTTCCTCGAGCCGCAGAACAAGCTGAAGCTGGTCAGCGACTATGCTCGCCACATGGAACTCATCAACGAGGGTTGCGACAACATGGACAAAGCCCACGTCTTCGGCGACGCCACCATCGAGGCTTGGCGCGAGGCTCAGAAGAACCCCAACGGAACCAATGAATATGGTATGCCTAACTACATGGCTTACCCTAACACCGACTGGTTCAGCGAGATCATGGGTACAGGTTTCTCTCAGAAACACAACATGTCAGTGTCCGGCAGCAGCGACAAGGCCAAGTATTTCCTCTCCTTGGGATACTATGACACCGACGGCATCATGAATAAGAAAGGTATGGACTCCGGACAGGAGCAGTTCCAGTTCCGTGCCAATATCGAGATGAAGGTCAACAACTGGTTGTCCATCGGAACACGACTCAATGGCTTGAAGGAACACTATGGTCTGACCAATGTCAGCCGTGGATTCGAGTATCTGTCCATCACCACTCCGGGTGTCTATCCTGGCGAGACCAACAAGTGGGGCCAACCGGCTGCTACCGAGGAGTCTACCAACGCCAACAACATCTTCTATCAGATGGCCCGTGCGGGATATGACAAGAAGTTCCGTGGTAACTTCACCCTCTATGGTATCATCAGCCCGATGAAGGGACTCTCCATCGAGGCCAGCTACAACTACGCTCCCGATTGGCTCGACTATGCCACATGGGGCATCCCCAATGGTCAGTGGAACTATGTGACCAACGAGAGTGTCAGCGAGAGCGCGCTGGAGAATGCCTCCATCTACAACTCCTCTTATAAGAGAATCCGCAAGAACTCCGAGATTCTGGCCCGTTACAACACCACCATTGCCAAGGATCATGACCTGGGCGTTCTGGCAGGTTTCACCACCTCTTACTTGAAAGAGAGCTCCTTCACAGCCACCCGTAAAGGTATGGCCGACTGGGGATTGACACTGCTGAACACAGCTACCGAGCTCAACGCCACCAGCAGTTCCGAGACAGACTGGGCGCTCATCTCTTACTTCGGTCGTCTCAACTACGCGTTCAAGGGACGCTATCTGTTCGAGGCCAACGTACGTTACGATGGCTCATCGAGATTCTCTCCCGAGAGCCGTTGGGGTCTGTTCCCCTCGTTCTCAGCAGGTTGGCGCATCAACGAAGAGAAGTTCATGAGCTTTGCTAAGGACTATCTCTCCAACTTGAAGATCCGCGCTTCTTGGGGTAAGATGGGTAACAATGCCTCCGGCAACTACGACTGGCAAGCCAGCTATGCTACTAATAAGGTAGTGTTGGACGGCACGCCGACCACAGGTATGGCTGTCACCAAACAAGGCAACAGCGCACTCGAGTGGGAGACAACCACTACCACCAACATCGGTATCGACTTCGGTTTCTTCAACAACCGCCTCTCCGGTGAGGTAGAGTGGTACAACAAACTCACTAGCGGCATCTTGTTCACCCCGACCATTCCCTTGACCATGGGTAAGGTGACCGGTGCTACCGAGAATATCGCCAAGGTACGCAACAACGGTATCGAGTTCTCCCTCGCATGGCAGGACCGCATCAAGGACTTCACCTATAAGATTGGTGGTAACTTCTCCTTCAACAAGAATAAGGTTGTGAAGTACAAAGGTAAACTCGACAAGCATTGGGAATATGACGAGAACGGCAATCCCACTACCTTCTACAGCAACTACGGCGACGTGGCACAAAGCGGATTCAATGGTGTCATCGTGGAGGGCAGAATGCTGGGTGAATACTATGTCAGAAGCCTCTATCATGGCGACGGTTCCTACACCGAGGGCAAACCCGACATCAACGCCGGTCCGAAGGACGGTATGATTCGTACGGAGTCCGATATGGCATGGGTAAAGGCCATGATTGCCGACGGATACACATTCAAGGGTGTGAGCACAGTCTCCAAGAGCTCGTTGTGGTATGGCGACCTCATCTATGCCGATGCCAATGGCGACGGCGACTACGGTGACACCCACGACCTGAACTTCACAGGCACGTCATCGATGCCTAAGTACAACTTCGGTTTCAACCTCTCTGCCGCATACAAAGGCTTCGACTTCTACATGCTGTGGGCAGGTTGCGCAGGCTTCGACCTCTACTGGAACCACGCTCAGTACAATGGTACCGAGACCAAGAACGGCTACGGCATCAGCGAGCGTGTGGCCAACAACCACTACTTCTACGATCCCGAGAATCCGGACGACGCACGTACGAACATCAACGCCTTGTATCCGAGCTTGACCGACAACACACAGCGCGCCAACAACGCAAGCAGCACCTTCTGGTTGTACAAGGGCGACTACATCAAACTGAAGAACGTACAGGTGGGATACACCCTTCCGACCAACCTCACCAAGAAGTTCTTTGTTGAGAAGCTGAGACTCTACGTGTCGGGCGAGAACCTGTGGACCATCACCGACTTCCCCGGCCTCGATCCTGAGTTGGGTACATCCGTTACCTATCCTTTGACCCGGCAGTTTGCCTTCGGCGTACAATTGTCGCTGTAAGTTCTATTAAGAAACAACTTTAAATGAATGAATTATGAAACGATTTATAATAGCTTGTCTATCCATCGGTAGCATCATGTTGCAAGGATGCACGGATATGCTTGATACTACCCCCTACGATAAAATCTCTACGGGTAGTATGTGGACCACAGAAGACCTGGCAGACAAAGGTGTGGCCGGTATCTACGATGTCATGTACACCAAAACCATGACCACCACTAACCCCAACAACTCCTCCGACCCGGGTCTGAACCGCCAAGGAATTGAGGTCATCGGCTTCTGCAGTACGTATTACTTGAACACCGATGTCCTGGTGTCTTCCGCCCCGAGCGCGGGTTACTCCTGGTTCTCCAAGGAATGGAAATTCGGTTACGAGGGTATCCACCGTTGTAACGACGCCATCGCCAACCTCCACAAGGCAAACCTCGACGAGGCTAAATATCAGCGCCTCATGTGCGAGTGCAAGTTCTTGCGCGCCTTCTTCTATTGCCGTATGAATCTCCTCTTCAAGGGAGTGCCCATCTACCTGGAGCCTATCAACAGTAGCGAGGCCTATCGTGGTGCCTCCACGGTCGACGAGGTTTGGCAGGTTTGCATCGACGACCTGACCGACTGCATCAACAACGAGTATCTGGCCAACAACACACTGACAACCAACTACGGTCGTCCTTCCAAGGGCGCTGCCTACGCTCTGCGTGGTATCATCTACTTGTGGAAAGAGCAGTACGACCTTGCCATCAAGGACTTCGAAGAGGTAAGTAAGTGTGGCTACGGATTGTGGGACGGCAAGTACATCGACTTCTTCAAGTACGAGAACGAGAAGAACAAGGAGATGATCTTCCCCTTGCAGTTCGACGAGTCCACCGGTTACTGCGACAACTTCCAGCTGATGGTAGGTGCCCGCGACCACTACGACTGCTGGACAGAGATTATGCCTTCACCTGACTTTGTCAACTACTACCGCAACGCCGATGGTTCAGAGTTCAAGTGGGAGGACTACTTGCCCGGTTGGGACGCTCTGACCGAGTCTCAACGCGAGGTATTCTTCTTGCGCGACAATCTGAAGTCGAACGCCAGTGCCTACACGGACGCCACGAAGCGTGTGGGTGAGGCCATCATGAACCAGTATTACCTCAACTCCGGCAACGAGGCCCGCATCAAGAAGGCTTATGAGAACCGTGACCCGCGTCTGCAACAGACCGTCATCACCCCGTACGCTACGGCCAACTGCTACAGTCCTTATTATAATAGTGGTGTGCAGATGCAGGACAAAGTGCTCCGCTGGCCCTATCTGAACCGTGGTAAAGACGGTGGCGACATGTGGCACGACAAACGTGGCGCTGGCTACTACATCTACAGAAAGTACAACGAGACCGAGAAGGGACGTTACGTAGACCGTGTACACTGCCACTGCGACTGGCCTTTGCTCCGCTACACCGACATCTGGCTCCACTATGCTGAGGCTCTGAACGAGGTAGGTCGTCTGGACGATGCCATCGCTGCCGTCAACGTGATTCGTCAGCGTGCCGGCATGCCGCTCCTGACCAAGGGCGGAACGGGCTACAACACCGTGACAGCTAAGGAGGACATGCGCGAGCGCATCCGCTACGAGCGCCGTGTGGAGCTCTGTCTGGAGGGCATCAACTACTTCGACGAAGTGCGTTGGGGAACCTACAAGCAGATGAAGTTCCAGAACCAAGAGACCGGTGGCGTGAAAGCCTTCTGGGGTAAGGTTACCGGCGGTAAGTGGTACTACAAAGACTACATGACCACATGGCCTGTACCTTTGACCGAGACTCAGAAGAATCCGAACCTGAAGCAGACCGAGGGTTGGAACTACTAATAAATAAACGAGAATGAGACAAAAACTAATCATTATATTGTTTGTTCTGATTGGGGGCATGATACATGCCCCCGCTCAGGGCTTCGATTACGACCGGATTCCCTTGCACCCCCGACTCCTCATGAAGGCGGGTCAGGAGCAGGCTGTCCGCGAAGTGATGGAAAAGAACAAGAACCTGCAGGCATTCCATCAGCGTATACTGAACTACTGCGATTCGGCCTTGACCCAACCTGTTTCCATCCGGAAGAAGGAGGGCAAGCGACTCCTGGCAGTTTCACGTACGGTGCTCAACCGCGTCTTCTACCTCTCCTATGCCTACCGCATGACCGGCAAGAAGGAGTATCTGAAGCGCGCCGAGAAGGAGATGCTGGCGGCGGCAGCCTTCACGGACTGGAATCCGTCGCACTTCCTGGATGTGGGCGAGATGACCTTCGGACTGGCCATCGGCTACGACTGGCTCTACAAGGACCTCTCGGCATCCACCAAGAAGAAGGTACGCCAAGCTATCGTGGAGAAGGCGTTTGCCGCTTCCCGAACCAAGGACGCAGGTTTCTATCGTTCGAAGACCAACTGGAACCAAGTGTGCAATGGCGGACTTGTCAACGGCGCGTTGGCTATCTACGAGAGCGAGCCCGACGAGGCCAAAGCCATCATCGACAAGGCCCTACAGACCATATCGCTCCCCTTGGAGTGCTATGCGCCCGACGGTGGCTACCCCGAAGGCTTTGGCTATTGGTCCTACGGCACCACCTATCAGGTGCTGCTCTGCGATGCCCTCATCAACTCCTTTGGCAACGATGCGGGGCTGAGCGACTCTCCCGGTTTCCTGAAGTCGGCACAGTTTGTGCAGTACATGACGGCCCCGACCGGCAAGTGCTTCAACTTTTCCGACTGCAGCCCCAAGGCATACGGCAACATCATGATGTACTGGTTTGCCCAACGGGCCAACGACCCGTCGCTGCTGTGGCTCGAGAAGCAATACCTCAACGATGTGAACCTGGAGTTTGGTGAGTACCTCGAGGAGCGCTTCCTGCCCTGCCTGCTCATATTCGCCTCGCGCCTGGACCTCGACAAGGTGACCGCTCCGCAAGGCAACGTCTGGTACAACCGTGGCAAGAACCCCGTTTACGTCTATCGCGAAGGATGGAACTCGCCCAACGACACCTACCTGGGTGTGAAGGGCGGTAGCGCTTCCTACTCCCACGCGCACATGGATGCCGGCTCCTTCATCTACGAGCGGGACGGTGTACGCTGGGCCATGGACCTCGGCATGCAGGACTACTACAGTCTCGAGAGCAAAGGCGTGGACCTGTGGAACATGCAGCAGAACTCTCAGCGCTGGCAGGTGTTCCGCATAGGCAGCAGTGTGCACAACACACTCACCATCGACGGACAGAACCAGCAGGTGAAAGGCTTTGCCGACCTCACTCAGTTTACCGACGAACAAGGCAACAAAGGTGCCAAGGTAGACTTAACCTCCACCCTCGGAGACGCTGTGAACCAAGCCATTCGCACTGTGTTGCTCTCGCCCGACAAAGCCCTCGTGGTGACGGACTACATCGAGAATAAGGACAGTGCGACCACCATCCGATGGACCATGAGCACGCCCACATCGCCTAAGATAGTGGACGACCATACCATCGTGCTGACCGAAGGAGACAAGCAGATGACCCTCCAGATAGATTCCCCGCGCACGGTGAACCTGCACATCTGGGACAACACTCCGCCCCATGCCTACGACTACAACAACTGGGGATCGTGCCGTGTGGGGTACGACATCGCCTTGAATCCGAACGAGAAGATAACCATAAAAGTGAAACTTGACCGAACTATAAAGTGAGAAGACTATGAGAATAAACACATTGTTAAGTGGCCTGCTCGTAAGCGGGGCACTGCTTTTCTTCACCGGTTGCGACGAAAGCATTCCTGTGATAGAGAAGCCCGTCTATCCGCAAACGGATACCGAAGATTCTACCGATGAGGCAGCGGACGACACATCCGCCACCCCGACGGGCCTGTTTGACTATTCAAAGATAAGTGGCCACCCGCGCTTGCTCCTCAACAGCGACGACTTCACTCGCCTGAAGCAGCAAGTGACCACCAACGAGACCATGAAGAAACTTCATGAGATCATCATCAGCCGGTGTAACAAGGAGTTCGCCGGAGCTACCACGCTGACCTACAAGAAGGACGGCAAGCGCTTGCTCACCGTCTCCCGTAACGCCCTGGAGCGTATGTGCCACCTGGCCTACGGCTACCGGATGACCGGCAACTACACCTATCTTACTCAAGTGGAGAAAGACATGCGGGCCGTCTGCTCTTTCACGGACTGGAACCCGACCCACTATCTGGACGTAGGTGAGATGGCGTTGGCTGTGGCCATCGGCTTGGACTGGCTCTACGATGACCTGAAGCCCGAGACCCGTCAGATGGCACGCAACGCCTTGGAGAACTATGCCTTCAAGACCGCTACGGACGCTACCTACTCCGGACAGTTCCTCAACTCCACCACCAACTGGAACCAGGTTTGCAACGGTGGTCTGTTGGCCGCTGCCCTCGTTACCTACGAGAAGAACAAGAGCCGCGCTGTGGAGATCATCGAGCAGTGCTTCAACAGCAACAAGAGTAAAGGCATGACCTGCTACGGTACCTATGGCGATTACCCCGAGGGTTACATGTACTGGGGCTACGGAACGACCTACCAGGTCATCCTGATTGCCGCTCTCGAGAAAGTCTTCGGTACGGACAACGGCTTGTCAGAGTCCACCGCCGGATTCCTGAAGACAGCGGAGTATATGCTGTTCATGGCCGGCACCACGGGCAAGAGCTTCAACTACTCCGACTGCACCGAACCCGAGGAACCCAAGTTGCCTATGTGGTGGTTTGCCAAGAAGCAGAACGACAACTCGTTGCTCTTCAACGAGCTCCGTCTGTTGGAGAATGGCGGCTACAGCGCCAAGTTCGAGGAGCGTCGTCTGTTGCCTATCGTCATGGCACTGATGAACCCCGACCAGGTGACTACCACCCCTTCCGCTCCTAAGAAGCAGATCTGGTGGGGCGACGGAACCACTCCGGTTGTCTTGATACATACCGATTGGACCTACTCCGACACCGATAAATACTTCGGTATGAAGGGTGGCCGCTCCGATACCAGCCATGCCCACATGGACGGTGGTACCTTTGTGTACGATGCCTACGGCGAACGCTGGGCTATGGACTTGGGCAAGCAGGACTACACCGCACTCGAGACCGGCGGCGTCGACCTCTGGAACATGAGTCAGAGCTCAACCCGCTGGAGCATCTTCCGTCTCAACAACTACAGCCACAACGTGATTACCATCAATGGCAATAACCATCATTACCATGGCAAAGCCTTCTTGAAGACCGACTATATGAACAGCCTCGGAGACAAACTCGGTGCCCGCTTCGAATGCTTCGCCGCCAACCGATATGGTAGTGACTACGATGTGGACGCTCCTCTGCGTACCGCTGAGTTTGTGCAGAACGGTAGCGACATGGACCTGGTGATGACCGACGAGATCAAGAGCCGCGCAGGCAAGACTCCTACCGTGCTCTGGGCCATGGCTACACCTGCCACACCGGAGATTGTGAACGACCACTGCATCAAGCTGACGCAGAATGGCAAGACCCTCTACCTCAACGTGCAGGAGAAGAACAACAACGCCTTCACCCTGAAGACCTGGGCAGCCAAAGGCACCCACAAACTGGATGCGGCTAACACCGGCGTCACCATGGTAGGCTTCGAGGCCAACATGGGTGCTTCCGAATCGAGAGTATTTACTACCACATTCTCTAAAGACCAAAAATAATAGCCTATGAGAAAAGTAACTATCCTGCTGATGCTGCTGTGCATGGTCGCCGCGACCAATGCGCAGCGGCAGAAGAGCCTGAAGCAGATCACCAAGGAGGTGATGGAGCGGGCTGCTGTCCAATATACCAACATGGCCTCCACGCTGGAGAACGGGCAGGCCCCCCGCAGCTATGCGAAGGGCAAGCTCATCACCAGCAACATCAACTGGTGGTGTAGCGGATTCTACCCCGGCACGCTGTGGTATCTCTACGAGTACACCGGCTCCGAGGAACTGAAGAACCTGGCACAGGCTCACACCGAGATACTTGCTCCGCTGCAGTATGTGAAGACCGACCACGACATCGGCTTCCAACTGTTCTGCAGCTATGGCAATGGCTATCGGCTGACCGGCAACAAGAACTATCTGGACGTGCTCCACAATGGTGCCATGTCCTTGGCCTCACGTTTCAATCCGGTCATCGGGTCCATCCGCAGTTGGGACTTCAGTCGCGACAAGTGGAAGTTCCCCGTCATCATCGACAACATGATGAATCTGGAACTGCTGATGTGGGTGGGCAACTACTACGATGACCCCTACCTGAAGAATGTGGCCATCACGCATGCCAACACCACAATGCGTAACCACTTCCGTCCGGACTATAGCACCTATCACCTTGTGAACTACGACCCCGAGAATGGTGAGGTCATCAAGAAACAGACGGTGCAGGGATACAGCGATAACTCCAAGTGGGCACGCGGTCAGGCGTGGGCACTCTACGGATTCACGATGATGTACCGCATGACCAGCTCCACCCGCTATTTGGAGCAGGCCAAGCATGTGGCCGACTTGCTGATTCCGCTGCTGCCCGAGGACGGCATTCCCTACTGGGACTTCGATGCGCCGGACATCCCCAATGACCTGAGAGACGCTTCCGCCGGAGCCATCATGGCCTCTGCCTTGGTGGAACTCAGCAAATATGTCCCCGAGAAGGCGGAGCTCTACCGCAGCACAGCTGAGCGTCAGGTACGCACGCTGGCATCGTCGGAGTATCTGGCCGAGGCTGGCACCAATGGCAACTTCATCCTGAAGCATGGGGTAGGCCATAAGCCGTCGAACGGTGAGGTGGACGTGCCGCTCACCTATGCCGACTATTATTTCATTGAAGCGCTGATGCGGTTCAATAACCTTGCCCAACAGAAATAATCGTGATGATTACATGAAATACCCACTCGGTGCCACCGGGTGCCGAGTGGGTATAGATAAAATTTGATACTCTAATACAAACATAGAAACATTGAAGGTATAGCTTTTTATTGGCTATGAAGATTGCAAGGAGAATGTCGCTACCCTCTTCCCATGGGGCAATGACATTCTCCTTCTTGTATTGTCACACAAATTTGCCATTTTTGTGACAGATATCTCTGGGCATCACTTCTTCTCCGCCAACTCCACCACCTCCAGGTCCTTGAAGGTGCCTTCATCGATGGTGAAGCGGACCAGGGTGCGCACCTTGTGGAACCCGTAGATGCCGGCGGCACCGGGGTTGATGTGGAGCATGTCCAGCGTCTTGTCGTACTTCACCTTCAGGATGTGTGAGTGGCCGCTGATGAACAACTTGGGCGGATGCACCAGCAGGGTGCCTTCGATGGTGGGGTCGTACTTACCCGGGTAACCGCCGATGTGTTTTATCAAGACCTCCGCGCCCTCCACCGTGAAACGGTTCACCTGCGGGTAGCGCACACGGATCTCCTGTCCGTCCACATTGCCATACACCGCACGGAAGGGTCGGAACTCCGCCAACCGCCCGGCCACCTCCAGCGAGCCGATGTCGCCCGCGTGCCATATCTCGTCGCAACACTCGAAATGCTTCAGGTAACGCTCGTCCCAATAAGCATGCGTGTCCGATAATAATCCAATTCTTTTCATGATCCTTTTGTATTTCCGCACAAATGTACTACTTTTGGGATGACCTTAGAACTGTGACCATGGTAAACGACTATAAATATTTCAAGCGCGACATCAGTTGGCTCTCGTTCAACTATCTCGTACTGCTGGAGGCGGCGAACAAACAGTTGCCTGTCTACGAGCGCATTAACTTCATCTCCATACACTCGTCGAACCTCGAGGAGTTCTATCGGGTGCGCGTGGCGGACTTCCGTGCCGTGGCCAACGGCTACACCCGCGAGGAGAACGAGGACACCCGCGAGGAGGCCCGACAGACACTGATGGAGATAGACCAAGAGGTGCGCCGCCAGCAAGCCAAGCGGACGGAGCTCTACCAGGACGTTATCGAGGACCTGGCCAAACTCCACATCTACTTCTACCAGTCGAACCGCGAGGTGCACCCTATGCACTTCCCCTTCATACACCAGTATTTCGACGACGAGATATTCCCTTACCTGCAGCCCGTGCCGGTGAAGAAGGACGTCATCCACACCTTTCTGCGCGACAACCGGCTCTACATGACCGTGCGCGGAAAGTTGCGCGACGACCCCGACGCTCCCTACGAATACTTCATTCTGAAGCTCCCCTACAGCAAGGTGCCGCGCTTCATCGAGCTCCCCTCGCCGGACGACAACTTCTACCTGATGTACATCGAGGATATCATCAAGATGAACATCCACAAACTCTTCCCCGGCTACGACATCGAGGGCCGCTACTGCTTCAAAATCTCGCGCGACGCGGACATCTTCATCGACGATGTCATCACTCGCAAGACCAATCTTGCCAAGGAACTGCAGAAGAAGGTGAAACGCCGCAAGATAGGCGCCGTCTGCCGCTTCGTCTACGACCAGCAGATGCCGGACGACTACCTGCGCTATCTGACCGAGGCGTTCGGCATCGACGACAGCGAGCTCTCCCCCTGCTACCAGTACCTCAACATGGAGGACCTGCGTCTGCTGCCCAACCCCAAGCCGGAGCTGACCAAGGAGAAGAAGCCTGTGCCGATGAGGCTACTGGCGCTCAACGAGAAGGAGTCGATATTCAACTATGTGAGCAAGAAGGACCTGTTGCTGC